>CAZAWM010000104.1:0-887 GCA_964488605.1 uncultured Steroidobacteraceae bacterium | reverse complement strand
AGCACGAGCACGGCCTCCGAGGAGACCTGGAACAGCAACCGGTAGCGCGTCTCTGCTTGGCGCAGCCGGTGATAGTCGCGTTCGATCGCCTGCTCGGCTTCTATCAGACGCTGCTGCAGCACCGAAACCCCGCGCAGATCGCGGCCGACGGCGATGACGCGCCCGTCTTCGCCGACCTCGACGGCGTTGTAGACCACCGGCAGGCCGGTGGGACCGGCCGCATGGTTGACCTGGCGCCAACGCGCACGGGCCACTGACTGCGCGTCGCGCAGCATCGCGTCGATCTTTGGGCGGCTCTCGGCCGTGACCGTGTCCGACCAAGCCTGTCCGATCCACGAGCCATCGACGAGTTGCGCGAGCTCCTCGTTACCGAAGGCCACGTCGCGGATGACGCCCTTGCGGTCGATGACCAGCGCCACGTCGGCAGCCGCCGCAATCAGACGCCCAGTGCTGTCTGCATCGAGTCCGCCGAGCCACTTTCTGGGCGAATTGAATGACGTCGAAGGGATGCTGGTCACAGGCTACCGTCCAGGCACCTCGCGAAGCTCGCAGGCAGGTGAGCAAACGGAAGATTCTATGACACTTTGGCGCGTCACGACGGACTCGCAGATGCCGCAGCCAGCAGCCCCTCCGCCACGCGCGTGGCCTGCTCACCGTCGGCGGCCGTGCTGTCGGCGCCCACTTCGGCGACGCGATCAGGTCGATCGACGAACGGCGCACCGCCGACCATGACCCGGATCCGCGGATTGCGCGATGCGCGGCGTACCTGTCGAATCGTCTCGGCGAGCGACTCGAGCCGCGCGTCGGAGCCGATCGACAGGCCGATCACGGATAACGCATCGCGCCGCACGAGCTCGAGCAGCTCGCCGCGCGACACCAGCGGCTGA
>CAZAWM010000103.1:0-11064 GCA_964488605.1 uncultured Steroidobacteraceae bacterium | reverse complement strand
ATCGTCCGCCCGCGGGCCTGGTCCTCGACGTGGTGGCCGATTTCACGTGTCCGTGGTCCTTCCTCGGCGTGCGCCGTATCGCGCGCGCGCTGAGCGCCGTGCAGGGACTGGCGGCGCCGCCGTTGCTGCGCTGGCATGGCTTCCGGTTGCCGCGACCGGCGGCCCGAGGTGCCGTCTGGCAGGCCCATCTCGCGCAGCGCCTCCCGGCCGGGATCACCGTCGAGTTCGCCGAGCGCAGCCTCGAGGAGGCGGGCCGCGACCTCGGGATCCATTTCGACTTTGCGCGCATCGGCGTCGTGCCGGATACCCTGCACGCGCACCGGCTCGTGCTCGCCGCTGCTGCCGAGGGACGCCACGTCGAGGTCGCCGATGCGATCTTCCGCGCGTATTTCGAGCAGGGCCGCGACATCGGTCTCGAGACCGAGCTGCTCGCGATCGCACGCGAATGCGGACTAGCGGAGCCGATGATCGAGCGTTATGCGCGCGGCTTCCCGCCTGCTACGCCGCTGGCGGCGCCGCCCGCCGAGACGGTCGCGGACGACAGCCCATCGGTTGCGGTCGTGCTTGCCGAAGAGCAGCGGCTACAGTCACTCGGTGTGCAGAACGTACCGAACCTGCTTCTGAACGGCCACGTGCTCGTGCCCGGGCCGGCCGAGGAGGCGATCTACGTGCAGGCGCTCGATCAGGTGCTGTTCCCGCAGGCGCCGGACACCCCGCCACCGCGCTGGCTGCACTAGCAGCGCCGAGGCCCTACACTTCCGCGGACGCTCTTGCGGGAGTCACCGATGCCCGTCCACCCCCCGCACCTCGTGGTGCCATCGCGTTATGTCACCGTGGCCGCCACGCAGTTTGCCTGCGACTGGGATACGCGCGCCAATATTGCACGCGCCGAGGCGCTCGTACGCCGCGCCGCGGCCGACGGCGCGCAGGTGATCCTGCTGCAGGAGCTGTTCGAGACGCCCTATTTCTGCATCGAGCAGGATGCACGGCACTTGCGTCTCGCGACCACACTCGCGGACAACCCGGCCGTGCGGCACTTTCGCGGCCTCGCGCGCGAGCTCGGTGTGGTGCTGCCGATCAGCTTCTTCGAGCGCGCCGGCCAGGCCTTCTTCAACAGCATCGCGATCGTCGATGCCGACGGCAGCGTGCTCGGCCTGTACCGCAAGGCTCACATCCCGAATGGCCCCGGCTATCAGGAGAAGCACTACTTCAGTCCCGGCGATACCGGCTTTCGCGTGTTCGCGACCCGTTTTGCACGCCTCGGCGTCGCCATTTGCTGGGACCAGTGGTTCCCCGAGACGGCCCGCACGCTCGCGCTGCAGGGTGCCGAACTACTGATGTTCCCGACCGCGATCGGCTCCGAGCCGCCGCCGGCCCCTCCGGTCAACTCGCGCGACCACTGGCAGCGCACGCAGCAGGGCCATGCCGCGGCCAACATGATGCCACTCGTCGCCGCAAACCGCTGGGGGGTCGAGCGTTCGCTCCAGGACCCCGAGAACCTGTTCATCCGCTTCTACGGCTCGTCGTTCATCGCCGATGCGACAGGTGACAAGGTCGCCGAGGCGGGCGAGGAGGGCGACGCCGTGCTCATCGCCAGCTTCGATCTGGCCGAGATCGAAGCGCAGCGACGCAGCTGGGGCGTCTTTCGTGATCGCCGGCCGGAGCTCTATGGCGCATTGACGACCTTCGACGGCCAGGGCAGGTGATGCCACCGCCGCAGGCCCAGGCGCCGATTCCGGCGCACGTGATCACCGGCCCGCTCGGCGCCGGGAAGACTACGCTGATCGCGCGGCTCCTGGCCGACAAGCCGCCACTCGAGAACTGGGTCGTGCTGCTCAACGAATACAGTGAAGCTGGCATCGATGCGCTGACGGTCGCCGCGGCAGCGCGCGGCGCGTATGACGTGCGTCTGGTTCCCGGCGGCTGTCTCTGTTGCACGGGCGAGCAGGACTTCCGGCGCAACCTGCAGCGGCTCGTCGGCGCGGTGCGTCCGGCACGCTTGCTCGTCGAGCCCTCCGGGATAGGCCACCCGGCAGGCATCGTCGAGGAGCTGCTCGCCTTCGAGTCGGCGGGTCAGTTGCGGCTCGAAGGTGTCGTATCGCTGGTCGATCCGGCGCGTCTCGGCGCCGCGCTCGAGGGTTCCGACCCGCTGCTCCGTGACCAGATCGACATCGGCGATGCGCTCGTCCTCACGAAAGCCGATCTTGCTGACGAGTCGCACCTCGAGGCGTTCGCGTCGCTGGTCGCGCGCGCCAGTCCGGTCAAGGCGTGGTTCGGGACCAGTGTTGGCGGGGTGCTGCCACGCGCGGCGCTCGAAGCCGGTCGCGCTGCGGGCCGCACCGCCGCGTCGACCACGAGTCGGTCGGCTGACCCTGTGGCGCCACGCGTGAGGCCGGCCGATCACGTGCATGGCGAGCATCGCGATCTCGACGGCGCCGATGCGGTCAGTATCGTCGGCGGCGAGCGCCGAGCTTTGCGACACCTTGGGAGGGCGGGAGCAAGCTGGTGGTTTGGACCGGCCGTCTGTTTCGACGAGGCGCGGGTCGTCGGCCTGCTCGGTCCGGCCGTGCGCGGGTTCGCGCGTTTCAAGGCCGTGCTGCGCGTCGCCGAGGATCGTTGGCTGCTGGCCCAGCACGAAGGTGGCCCGCTGACGCTGCGTGAGTCGAGCTGGCGCCGCGACAGTCGCGCCGAGCTGATCGCGCGGGAGGGTCAGCAGGTCCACTGGCCAGCGCTCGACGCGGTCTTCACGGCGGCGCAGCGTGCCGGCCCATGATCGACGCCGCGACCGTACTGCTGCTGCGAGGCGCCGCGACGTGCGCCGAAGTCCTGCTGGTCCAGCGCCACCCTGGACTCTCCTTCATGGGCGGGCTCTGGGCATTTCCCGGCGGGCGCGTCGAGTCCGAGGACCGGGTCGATCCGTTGCGTGCGATCCCGCGTAGCGTCGATGAGGCGTTTCGTCACGCCGCCTGTCGCGAGCTGCTCGAGGAGTGTGGCATCCGCCTGACTCCGCTGCGGCTCCAACTATGGTCACGCTGGATCACGCCGTCTGCGGCCGAGCGACGCTTCGATACGCGTTTCTATGTCGCGCAGGCCGCGATCGAGACGCCCATCGTCCTGGATGGCAAGGAACTCGTTGAGCACGAATGGCTCGATCCCGTCACCGCCGTGCGCCGCGCGCTCGACGGCTCGCTGCCGGTCTCGCCGCCCACCTTGTTCGTACTCGAGGATCTGCGGCTTAGTCTGCTCGCGCACGGCACGCTGGAGGCAATGCTCCCGGCCGAACGCGACCGCGCGGTGCCGGCCATCATGCCGAGGCTGCGCGAGACGACCAGCGGCCTCGAGGCCGTGATGCCCTGGGAGCGCGGTTACGAGTTGCTGCCCGGTGAGGGTGACGCTATTGGCGCGGATTCGGCGCCGCACATCGCCCGGCTCGCCGCGCTGCCCGCGAGGCGGATTCCCTCGGTCATCGCCGGAGCCCGTGGCGCGGCGCGCTGAGCTATCCTCGAACAGCCGACCCCTCGGAGAGACCATGGCCACAGCGGCCCGAAACAGTGACGGTGGCGCGCGCCCGGTATTCGTCGCCGGTGTCGACAACGCCGTCGGCCGGGCCGTCGCGACGCTGTTTCGCGCCGGGGGCACGACCGTGTTCGAGGCCGGCGCGACGGCACCGATCGACGTACTCGACGCCGCTTCGTGGCGCGAGGCACTCGAGCGCTGCGCAGACTCGCTAGGGCCGCCGGCGATCGTCGTGCTCGCGCGCCATCACGTGACGCGCTCGAAGCTCGATTCGACCTCGCGAGGTGCGTTCGAAGCATCTTTCGTCGATCATGGAACCGCGGGCTGGCTCGCGCAGCAGCAGGCGATCCTCGCGCTGCGTGCGGCCGGTGGCGGAGTGCTCGTGCATGTCCTCTCGGTGCTGGCAAGGGTGGCCGCGCCAGGCGTCGCAGCGCTTTGTGCCGCGTCGCGCGGACTGTTGATGTCGGCCAAATCGGCCGCGCTCGAGTGCGCCCGGGCGCGCGACGGCGTCGTTGTCAACGTGGTCCTCGCCGGACGCATCGAGGGCGACTCGGATCACTGGCCCGATGGATCGTTGCTGCCGCGCGCGCCGGTGGTCTCGGTCGACGAGATCGCGGCGGCCGTGCGCTTCATGGCCTGCGAGGGAGCGGCCTACATGACCGGAGCGGATCTGCCGGTCGACGGCGGCTTCCTGGCGAGCTGAGTGTGGGCCTGCTGGACGGCAAGATCGCGCTCGTGACCGGCGGCACGGCCGGCCTCGGCCGCGCGACGGTGCTGGCGCTCGTCGGTGCCGGTGCGCGCGTCGTCTTCACCGGCCGCAATCGGGAGGGGGCGGACGAGACGCTCGCGCGCCTGGCATCGGCTGGCCGCTCCGCACGTTTCCTGACCCACGATGTGACGAGCGAGGAGGACTGGCACGCGGTCCGCGACGACCTGCTGGCACGCGAGGGGCGGCTCGACATACTGGTCAACAATGCCGGCGTGTCGCGCTTGCGCCCGCTCGAGGCACTGACACTAGAGGACGTCAATTTTCTCGTTGGCGTCAACGTGATCGGCATGTTCCTCGGCATCCGCTGTGCGTTCGAGCTCATGGATCGCCATGCCGATGGGCGCGGAGCGATCGTCAACATCTCGGCGCTCAACGCGCTGCGTGGCTCGCCGAACTCGACTGCGTACTCACTCGCGAAAGGCGGTACAACGCAACTGGCGCGCGCCGCCGCGCTCGAAGGGCGCGCGGGCGGGCGGCGGATCCGCGTCAATGCGATCCATCCGGGTGTGCTGTTCGAGGAGGGCGACAAGCCCTCGCCGGGAGCGATCAAGCTCTATGGACTCGAGGGTGCGCAGCAGTTCGTCCGGCGCAACATCGAGACGACGCCGCTGGGCCGACTCGGCCACCCGCGCGACATCGGTGCGGCCGTCGTGTTCCTCGCGAGCGATGCCGCCGAGCACGTCACGGGAGTCGAACTGACGGTCGACGGCGGACGCATGGCCGGTGAGTTCGCGACCCACCACGGCGTCCCATCGCAGAGGTGACGCACGCTTGCTTGGCGACCGTCGCCACTGGCCGACCCGTTTTCGGTACGCCGGCGTACTGGCTGCCTTGACCGGCTTGACCGTGCCGTCAGCCCCGCCCGCAGGCCGCTGTCACGCTCGGCTCGCCGCACTTACTTACGCAGCGTCTCCGCGGTACAGCCGATCCTGCCGGCGATCGGCTCCATCGCCGCCCACTGCGAACCGTGCTCATGCTGCTGCTCCCGCACCAGGCGCACCGCCCGCTCCCGTGCTTCCACTGAACATCTGCTCGGTGTTCCCATTTTTCCATCAACTCAAGGAATGGAGCATCCCGGGAGAGCCGGGGCGGTTCAACCTCGAGGGGCGGAATAAGGGTCGGGTGCGCGCGACGGGTTAGGTTTCGTGGAGCGCGTCGATGAGCGGGCAACACGTGCCCAACGTCAGGTGGAGCGCATGTTGATCAGGTTCGACGGGTTCTGAGTCATCGGCTGCCGCGATCCGCGTATATCGGTCGGCCGCCCTGGACGATACCGATTAGTCGGTTTAGGATGATTCAAACCAATCAATCGGTATGGCATGACGATGACCATGGCGACCTACACCGGCGCGTGTCACTGCGGCGCCGTGCGTTTCGAAGTCGAGGCCGATCTCGAGGCCGGCACCGTGCGCTGTAACTGCTCCATCTGCGCCAAGACGCGTTTCTGGCTGATCTTCGTGCCGGCGGCGCAGTTCCGCCTGCTGCAGGGTGAGGAGGATCTCGCCGACTACCGCTTCGGCGCTGGCCGCATCCGGCACCGCTTCTGCACCCGCTGCGGAGTCAAGCCTTTAGGGGAGAGTGCCGACGGACAGGGCGTGGCGGTCAACGTCGCCTGCCTGGACGGGCTCACGCCAGAGCGACTCGCTGCACTGCCGGTGACCTACGTGGATGGCGCACACGACCTCTGGGATGCGGCGCCAGCCGTGACGACCCACCTATGAGCAAGGCCGCCGTCACCGCCCGTGGGCAGGACTCGCGCCAGCGCATCTTGGACGCTGCGCTCGGCGTGTTCCGCACCAAGGGCTACACCGCGACGACGGTGGACGATCTGTGCGCCGCCGCCGGCGTCACCAAGGGCAGCTTCTTCCATCACTTCGACAGCAAGGAAGCCGCCGCGCTGGCTGCGATCGCGCACTGGAACGACACCACCGGCGCGCTGTTCGCCGCTGCCCCGTACTGGCAGGCGCCAGACCCGCGCGAGCGGCTGCTCGCCTACCTCGACTTCCGCGCCGAGCTGGTACGCGGGTCGATTCCCGAATTCACCTGCCTGCTCGGCACGCTGGTGCAGGAGACCTTCGCCAGCCATCCGGCGCTGCAAGCGGCCTGCGGCGCCGGCATCGAGGCGCACGTGCAGACCCTCATCGCCACCATCGAGGCAGCCAAGGCGCAATACGCGCCCGAGGCTGACTGGAGCGCCGAGAGCCTGGCCCGCCACACTCAGGCCGTGCTGCAAGGCGGCTTCGTCCTCGCCAAGGCCTGGAACGACCCGCAGGCCGCGCTCGACGCCATCGCGCATCTGAAGCGCTACGTGCAGGTGCTGCTTCCATCCATCAAGCGCAAGAGGAGATGACGGCCATGCCCTGCACCCTGACCCAGGTGCGCGTGTTTCGGGCCCCGCCGGAGCGCCTGTGGCGCGCGCTGACCGAACCGGCCGCGATCGTCAAATGGAACCCGCCCGACGGCTTCGTCGCCGAGGTGCACGAGCTCGATCTGCGCGTGGGCGAACGCTACCGCATGAGCTTCATCAACCTGGGCAACGGCCAGCGCCACAGCTTCGGCGGCAGCTATCGCCAGATCGTGCCGAACGAGAAGCTCGTTGCCACCGACCGCTTCGAGGATGACAAGCTGCCCGGCGAGATGCTCACCACCTACACCCTGCGCGCGGTGTCCTGCGGCACCGAGTTGACAGTGGAGCAGGACGGGCTGCCCGATGCCATCCCGCCCGAGGCCTGCCGCCTGGGGTGGCAGCAGTCCTTCGAACTGCTCACCCGGCTGGTGGAGCCGGAGATTCCAGCGCAATGAAACGGCAAACGCTGATCGCGGAGCGCTCCCTGGAGGTGGCGGCGCCATGCGCCTGCCTATGGACGGTGCTCACCGAGCCGCAGTACCTGCGACAGTGGATGGAAGTGGTTCCGGAGTTTGGCGACGAGTCGCCGCTGCGCGTGGGTACGCTCCTCACATGGTGCAACACCGCGGGGCAGGCGTATTTGGTCGGTCGCATCGCCGCCCTCGAGCCCCGGCGCCGGTGGGTGATGGAACTGCACGCCCCGGACTGGCCACGCGAGGCGCTTGCGGGGGAGGTCACCTACGGGTTCCGCCTGAGCGAGACGCGCGGTGGCGTTCGCATCGACTTCCGCATGGGCGACCTTGCGATCGATCCGGACGGTGAAGCCTGGCGTGACACCTATGCCCGCAGTCAGGAACTCGAACGCATCGCCGAACTGGCGCAAGCGCTCGCGGCCCGGAAAAGGGCACAGGACGAGGTGCTCACCCTGATCCGTCGTTGGGAGCGCGCGATCCAGGCCGGTGACATGGCAGGCATCCTCGCGCATCACAGCGAGGACATCGTGATGTTCGATGTGCCCGAACCCTTGCAGTCGCGCGGGCTCAATGCCTACCGTCGCACCTGGGAGCTGTTCTTCCGCTACGGCCAGCCCGACCCCAAGGTGTTCGTGATCGACGACCTACGGGTGACGGCGGGAGCGGACGTGGCCTTCGCCACGGGACTCTTGCGCATCGGCGGCTCGCCCTCACCCGTGTGCCGCTTGACCCTGGGGCTCGTCAAGCGCGATGGCCAGTGGCTCATCGCCCACGAGCACCACTCCGCGCCCCACGCCCTCGAAGACCAGGAGGCCCGCTCGTGAAGCCCATCCTTCCTTGCCTCGCCTTTGCCGATGCCGAGCAGACCGAACAGGCGGTCCGCACTTACATCGAACTCTTCCGCTCGGTATTCAACCATGCCGGGGAGTTGGCCCGCACCACGTTCTGACAGGCCGAGATCGACACCGTGCAGCGCCTGCACGGCTTACCGCACGAGCAACTGCCCGGGCCGGCCGGCGCGGTCAAGACCATTCGATTCCATCTGAACGGCATGGAGCTTTTGGCGCTCAACGGTGGCGGTTACTTCGGCAAATTCCACGAGAGCTTCTCGCTCTACGTGAACTGTGACACCCAGACGCAGATCGACGGCCTGCACGAAGCCCTGTCCGCAGGGGGACATGTGCAGCCCTGCGGCTGGGTCAAGGACCGCTTCGGCGTGTCCTGGCAGATCGTCCCGGAGTTCGTTCTGAACATCGACGAAGGCCCCGACCGTACTGCCGCCGAGCGGATGAACCTGGCGGTCCTCAGGATGGACAAGCTCAATCGTGAGGCGCTGCTTCAAGCGACCCACAGTTCTGCCTGAGGCGATGACACCTCGCTGCGGTAGCGCAAGCTGCGCTCCGCCATCTGCCCGCATCGTGCGCAGCCCTTCAGGATCGCCGATAGCGGCATCGAGAACGGCCTGCGCGCACAGCGCAGTGGATAGGCGAAAGCCGTGGCGGCCGCCCCGGGCCGACCGCGTGAATCAGGGCGTCCGCGAGATCGAATGCGCGTCGACGGCGCGCCTGCGCGTCATTGCACGGCGGGCGATCTGATCGTGATCGCGCGCAACGACCGCCACCTGGTAGGCAGCGATCTGACGCTTCCGCCGCAGCCGGCCGAGCCGTTGATTCGCAGGGTCGGCGCCGGCGAACTGGCTTACATCGACTTCGGCGATGGCGCGGTGTGCTCGCGCTTCGTGTGCGGTTATCTCGCGAGCGCGGTGCGAGAACACCCGCTGCTCGAGGCGCTGCCGCCGCTGTTGGTCTGCAATATGCATGAACGGGCCTGCGCCGGATGGTTTGAAAGCTCGCTGCAATACGCCGCCCGTACGCATACTGCACAGCAAGTCGGTGCGCAGGGTCTGGTGGCTCGGTTATCCGAGCTTCTGTTTGTTGAGGCGGTGCGCGAGTTCATGGAGGCGCTGCCGCCGCAGGCCACCGGCTGGTTGGCGGCTTTGCGCGATCCGCCGCTCGCGCGCGCACTCGCGGCGCTGCACGGGCGCGTCGCGCATCCGTGGACGACGGATCAATTGGCGGAGGAGGCGCTGCTGTCACGCTCCGCGTTCGCAGAGCGCTTCACCCGCACAGTGGGCATGCCGCCGATGACGTATCTCACGCACTGGCGCATGCTGCTGGCTTGCCGCAAGCTGCGAGAGTCACCGACGCCGATCGGTCGTATCGCCACCGAGGTCGGCTACGAGTCGGAGTCGACGTTCACGCGCGCGTTCACACGCCATATGGGAGTGTCGCCGGGCGCGTACCGTCGGCGGCAAGCACCCTAGTTTTTACGGAGCTCATCGGTACGGTGCTTTTCGGGGTAAGGTTTCCACGTTGCCGCGGGATCTGAGCCCATGTTCCGTTTGCTCGGGGTCTGCCTTCTTCTCTATGTCGCCTGGTCGCTCTACCGTGGCGAGGTCACTGGCAAGGACCGCTGGACGCGCAAGACCGTGTCGCGTGATGGGGAGCCGGGCGAGTACTGGATGATGATCGGCGTGTACAGTCTGCTGGGCGTGATGTGCATCTTCTGGTTCTGAATTCGCGATGAGCGACCGGTTCGACACTCCGCCTGGCGTCAAGTGGATCTTGGTCCTTGGCATCGCAGGCTTCCTCGCGGGCTTCGTTGGGCCCATGCTTCTGGCGCCGGATGCAAACCTGGGTCCGGCCATCGGCATCTTCATTTCGGGTCCGGCGGGAGCGGTGCTGGGCGTGCTGCTTTGGGCCCTCTGCGCACTTGTCAAGCCTGCGGCGCGCACGCAATGGCGTCTGTTGTATTCAGTCGCGACGCTCGGCGTGCTCGCGACATTGCTGTCCATCCGGCCGGAGCCGAAGTGGATAGGTTACGTGTTCGAGGGTCGCGTGGCATCGTGCGTGCAGCCGTCGGCGCTCGAGGCCGACGTACTCGGCTACTGGCACAAGCGCATCGCGGAAGTGAACTGGGCGGCACCGCGCCCGGGATGGGAGGACGAGATGCGCCGGACGCTGCGCCGCGCGCCTGGCGTGGTGGTGTCGGTGGGCCTCCATCGCCGCAACGCGATCCGGCAAAACCGCCTGCTGTGGAATCGCGAAGAGTTCGCCTCGGGCTGGCAGGCGCAGGACGACAGCATGTTTTTCTATCTCGAGAATGGCAACTGTGATGAGTTTCCGGCGGGCCGCGATATTCGTGCATATCAGAGTCTGGAGTACGACGGCCGGCCGGTCGATGTGAAAGCGTGGCCACCGTCGGAACTGCTGCGTGTGTTGCGCGCGGCGGTGCTCGATGACATTCCGGAGCGTTGGCGAAGCCTCTAAGCTAAACGCCCCGGCGATCCTCCGGGCCACGCTCGACGGAATCGCGGTCGCTGATGGTCGCGCCCGTCATCCGCCCGGGCTTATCTCGAGGAGACGTCGCCGCGTTCGTGAAGACTGTTCGAGTGGATCCAGCGCTAGGGAAACTCTGATGTACCCGGCCGATCTGATGGAACATTGGTATGCGGAGGGCCGGGCCAATGAAGTAGCAGACGCGGGGTGATTTTGAGAAGTTCGGCAAGGCCACGCGCCGGGCGAAGTTCCTCGAGGAGCGGGAGCGAACCATGCCCTGGAAGGAGCTGGCTGAGGCAATCGAGCCGGTGTACCCGAAGTGCGGTGGTGCCTCGGGCGGCCTCCCGCCGGTCGCGCTGGAGCGACTGCTGCGCATCTACTTCCTGCAGCGGTGGTTAACCTCTCCGATCCTGCTGTGGAAGAGCGCTGTACAACTCGGAGGCGATGCGCGAATTCGCGGGGATCAATCTTGGGGTGGAGGCGGCGCCCGACGAGACGACGAACTGCGAGTTCCGGCATCTGCTGGAGCGCAATGGGCTGGGCAAGACGCTGCTGAATGCCACCAATGAACCGCCCCGGCTTCACCGGAGGCTTCCGGTCTTGAGTCAGGCTGCGTTGGCC
>CAZAWM010000102.1:0-11362 GCA_964488605.1 uncultured Steroidobacteraceae bacterium | reverse complement strand
CCGGCCAAGTGCTCCCCGGTGATGCCGGCCAAGTGCTCCCCGGTGATGCCGGCCAGGTGCTCCCCGGTGATGCCGGCCAGGTGCTCCCCGGTGATGCCGGCCAAGTGCTCCCCGGTGATGCCGGCCACCCCTTTACGGAGTTGGAAGACGTCGACGATGGTCTCCGCGTGCGCCTCCGTAAGGCCCGCTGCGGAAGCCGCTTGAGAAACTACCCCCAACTCCGCCCGGGCCACATACGCCACCCTCCCATCCACGACGACCTTGCCGGTGGCGTGGGAGACGCTCTGGATCTTCCCCTTAAGTTCAACGCTGGAATCGGCCAAGGCGGCGGAGGCCGCAAGCAGGCCGGAAACCGTGAGCGCGATCACATTGAGGGTGTGTGCAGTCATGGCTGGAATCCCCGATCTGTTTCTTACTTTTCAGGTACTTGCACCTTCCACCGGGCACAGGGGCCGAGGCGGAATATGACCAATTGAGTTAACTCTATGACGAGGAACAGCTTTTGTCAAATCGGCGCCCGGGCGCGCCGGAGGGGCGGTGCCAGGCGTGGCCAAGGGCGGCGCGGTGGCCGATCCGCGCCCGTGGGGCGTGTGCGTGCGGTACAGTGGCGCACCGTGCGCTGTTCAGTGACAAGGCGCCGCTTCTGTACCGCTGCGGGCGCAACGGCCGCGGCCGCCGCGACCCGGGCGTGGTCGCTGCAGTCCCGGGACGACGTGATAATCGTCGGTGCCGGCCTCGCGGGCCTGTATGCGGCAATGCTGCTCGCCGAGCTCGGCGCCAGGGTTGTAGTGCTCGAGCGCGAGCACCGGCCGGGCGGCCGCTGCCTGACGATGGACGCCTGGCACCGCGCACCCGATCTCGGCGGCGCTCAGATCGGCCGCGATTACGCGCGCGTGCTCGACACGGCGAGCCGGCTCGGCGTGAAGCTCGGCGCAGGCGCGCACGTCAACGCGCCCTACTCGTTCGTCATGAACGACACGCTGATCGCGGGGAAGGACTGGGTCACGTCGCCGCACAACCGCACGGTCGGCGTCGAGCGCGAGGTGCCGCCGCATGCGCTCGGCAGCTTCTACGTCGAGGCACGTACGCCGTTCACGACGCCGGACGGCTGGCTGCAGCCGGAGGCGCGCGCCTACGATCTCTCGCTCGCCGAATGGCTGGATCGGCAGGGCGCCTCGCCAGCCGCGAAACAGATCATCCGAACCTCGCAGGGCCGGCCGCTCGAGAAGCTCTCGGTGCTGCGCATGTTGCAGGAGGCGACGCGGGGCAGGATCGGCATCGCGCAGCCCGATCCCGCGCTGATGAAGGGCAGGGACCCGTACGAGCGGGCCGCGATCACCTCGCAGCACGTGGTCGGTGGCACCTCGCGGCTCACCGAAGCGATGGCCGCGACGGTCGGCGATCGGCTGCGCCTCGGCCAGTGCGTCACCCGCATCGAGATGGACGGCCGCGGCGTAAGCGTGCGCTGTGCAGGCGGGGCGCGCTTCCGCGCGCGGTTCGCGATCGCCGCAGTCCCGTTCACGGTGCTGCGGCAGATCGACATCCGGCCGGGGTTGCGCGGCGCGCAGGCCGACGCCGTGCGCAACATGCCGTATGGCAACCAGAGCCAGGTCTGGCTGCGCGTCCGCGCGCCCTACTGGGAGCAGGACGGTATCGAGGCGTCGATGTGGACCGACGGCGCCTTCAACCTGATCCGCCAGCAGATCGAGGCGGACGGCTCGCGCGAGCTGATCAGCGCGCTCGCCTTCAGCGACAACGCACGCCGCCTCGATTCGATGCCGGTAGCCGAGCGCGGCCGCTTCGCGATCGCCGAAATCGAGCGCATCCGCCCGTCGACGCGCGGCAAGCTCGAGTTCGTCGGCGCGCACTCGTGGCTGCAGGCACCAGGCGCGCAGGGCTGCAGCTACCAGCTGCAACCCGGTCGCGCGTTCGACTGGACGCGCGAGATGGCCAAGCCACACCAGCGGCTGTGGTTCGCGGGCGAACATCTGCGCCTGCTCGAGGTCGGCATGGAAGCGGCGATGGAGTCGGGGGAGCGCGCGGCGCGCGCCGTCGCCGAGCGGATGGCGGGCTGACGGGCGCGGGACAGTCGGGCCTGGCTTCGTGGCCGGACGTAGCCGCGACCGCACCCCGCGCCGTAGCATCGTCGCCGCATGACCGCCGTCCGCCGCATCGCGCTGCCCGACCATGCGCTGCTGCAGTCGCGGCGCGCCGTCGGCGCGTTCACCGACTGCTACGTGCTGCGTATCGACCGGCGGGTGATGCTGGCCGACTTCATCGCCGCGTTCTTCACGACGCCGCTGTTCCGGCTCGAGCGCTGGATCCTCGCGCGCGTGCTCGGCCACGCCTCCACCGACGCACAGGCCCGTGCGCTGGCCGATGGCCACAGCGACCGCTTCCTGGCCTGGGTCACCGAGGCGCGCAGCGACACGCAGATCCTGCTCGGGATGGAGCGCACGGCCACGTGGCTGATGGCCGAACCTGCGGGCGACGCGACGCGGCTGTATCTCGGCTCAGCGATCGAGCAGCGCGGGGCAGGCGGCGGCTGGCGGCACCGCGCGCTGCTGCGCTGTCACGACCTTTACTCGCGGCTGCTGCTGCGCGCTAGCGCGCGGCGCCTGCGGCGCTGAAACGGCCAGCCGGGCGGCTGCGTGCGGCTCCGCAGCCCCGGGCCGGCTAGTCCGGTTCGCGGTAGCGAGCCTCGAGCATGTCGTAGTAAAGGTTGGCGTACTGCGCGTACAGGTCCTGCGTCGCGAAGTTGTCCTGCTCGCAGGCGGCGAGCTTGTCGAGCGAGCGCCGGATGTTCTGCATGTAGTCGAGGTATTTTTTCTTGTACGTCTGCCGCAGCTGCTCTACGGCCTCCTCGATCTGCGGCTTGCCACCGAGCTGCCAGCTCAGCGCCATCGCGCCATGGAAGCTCGAACCCGCGTCACCGAAACGGATCATGCGCTCGGCGTACTCGAGGTGGGACTTGGTCACCGACCACGCCACGTGCAGGTAACGGCGGTTGAACTGGATGTTGGCCTCGGCATCGAGCACGCACTGGCGGCAGGTCGATCCGGGCTCGGCGCAGGAGCTCGGCACACGGCGGTTGAGGTCCGGCATGTTGAGCGGATCGTAGTTGGCATCGGTCGGATCGAGCGGGGGAAATCCATCCTGCGGGTTGGGTGGCGGCAGATCGCCGCGGCCTGGCTGGCCGCCGGTACCGCCTCTGCTGGCGTCCTGTGCGTTCGGATCCCCGCTGCGCGGGTTGTCGCTGATCGCATCGGCCTCGCCTTCCTTCTGGCGACTGTCGTAGGTGCGCGTGTCGTAGTCGGCGCGCACGTCCTGCTTGTGGCTGTCTGGCGGCGGCACGCCCCAGTCGATCGGACTCTGCCCCTGCGACGTCGGCAGCGAAAAGCTGCCGAGATCGCCGGGATAGGCCGACTGCGCCTGCGCGGCGTGACCGAATGCGAGCGCAACTGCTGCAGCGAGCACGCGGATGATCATGATGCCTTCCTCCTGCGCGCGATGAAGAACGCCACCACGCCGGCCAGCACGACCGCGCCACCCGCGATCCACCACCACAGCGGCATACGGCCGCCTGCGAACTCGGAGCGCGGCATGAACACCGCCGGCAGCCGCGGTTCGATGTCGGGGCCGACCCAGACCATGAGCTTGTATGGCGCGGCCTGCGCGGTCGAATCGACCTGCAGCTGGAACTCGCCCTGCGTGCGGAAACGGAAATGCACCTGCTGCCCGCCCGCCGTGCTGCCCTCGCGCAGTGGCTGCTCCCATTTCCCCTTGACGACCCGGAGTCTGACCACATCGGCAGGGTTCACGGCGCGCAGCGTCACCGCGACCGGCATCAGCATGTGCAGGTTCTCGACGAAGAAGCGCTGCGGTGTCGGGCTCGCGCTGCCGTTGACGAGCGCCGCCTTGC
Source organism: uncultured Steroidobacteraceae bacterium (assembly GCA_964488605.1). Lineage (GTDB taxonomy): Bacteria > Pseudomonadota > Gammaproteobacteria > Steroidobacterales > Steroidobacteraceae > UBA964. The sequence goes on along the minus strand of CAZAWM010000102.1, from coordinate 7,440 downwards.
CCTGCGGAATGTCGTTGACCTTGCGCAGGTCGAGCCGGTAGACGGGGATCTGGGCGTCGCCGGTCTGCGCGCGGGCGGCGACGGGGGCCAGCGCGGCACCTGCGAGGATCAGCGCCGCAGTCAGCGGCAGCCACTGGGAGCGAGAGGGGTTCGGCATCATACCGTTCCGTTGTTAGGTGAGCCCCGCGCAGGTCAGCGGGTCAGGTCGCGGATCTCGACCCGGCGATTCAGCGCGCGCCCGGCCGGACTGTCGTTGTCGGCCACCGGCGCCGACTCACCGAAACCCTGCGCGACGAGGCGCGAGCCCGCGATGCCTCGAGCAGTGAGCCAGGCGACCACGGCCTGTGCGCGCCGCCTCGAGAGGTCGAGGTTGTAGGCCTCGGCCGCCTGCGAATCGGTGTGGCCCGCGACCGCGATCCGCAGCGCGGGACGGTCCTTGAGCATCGCCAGCACCTGCTGCAGCGTGGCCTCGGACTCGCTCTTGATGACGGCCCTGTCGCTGTCGAAGTAGATGCCGTACAGATCGACCTTGCCGTCGGCCTTGAGCCGCTCGGCGAGAGCGTCGTTGCGGGCGCGCTCGAGACGGATCACGAGATCGAGCTCGTCGCCGGCGAGCAGATCGCTCTGCTCCGAACCGGTGACGTAGTCGGGATGGCTGCCCGTGACCACGACAAGCCCCGCAGGCACCTCGCGCAGCTCGAAGCGGCCGTCGGCATTCGTGATCGCCTGGCGCACGTTACCGGCCGAGGCGAGCGCGCCGGCGATGGGCGCCTCGCTCTGCGCGTCGATCACGATGCCGCGAATCGTGCCCGAGTAGACGAAGCCCCTGGGATTGACCAGCAGACGCGCGAAGTCGAACGCGAAGCCGTCGCCGACCTGGGTTGCCGGGTCGTCGACGAGGATCTGCAGCCTGCCATCGGCCAGCAGATCGAGGTACTCGGGCAGCAGCCTGATCGTCACGAGCTTGCCGATCGGACCCGTCTGGTTGAGCCGGTTGATCGTGGTCTCGATGTCGGGAGCGGAACGACCGTCGAGGGTGACGCGGAACCGCGTCTTCATCACCGGCGCCTGGAAATCGTCGACGAACAGCTGCAGCAGCACGGCCCTTATCGGCACGGCCTTCGCGTCGAACTCGATCGTCAGCGGCTCGGGGAGATTCTCGGGCCGGTACGTTTCGCGCGTGTAGCCGTCCTGGTTCCTGACCAGCAGCGGCGCACCACTGTTGACCATGATGCGATCGGTGCCGGGCGGGTCGTCTTTCTCGGGCGCCCAGGGAAAGGCATGCACGGGGGTGGACTTGCCCGAGAACGGGTCGAAGTCCGGCGGCCAGCCGAAACCGAGGTTGTCGATGTCGCCGACCTGCACGAGCAGTTCGGCCTCCCTGGCGTTGCGCTCGACCCGGTAGGTGGCGGCCCAGTCCGGCGGCAGCTTCAGGACCGGCTGGCGCACGTTGCGGTCGCGGCGCCCGGCGTTGATCGACGCCTGCAGCATGCGCTCGCGCGCCGCGGCCCTGTCGGCCTCGCTGGCATTGGGGTCGCGGTTCACGCGCTCGAGCTCCTGCATCGCGCGCATCGCCTCGGCCATCTGCCGCTGCTTCGGGTCGTTGCTCGCCGCCCTGCGCGCCAGCGGATCATCTGCGGCCGGCGTCCCGGCGCGTGGCGCCGGCGCGGCCGCCAGCGCCGCCTCGCCTTCGCGGCGATTGCGCTCGAGTATCTCGGCAAGGCGGCTGCGGGAGGCAGCGTCGGGAGCTGCCGCCGCCGGAGCTGTATCGGCGACGTCGGCCTCGGCCGGCGCGTCCGCCGATCCGCAGGCCGACAGCGAAGCGAGCGCCGCTGCGACAGCAACGACGGATGCCATGTGGCGACCGATTGCCGGCGCGCCGCCCCGGATGCGACTGAACCGCATCGCCGAACTTTACCCGCGCGCCGCCGCCGCTGGCTAGCCCTGTACATTGACGGCGCGTCGTTGCAGAACGGGTCGGCTTTGGTGCACAGTCGCGTCCGGTGCACCGCCTAGGATCACCGATGGCCCTACCCTATGTCGCATCGCTCGCGCTCGCGGCGCTGCTGCTGTCCGCCTGCTCGGGCGGTTCCGATGCCGAGCAGCGCCGCGCCGCCGAACAGCGCGTCGCGAGCGCCCTGCCGCCGGAGCCGGCGAGCCTGCCTGTCGACGCCGCAGTGCCGACACAGTCGGGCACGCCGGCACAACTGCCGTCCGACACGTCCGGGTTCGATGTTGCAAGCGTCCCGGTCACGACCGTGGCGCTGCCTCCTTTTCCTTTCTTCAGGGACCCCGAGGGACTGGTCAACGAGCTGCAGGGTCCCGACGCGCAGAAACCCTTCGATCGCCACTGGTTCATTGCCGGGGGGCGGCTCGTGCCGGTCGAGGGCAGACTCGCGCTGGCGCGCTACAACCTCGAATCCGGCCGGCGTTACTCGACGATCGAGTTTCATCGCAATTACGAGAACGCGGTCCAGACCCTGGGCGGGCGCCGCATCAGCACGACGCAGTTCAGCGACGCGCTGCTGGCTGCCGCCGGTGGGCGCGAGGCAGTGGAGAAATTCTGGAACGCCGCGCCGCCGGTACCCGATGCCGAGCATCACAGCTACCTCGTGCGCACGGCCCACCGGGAGTACTGGATCCATGTCAGCGCCGGCGGCACGGTACCGCTGATCGGCTTCGTCACCGTACTCGAGAAGCAGGCGATGCAGTCGGCGCTCGGCTTCCTCGATGCGGCCGCGATGAAGAAGGCGCTCGACGATCAGGGTCGCGTCGCGCTGTACATCAATTTCGACGTCGATCGCGCCACGCTGCGGCCCGACGCGCAGCCGGTCATCGACGAAATCGGCAAGCTGCTCGCTTCCGATCCGGCGCTCCGGCTCTCGATCGAGGGGCACACCGACAGCACCGGCAGCGCTGAACGCAACCGCGAGCTCGCGGCTGCGCGCGCCCGCACGGTGCTCGGCGCGCTCGTCGGCCTCGGCGTGGATCCGGCGCGGCTGCGCTCGAGCGGCTTCGGTCCGGACCGGCCGATCGCCGACAACTCGACCGAGGAGGGACGCGCGAAGAACCGCCGCGTCGAGCTGGTCAAGATTTCCTGATCCCGAGGAGACCGCACATGAAGAGGATGATCTTTGCGATGTCCGCCACAGTGCTCTGCGCGAGCGCCGCCGCCGGCGTGCGTATCGAGACGGTCGAGCGCGACATCGCCACGAAGCAGGTCGACGGCGAGCCTGCGGTGGTGTTAGTGCAGGACGGGAATGTGCGCGTCAACAACCGCAGTGGCGCGATGCTGCTCAAGGGCTCGACGGTCTACGTGATCGACGACAGGCGCAAGCAGTATCGCGAGCTCGACAAGGCGACCCTGCAGGGCTACGCGAACCAGGCCAACGCCGCGATGTCGCAGATGCAGGAGCGAATGGCGAAGATGCCGCCGCAGCAGCGCGAGATGATGGAGCGGATGATGGGCGCCAACATGGCCGGCCTCGGCGCGCCGCCCAGGAAGAAGGTCTACACGTCGCGCGACACCGGCAAGAGTGATACCGTCGACGGACGCAAGTGCCGGATCTGGCAGATGCTGCGCGACGGCGAGGTCTACGAGGAGGTCTGCGTGGTGCCCTTCGCCTCGCTGCCCGGCAAGGAGGATTTCCAGAAGACGTTCCGGCAGCTCGCCGAGACGTTCGAGGGTCTCGCCGGCGCTGCGCCCAATGCCGGGGACGAGACGGCGCGCAGCGCGATCAACGGCTATCCCGTGCGCGTCCGTCGTCTGCAGAACGGCGCGCCGACCGGCAAGGAGACGGTCCTTCGGTCCTGGACCGAGGAGTCGCTGCCGGCGTCGCTGTTCGAGGTGCCGGCCGGCTACAGGAAGCAGGCCATGCCCGCGCCGGGCATGGCAGGCGGCTGATCGCGGGGCGGAAGACGGCCGCGACGCGGCCGCTCCGCGGTCAGGCGCTGTTGGCCGTCCGACCGGTATTGCCGAGCATCCGGTCGACGAGCCGCGTCGTGTACTCCTTTGGCTTCGTGCTACGGGCCACCAGCGAATAGACCGCCGGCACGACGAACAGCGTCAGAAGAACCGACACCAGCGTGCCGTAGAACACCACGACACCGATCGGCTCGCGCTGCTCGGCGCCCGCGCCGGTCGCGAACAGGAACGGGATCGCGCCGAAGGCCGTGCACAGGCTCGTCATCAGCACGGGCCGCAGGCGCGTGACCGAGGCCTCGATCACGGCTTCGATGAATTCGACGCCTCGGTCGCGCAGCTGGTTGGCGAACTCGACGATCAGCACGCCGTTCTTGGCCGCGATGCCTATGAGCATGATCACGGCGATCTCGCTGAAGATGTTGATGCTCATGCCGTGCAGCTTGAGACCGAAGACCGCGCCGAGCAGCGCGAGCGGCACGGTGACCATGATGATGGCCGGGTGCACGAAGCTCTCGAACTGCGCGGCGAGCACCAGGAAGACGATCATGATCGCGAACAGGAAGGTGAAGGCGAGCTGACCCGTGTTGCGCACGTAGTCGCCGGCCTCGCCATCCCACATCAGCACCGCCTCGGGGGGCAGCTCGCGCTCGACGGTCTCCTCGAACCACTTCACGGCCTGGCCGATCGAGTAGCCGGGGGCGAGGTCGGCCTCGACTTCGACGGCGCGCAGCCGGTTGAAGCGCGACAGCTGCGTCGGCGCCGCGGTCTCGGTCAGGCGCACGAGGATCGCGAGCGGGATGAGCTGGCCGCTGCGCTCCGAACGCACCTGAATGTTGGTCAGATCGGTGACGGTCGCGCGCTGTTCGTCGCTGCCCTGCAGGATGACGTTGTACTCGCGGCCGCGGTCGATGAACGTCGTGACGATGCGCGAGCCGAGCATGGTCTCGAGCGTACGGCCGACGTTCTGCAGCGAGACGCCGAGATCGGCCGCGAGATCGCGGTCGATCGCGACGCGGATCTGCGGCTTGCTCGCTTTCCAGCCGTTGTCGACGCTGCGCAGCCCCGGATTCTTCTCGGCGAGCGCCGTGAGCTTCGCCGACCACTCGGCAAGCTTGTCGTAGTCCGGGCCGCCGAGCACGGCCTGGACCGGCGCGCCAAAGCCGCCGCGCAGGCTCGTCGGAAGGATCGGCACCGCGCGCACACCGGGCAGCTTCATCAGTTCGCCGCGCAGCGAATTGGCGATCTCGCGCGCGCTGCGCTTGCGCTCCGACCAGTCGGTCAGCACCAAGATGATGCGCGCCGTGTTGGCAGCGCCGGCCGCGTCGGCGCCAAAACCTCCGGGCATGCGTAGCGTCGCGCGCTGGATGTCGCCCTTTTCCATCTCGCGCCGGACGATTTCCTCGACGCGCGTGCCGTACTCCTCGGTGTACTCGAAACTCGCACCCTCGGGGCCCGTGATCGCGATGAACACGCGCCCCTGATCCGCGCTCGGCGAGAACTCCTCGGGGATCGAGCGATAAGTCAGCGCCGCGAGCGCCGACAGGCCGACGACGACGCCGACGATCAGCCACGGCCGACGGATCAGCGCGCGCAGCCGGCGCCCATAGGCCGCGGCGAGCCGGTCGAAGAACACCTCGATACGCTTCGCGAAGCCGGCGTGTGCGCTGCGGTCCTCGGGCGGCAGTTTCGAGGCCATCATCGGCGTCAGCGTCAGCGCGACGAAGGCGGAAAACATCACCGCCGCGGCCAGCGTCAGACCGAACTCGCGGAACAGCCGGCCGACGTCGCCGGGCAGAAAGCTGATCGGAACGAACACGGCGGCGAGCGTCAGCGTCGTGGCGATGACGGCGAAACCGATCTCGCGGCTGCCGTTGACGGCCGCGACGATCGGCGCCTCGCCGAGTTCGGCGCGCCGGTGGATGTTCTCGAGCACGACGATCGCGTCGTCGACCACGAGGCCGACCGCGAGCACGAGACCGAGCAGCGTCAGCACGTTGATCGAGTAGCCGAGCGCGTACATGACCATGGCCGCGGCGATCACGGACACCGGGATCGTCACCGCCGGGATCAGCGTGCTGCGCAGGGTGCCGAGGAAGCCGAAGATCACGATCAGTACGCCGCCGAACGCGAACACGACCGCGATCAGCACCTCACGCAGCGCGGCCTCGATCGCCACGCCGTTATCGACGTTGATCAGCAGCGAGGCGCCCGGCGGCAGCGAGGGCCGGATGCGCCCGACCTCGGCGCGCACGCCGCGGACGATTTCGAGCACGTTGGCCTTCGACTGTGCCTCGATGCCGATGCCAACGCCCGACACGCCGTTGGTTCGCAGCAGTGTGCGGTCGTTCTCGGCGCCGAGTCCGACCCGGGCGACTTCGCCGAGCCGCACGAGGTGGCCGTCGGTGCCGCGCGCGATGACGAGGTTGCGGAAGTCCTCGGCCGTGTCGAGCCCGACCTCGGTACGCAGCGAGAACTCGCGCTGCGTCGATTCGATCCGGCCGGCCGGCAGTAGCACGTTCTCGCGCCGCAGCGCGTTCTCGATGTCGCCGACCGTCAGGCCGCGCGCGGCGAGCGCCTGGCGGTCGATCCAGATGCGCATCGCGGCGCGGCGCCCGCCGAATACGCTGACGCGCGCGACGCCGGGGACCACCGACAGCCGGTCGACGATGTAGCGCTCGGCGTAGTCGGTCACTTCGAGCGGCGTCAGCCCCTCGGCCTTGAAGTTCAGGAACATCACCGACTCGGCCATCGCGTCGGCCTTGGTGATCTGCGGCGGATCGGCCTCCGGCGGCAGCGTCGCAACGACGCGTGCGACGCGGTCGCGGACGTCGTTGGCCGCATCGTCGATGTCGCGCGTCGCGTCGAACTCGATCCGGATGCTCGAGCGCTCGTCGGCGCTGTCGGACTCGAGCTTGACGATGCCGTCGACACCGCCGACGCGCTCCTCGATCGCCTGGGTGATCTTGTTCTCGACGATCGCGGCCGAGGCGCCCCGGTAGGTGGTCGTGATCGAGACGACCGGCCGGCTGATGTCCGGATACTCGCGGACCTGCAGCCGCTCGAGCGACACGAGGCCGAAGATCACGAGCAGCGCCGACAGCACCGTCGCGAAGACGGGGCGGCGGATGCAGAATTCCGACAGCGTCACGAACGCCCCCCTGGCCGGCCGCCGGCGCCGGCCGGACGCTCCGGCGCCCCGCCCGCGCTCGTGTCGATGACGGGCGCGCCGTCGCGCGCACGGAACGTGCCGTCGACGATCACGCGCTCGTTGCCCTCGAGCCCGGCGACGATCGCGACAAACCCGGGCCGGCGCAGACCGGTGCGGACCTCGCGCCGCTTCGCGCGGCCGTCCTCGACCACGAAGACGTAGCTGCGGCCCTGCTCGGGCGCGATCGCCTGCTCGGGCAGCACCAGCGTCGGCACTTCGCGGCCGCGCAGCCGCACGCTCATGAACATACCGGGCTTGAGGGTGCCGTCAGCGTTCGGGATCTCGGCGCGCACCGCGATCGCGCGCG
>CAZAWM010000101.1:0-11431 GCA_964488605.1 uncultured Steroidobacteraceae bacterium | reverse complement strand
GATGCTGGGCCACAAGAGTCTGACGACGACGCAGATCTACACGCACGTCAGCACGAAACGTCTGCGCGAGACGTACGAGAAAGCCCATCCGCACGCCGCATCGGCCGCCGCGCGCCGCTGATCGTTGGTGGATTCTGGCGAAACCGAGATGGGCCGGACGTTCCGAACGGCATGCCGGCAACAAGATTTTTCCGCTGGCTTTGCACACAGCGGGTTCCGCGCGTATGCTAGTGATCACGTTCTCCTACCGCGTGTTCTTCATCGCGATCGGCACGCTGATTGGCGGCGCTGCCGGGCAGAAGATTGCCGAGTTCTTCGGAGGTGGCGCCGCGGGATACGCGATGATGGGTCTCGTGATCGGCGTCGGTATCTTCGTGTTCATGTCGGCCGCTTTTTTCGGCACGGCTGGCGCACGCTTCACGAGCCGTACCGGCCCGCGGATCGGCTTTGCCGAGCAGGTGCGGCACGGTCTGCGGAACCGCCCGTTCGTCGCGCTGCTGCTCGTGAAGTTCACGCAGTTGTTCGGTCTGTTCACCGGCACGGCGATGGCGATCTTCGTCGTGCGCTTCGTGATCGGCAAGCAGAACCCCGGCGACTGGATGCTCTGGTTCGGCGCGATGAGCCTCGTGGGCCAGATCGCGACGATCCCGCTGTGGCTCGCGCTTGCGCGCCGCATCGAGAAGCAGTGGACCTACATGGTCGCAACCGTGCTGTTCTGCGTCGTGTCGCTGAGCTGGCTGCTGGCGGGTCCCGACGAGCCGTTGTGGTTCTTCTGCCTGCGCGCCTTCCTCAAGGGGGTCGGCGCCGCGGGGCTGCTGCTGATGGGCCAGTCGATGCTGCCCGACACGATCGAGTACGACTTCAAGCGCACGGGACTGCGGCGCGAAGGCGTCTTTTCCGCACTCTACAGCTTCGTCGAGAAGGTCGCTGCGGCCATCGCACCGTCGATCCTGCTGCTCGTCTACGCGGCCTATGGCTTCGAGTCGAAGTCGCCCGTGCAGACGGCGGAGGCGATCGACGGCATCCGCATCAGCGCGGCGCTGCTGCCCTGCATCTACTTCGGGCTGTCGCTCGTTCCGCTGTGGTTCTACCGGCTGACCGAAGCCGAGCTCAAAGCGGCTAAAGCAGCCTGAAAGTTGCGCAACATGTCGCGCATGTCATTGCGCTTCAGGGAATCCGCACCACGACCTTGCCGCTGTTGCGGCCGGCGAGCAGGTGCTCGACGGCGTCGGCGACCTGCTCGAGGCCGGTGAACGGCGTCGGGTCGACGAGTACGCGCAGCTTTCCCGATTCGTAAAGCTCGAGAATCCGCCGAGCAGTATCGTCGAAGAATTCGGGGAAGGCCTGGTTCTGGAAGCCGCGGACCGATGCCGATTTCCAGTAGAGCTTGCGGTAGATACGCGGCTGCGACACGTTCTCGACGGGCTGGTCGAAATCCGACGTATGGCCGCTGATCACGAGCCGTCCGCGCATCGCCAGATGATCGAGAAAAGCATCGAAAATCTCGCCGCCGACCGAGTCGTAGGCGATGTCTAGACCGCGCGGATATTCTCGCTCGAGGACTTCCCGCAGATTCTCGCGCCGGTAGTTGACGGCGCGGTCTACGCCGAGCGAGCGCAGCAGCTCCAGCTTCGAATCCGCGCCCGTCAGGCCGATCACATGACAGCCGGCGAGCTTGGCGATCTGCACGACGATATGCCCGAGGCCGCCGGCCGCCGCCGAGACGGCGACCGTCTCGCCGCCGCGCAGCTCGCCGACGCGCTCTAGACCAACCATCGCCGAGATGCCGGTCGGTATCAGCGTCAGGATCTCGGGCGAGGCCGAGCGGATCCGGATCGCGCGCTCGATCGGCGCGAGCTGATACTCGCGGTAGCCGTTGCCGAGTTTCGTCGTGGCAACCGCATCGCCGATGCGAAAGCCCGCAACACCGGACCCGACGGCGACGACCTCGCCGACCGCCTCGATGCCCATGTCGAACGGCGGTACGACGTTCACATAGCGGATGGTGTTGCGGCAGAGGTTCTTGTCGAAGACCGCGTTGCAGCCGGCCCAGCGGTTGCGAACCGCGATTTGTCCCGGACCGGGCTCCCGCCAGTCCTGCTCGACGATGCCGGTGGAACTGCGAAAATCGCCCGTGAGCGCGTGGATCACGAGTTTGCGATAGCGGGCAGGGTGCGTGGACATCGGAGCACGAATCGCCTAGAACAGGAGCGGCTGGGATCATATCCAAAAGAGGAGAGCGACGATGCCGACGGTGCTGGTGACGGGCGCGGGGCGTGGCCTCGGACTCGAGTTCGCGCGCCAGTATGCCGTCGATGGCTGGCAGGTCATCGGCACGGTCCGCAACCCGTCCAGGGCCACGGACCTCGCGACGTTGGCCGCAGCGCCGGGGTCGCAGGTGCGCATCGAAACGATGGACGTCACCGATCATGCCGCGGTAGACGCGCTCGCGCGGCGTCTGGAGGTCAATGGCGCACCGCTGCCGATCGACGTGCTGATCAACTCGGCCGGGACGATGGGCGCCGGGAGCTTCGCGCAGTCAGGTATCGCCTTCGGCCGCTTCGGCAGTTCGGACTTCGCCGACTGGGAGCACGTGTTCCGCATCAATGTGATCGGACCGATGAAGATGGCCGAAGCCTTCGTCCGGCACGTTGCCGCTTCGGAGCAGCGCAAGATCGTCGCGCTGTCGAGCGTCCTCGGCTCGATCGCCAAAAACGAGATCGGCGGCCTCTATGCCTACCGTGCGACCAAGGCCGCTCTCAACGCCGTGATGCGCTCGCTGGCCATCGATCTCGGGCGCAAGCACAGGATCATCGCCGCGCCGCTGCACCCCGGCTGGGTTCGCACCGACATGGGCGGGCCGCGCGCTGACCTCGACGCGGCGACCAGCGTGGCGGGCATGCGCCGCGTCATCGAGGCGCTCGATGCCGAACGCGCCGGGCGTTTCTGGATGTACGACGGCACCGAGCTCCCCTGGTGATGAGGGCCCCGGGAGACTCAGTCGTTGAACATCGTCCAGAGCGTACGGCGCTCGGGATCGTAGGCGCTGTAGGTCTTGCCGATCGTGGCCGGATCACCGAGCGCCGCGACCGCGAGCCTGGCCAGATCCTTCCGCGAGATATAGCTGAACGCCTCGGGGTCCTCGGCCAGATAGGCCCGGCCCGTGGCGCCACGGTCGCTGAGTCCACCGGGCCGGATGATCGTGTAGTCGAGGCCGCTGGCCTTCAGGTGGTCCTCGGCCTGGGTCTTCAGACGGATGACTTCCGCGAGCGCACGCCGGGCAGGCCACGGCGCGGCCTCGCGTGATTCGCCAGCGCCGATCACCGTGATGAAGACGACTCGGCGTACGCCTGCGGCCTTGGCGGCATCGAAAACGTTGCGATTGCCGATGTAGTCGGGTCGGCTGGCCTGATCCCCGCGGGTCGTGCCCAGCGTTGAGATCACGGCCGCGAACGGGCCGCTTTGCATCGCGGCGTTGACCTCATCTGCATTCAGCGCGTTGGCGGTCACGGTACGCACGCCGAGCCTTTGCAGTTCGCTCGTATCCGAGGTGGGCCGCACCGCGACGACGACCTCTTCGCCGCGTGCGCGCAGCTCGCGGACGATCTCGAGCCCGGTCGCGCGGGTGCCGCCGAAGACGATGATGGGGCCGCCCGGCGAGCGGTACGGGGCCGGCGTCAGCACGTTCACGGGTCTGTGGAACGAGCCGCTGAACACGAATACATAGCTCGCGACGAGCAGTGCCAGCGCCGCGAGCAGATAGCCGAGCCAGAGCAGCAGTCGCATCATCGAGTGGTTCTCCGTGGGGTCGTTCTGGCCGATGGTGCCACAACGCTGCAGTGGTGCGCGCTCGCGGCTAAGATCTCGCCGGGGAATGGTCGGCGGAGGGGAGCTATGCGAGAGAGGACGCACTGGCAGAAGTGTGGCCCTGCGCTGTGCATCGCGGCGCTAGTGGGCACGGCGACGGCGCAGCCATCGACGCCGGGTGACTTCGTCGGCTTCAGCGGCCGGCGCTGGAGCACCGACTACGGCATCACGCAGGGCCACTGCGACCAGACTCGCATGCTGCTGGCCACCGGCGATGCGCGTCGCGATCTGGTTGCCGAGCACGAGGCTCATCTGCGCAACCGTACGGTTGGCGTCATCGGCGTGCCGGGGTCCGCCATGCTGCTGTCGACGCGTACGATGCGCTCAGGTGCCAAGCCCGATGCGCGCGATCGCGCCTGCATCGCTCACGTGCTCGAACTCGGCAGCGTCGGTCACGAGGTGGGCTGGACCAATGCAGCGACGCGGACGCGCTACCTGGCAACGCTCGCCGACGAACCCGCGCCGCCCGGCAGGCTGCGCTGCCGGGTACTGCTTCTGACGGCGGTACCGGCCTCGCCCGGCGTTGCGCCGGTCGCCGGCCGCGGCCCGGTCGAGCGCTTCGTCGCCTGCGAGACCGGCGGCGGCGTCTGGAGCCTACGCTGAGCGGCTGCGCCAGGCGGCCAGGGCGGCTGCGTCGCGTTCGGCGGCGAGCGCGCGTCCGCTCTCGTCGATCAGGTCGCCGATCGTGAAGCGGCCGCGGCCGCCGATCCGCAGAAGCGACGACGGTGCATGACGGCCTCAGCGCGCACCGGGCGGCGCGTACTGCTGCACCCAGTCGCGCACGGTGGAGTACCAGAACAGTGAGTTCTGCGGCTTGAGGATCCAGTGGTTCTCGTCCGGGAAGTAGAGGTACTTCGACGGCACGCGGCGCTTCTGCAGCGTGTTGAACAGCTCGATGCCGTGATTGACCGGCACGCGCAGGTCGTTCTGTCCGTGGATCACGAGGGTCGGCGTGCTGAAGTTGCCGGCGCTCGTGTGCGGCGAGTAGCGAGCGAACTCCTCGGGCCGCTCCCAGAACTCGAAGAACCGGTCCTGCTCGGCGCCATAGTCGGCCGCGATCTGCGTGAAGGAGTTGTAAACCGCGGCGTGCGCGATCAGCGCCTTGAACGGGTGCGGCCGGCCGAGCAGCGTGCTAGCCAGGAAGCCGCCGTAGCTGCCGCCGCCCGCGACCATGCGTTCGCCGTCGATCCAGGGTTGGCTCCGCAGCCACTCGGCAGCCTTGATCGTGTCCTCGTAGGGCAGCGAGATCCGATCGGGGTTGATCGAATCCGTGAACGCCTGGCCGAAGCCGCTCGAGCCGTGAAAATTATGCCAGGTGACGACGTACCCCAGCTCGCGAACACCTGCGCGTTCCACCGCCACTGGACGGCATCTTGTATCGCGTTGTGCGGCCCGCCATGCAGCAGCATCAAGGCGGGGTACTTTTTCGATGGGTCGAAGTCGGGCGGGTAGATGACCCACATCTGGATGTCCGCGTCGCGCGCCCCTTTATAGGTGACGCTTTCGACGCGGCCAAGCCTGAGGCTCGCGAGCATCGCGTCGTTGAACGTCGACAGCCGCGCGTACGAACCGTCGCGCAGGTCCAGCCGCGCCAGTATCGGCGGATCGCTGAAGGTCTGGCGCAGGGCCACGGCGGGCGGATAGGCGCCGCCGGTCGCGGCGAGCGCGACGTTGCTGAAGCTGCCGGCGCCGGTGACGGCCCGTGGCGCCCGCCCGCTGAGATCGAAGCGATAGACGCGGTTGGTCGCGGCGTCGTCGATCTCGGCAATCATGCCGCGCGAATCCGGCAACCAGCGCACGCCGGTGACGCTGCGGTCCCAGTCGCCGCTCAGGTCGCGCTGCGTGCCGTTGCGCCGGTCGACGAGCATGAGCCGTGCGCGGTCGGCATAGAACGTGCGAATGCGCTGCTGCGAAAACGCGAGCCAGCGGCCATCGGGGCTGTAGCGCGGCGCGCTATCGTCAGCCGGGTTGTCCGCGGTAAGGACCTTGGCGGGCCTGCAGCCGCAGGTCGCGATCGTGATGACATCGTAGTTGGAGCGCACGCCGGTGCGGTCCGTGTCGGCGGCGAAGGCGATCTCGAGACCATCCGGCGAGATGTCGTAAGAGTCCTGATCGTATTCCTGCTTCGAGAGATAATAGCCCGATTGGCGCGTGACCGCCGTCGGCTCGCCGCCCTCGCGGGCAACCGCGAACAGGTGCGGCTCGCGCTCATCGAGGTAGCGGTCCCAGTAGCTGATCGGGGCGCGTTCCCAGATACGGCCGGCCATCTTCGACTCGGCGCGCTCCTTGATACGTTTGCCCTGGTCTTCCCCGTTCACGAGATCGGTCCAGATCTCCGAGACGAAGGCGATGCGCCTGCTGTCGGGGAACCACTTGGGAGCGCCGGCTCCGGTCGGCAGGTTCGTGACCCGCTGCGCCTCGCCGCCATCGACGGCGATTACGTAGATCTGGTTGGCCTCGTCCTTGCCGCGTTTCGAGACGAAAGCGATCCAGCGGCCGTCGGGGCTGAAGGCGGGCTGAGTGTCGGCCGCCTCATCTGCCGTCAGCGGTTTGCCCGGGCCGCCTGACACCGGGAACAGCCACAGGTCCGTGTAGCCCTTGTTCTCCTTGATGTCGAAGCGCGTGACGGTCACGACGGCGAGGCGGCCATCGGGCGAGATCGCGGTCGCGCCGAGCCGCTGCAGCGACCACATCTGCTCGGCAGTCAGCAGTCCGGTGCCGCCGGCCGCGGCGAACGCGGGTAGGACAGCGGCGAAGAGCGCGACGAGCATGGCTGCCGGCCGTGCGGTGGGCATTGCGTGGCTGGCGCGGGTCTCGGCATTGTGCATCGATTCAGCTCCGCCGCATGACGCGCCGCAGGGCGTCGATCAGATAGTCGGTTTCGGCGGTCGTCCCGATCGAGATCCGGCACCAGTCGGCATAGGGCTCGAACGGCCGGCCGACTTCGATCTGCTGCGCGCGCATCCGCTCCGCGAAGGTCTCGACCGGCATGCCGACACGGACGAACACGAAGTTCCCCTCCGGCGCCGCATAGCGCAGGCCGAGTTCGTCGCAGACCGCGCAGAATCGCGCGCGGTCGGCGAGCAGGGCCGCGCGTGTGCGTGCGAGGCAGTCGGCGTCGCCGAGACTGGCGGTCGCAGCGGCGAGGCCAAGTGTGTTCGGTAGCGTCGTCTGGTAGCGGCGCAGACGCTGGGCGATATCGGGGCGGGTCAGCGCATAGCCGACTCGCAGGCCGGCGAGCCCGTGGATCTTCGAGAACGTTCGCAGCACGACGACGTTCGCATCGTCACGTACCAGCGGCAGCATACTCGCCGTACGGGCTGGATCGGCGAGGTCGAGGTAGGCCTCGTCGATGACCACCAGCGTGCGCGTCGCGGCCTCGAGGCAGGCGGCGCGGAGCGCCTCGCCGGGCACCGCGGTGCCCGTGGGGTTGTTGGGGTTGCAGAGATACAGCAGCGAGGTGTTCGGCCCCGTAGTGGCGAGCAGCGCCGGCAGGTCGTGGCGCATCTCGGCGTCGAGCGGCAGCTTGCGGATCATGGCACCGAAGCGCTCGGCGTAGGCCATGAGCTGGCTGAAGGTGGGCCACGCGCAGACGACCTCGCCGCGTTCGCACCAGCCTAGTGCCAGCAGCTGCAGCAGTTCACCCGACCCGCTGCCAATGACGACGCGCTCGCGTTCGACACCTTCATGCCGTGCGATCGCTTCCGTCAGCGCGCGCAGCTGCGGCAAGCCGTAACGGCAGCTCTCGCCAAGCGTGGCGGCGATGGCCGCGCGGGCCGCCGGTCCGGGTCCCTATGGGTTCTCGTTACCCGACAGTTTCAGCGGCAGACGCAGCGTACCTGCGGCTGCGCGGACCGGGCGCGCCGTGGACTCGGCGACTGGCGCCAGCGGAGCCGCTGCCAGCGCGAAGCCCCCAGCCAGTAGCCGGCGTCGATCCACGATCGGTTCGGAAGGCAGCGTCATCGTCGGCTCCAGTGCGTTGGGGCATGTGGCAGTAGGATTCGCGAGCCTAGGCTCGGGTGGCGAGCCGGTCAAACCCTCATCCTTGACAGGCCTTCGCCGCACGCCGACGCTAGCGACCGTCGCCGACGATCTGCCGCATGAACGCCAAGCTCTCCGCCGCCACCGCACCCCATTATGCCGACATGCTTGCGCGCGCGCGGGCCATGAAGCCTGCGCTTCTGCGGCGGGCGCGCGCTGCCGAGGCGGCGCGCGGCCTACCCGCGGAGACCATCGACGAGCTGCAGCAATCCGGACTGTTCGCGATCCAGAAACCCGCGCGTTTCGGCGGCCTGGAGCTCGGACTCGTCGAATTCGTCGAGATCGTCGCCGAGCTGGGTCGCGCCTGCGGTTCGACTGCGTGGGTGTTTGGCGTGACAGCGGAGCGGGCCTGGCTGGTCGCCAAGTTCGGGCTACAAGCCCAGCGCGAAATCTGGGAGGCCAATCCGGGCGCGCTGATTACCTCGTCGATTACGCCGAATGGCTTCGCGACGCCGGTCGCGGGCGGCTGGCGCGTCACCGGTCACTGGCAGTTCGTCAGCGGCATCGACATCGCCGACTGGTGCGTGTTCTGTACTTACCGCACTCGCGATGAGGCAGCGCCGCCGGAAGCGGTGTATTTCCTGATTCCGAAAGCACAATGCGAGATTGTCGATACCTGGTACGTCGCCGGTCTCGCCGCGACCGGCAGTCGCGACGTGCACGTCCGCGACGTGTTCGTACCCGAACACCGTTGCGTGCCTGTCGAACTGCTCCGCGAGGGAGGCGGGCCTGGCCTCGCCGCGAATCCGGCACCGCTGTTCCGCCTGCCGCTGATTGCGATCAATCCCTATGCAATCCTCGCCCCGATGCTCGGTATCGCCGAGGGGGCGCTCGAACAGACGCTCGGCGGCGTCAAGTCACGCCGGCTGGTCAAGGTCGCCGGAACGGCTGCTGAACAGCAGGTCGTGCAGCTGCGGATCGCCGAGGCCGCCGCAGAGATCGACGCCGCGCGCGCGCTGATCATTGCGGACTGCCGCGAGGCGATGGACTGCGTCGAGCGCGGCGAACCGCTGCCCGTCGCGCTGCGGATCCGGATCCGTCGCAACCACGGTTTCGCCGCGAAGCTGCTGATGTCCGCCGTCGACCGGCTGTTCACGACCGCGGGTGGACGCGGTATCTACCTCGATCATTACCTGCAGCGCGCGTTCCGCGACGTGCATGCCGCGGGCTCCCATCTCGGACTCTCGTGGGATCTGGTCGGTACGATGTGGGGACAGCACGTGCTCGGACTGCCGCTGTCCTCGACGGCCTTCTAGAGTGCGCCCAGACGCGAGCGGCGGCGCTTCGAGCGAGTATCCGCCCCGGGCCTACGCCTGGTACGTGGTCGTGCTGCTGACGATCGCGTACGCGATCTCGCTGCTCGACCGCTGGATCCTGTCGCTGCTCGTCGGACCGGTGAAGGCCCACTTTGGCGTCAGCGACACGCAGATGGGCCTGCTGATGGGCTTCTGGTTTGCGGTGTTCTACGTGACGATGGGCTTGCCGTTCGGCTGGCTTGCCGACCGCTTCGACCGCCGCCGGCTGATCGCCTATGCGATGGCGTTCTGGTGCTCGATGACCGTCTTCTGCGGCCTCGCGCGCAACTTCGGCCAGCTCGCCGTGGCACGCCTCGGCATCGGGCTAGGGGAGGCGGCACTCACGCCGGCGGCGAACTCGCTGATCGCCGACCTGTTTCCGCGCGCCGAGCAGAACCGCGCGATCACCTTCTACAACATGGGTATCTCGACTGGGATGGGGATCGCCTACCTGATCGGCGGAGCGATCGTCGCCTGGATGGCGACCCAGCCGCCGGTGTCGCTGCCGCTCGTCGGTCGGCTCGAGACCTGGCAGGTCGTGTTCATCGTGGCCGGTGCGCCGGGTTTGCTGCTCGCGCTGCTGCTCCGGTGGGTCCGCGAGCCGCCGCGCCGCGAGCGGCTCACGGCCGGCGACGGCCAGGTGTCGATCGGCGACTGTGTCGCTTACCTGCGCGGTAACGCGCGGGCCTATCGGCCGCTGTTCGTCGGCATGGCGGCCTCGCCACTGATCGGCTACGCGTGGAACTGGCTGCCGACGCTGTTCGATCGGGTCTGGGGCTGGAACGTCGCCCAGTTCACGGGCTCCTACGGCTGGATCCTCGTCATCTTCGGTCCGCTCGGCGCGGTGTCGGGGGGCTGGCTGGCAACGCGCTGGTACAGTGCCGGACGCAAGGACGCACCGTACCTCGCGGCCCTGCTTGGGCTCGTGGTCATGACCGTGCTGGCTGCCGCGCTGCCGCTGATGCCTTCTCCCGAGATCGCGGTACTGCTGCTGGTTCCGGCTACCTGGGCCGGAGCGCTCAACGCCGCTGCCGGCGCCGCCGCTGCCGTGTTCATGACGCCCGGCGAGTTTCGTGCCCAGGTGTCCTCGCTCTACGTGCTGACGATCAACGGTCTGGGGCTGACCGTTGGCCCGACAGCCGTCGGGCTGCTCAACGACCGGGTCTTCATCGGCCCCGAGGGCGTGCGCTACTCTCTCTCAGCCGTAGCGGTCGTCGGCGCTGCCGTCCTGACTCTCTACCTCGCCTCGGGGCGGCGCGCCTACGCAGAGTCGGTGCTGCGGCTCGAAGCAGCGCAGGCGGCACGAGGTCAGAGCGCATGAGTTCCCCGGTCGATGCAGCCGGCATCGTCGTGGCCACGGCCCGCGGGCCGCGCGCCGAGGCCATCGATGTCGCCCGTGATTTCATGGATGCGATGGAACGCGGCGACCTCGTCGCGGCTGGCCGTCTGCTCGGCCCAGGATTCGTTCTTCGCGCGCCCGGCGGGCTGCAGTGCGGCGAACTCGCCGAATTCACGGCCTTTGGCCGCCGCCGGTACCTCGAGCTGCGCAAGACCGACAGGCAGTTCGATGCCGCCGAGTCGGCCCACGGTATCGTCGTCTATGCGCACGGCGCGATGGCCGGTCGCTGGCTCGACGGCACGAGCTTCGAGGGACTGCGCTACATCGACCGCTTCTTGGTCCGCGACGGCCGGATCCTCGAGCTGTCGGTGCTCAACGAGCTCGCTGAATTGATGCCGCGCTGAGTAGGCGTCGGGTCCGGTATCCCGGCGCCTGTCACCGGCCTGAAACATAGTCGTCAACGGCCTGCAAGCTGCGCTTCCTAACGTCTGCGGCCTCAACAACCACACGTTCAGGGAAGCATCATGTCTGCAGGACACATCGTACAAACCGTGCGGCGCTCGCTGGCCGTGGCCGCGCTGGCCGCCGCCGTGCATCCGATGGTCGCACTGGGAGCCGACGAAGCCGCGTCGAGCGGGGAGGAGCTCCAGGAAGTGGTCATCTTCGGTCGCGGTGAGACGCGCCAGCTGCAGGGCATCGACGCGGCGCAGATCGAGTATCTGCCCGCTGGCACGAGCCCGCTGAAAGCCCTCGAGAAGCTCCCCGGAGTGAATTTCCAGTCCGCTGACCCTTACGGTGCCTACGAGTGGTCGACGCGTATCGTCGTCCGTGGCTTCAACCAGAACCAGCTCGGCTTCACGCTCGACGGCGTGCCGCTCGGCGATACGTC
>CAZAWM010000100.1:0-11532 GCA_964488605.1 uncultured Steroidobacteraceae bacterium | reverse complement strand
ACTATGGGTTTCCCTGAGTCTCCTCCCCCAAGCCTGACCGCATGAACGACAACGCATCCCTGGCGCTCGGCGGCCCGTCGCGCGGCGGCCTCGGCGGACTGCCGCAGCGGCTCGTGCAGGACGGGCTCGTCGACGAGTCGTCGATGCTGGCCGCGCTCGCCGACGCCCGCGACCGGCGCACCAGCGTGGTCACGCAGCTGGTCGCCCGGGGGGTCGCCAACGCGCGCGACATCGCCATCGCCGCCGCCAACGAGTTCGGCGTACCGCTGCTCGATCTCGACGCGGTCACGGTCGATCTCGAGATAGTCAGGCTCGCCGGCGAGAAGCTCGTCGCCAAGCACCGCGTGCTGCCGCTGTTCCGCCGCGGCAAGCGCCTGTTCGTCGGCGTCGCCGACCCGACCCATCTCGCCGCCATCGACGAGATCAAGTTCGCAACGGGCCTCAGTGTCGAGGCCATCGTCGTCGAGGACGACAAGCTCCAGAAGGCGCTCGACAAGGCCATCGAGCAGGCCGACGCCTCGATGCCGAATCTCGGAGACGACGAAGGCGTCGATCTCGAGGCGCTCGAGGTCTCGGGCGGCGAGCAGGAGCTCGAGGACGACACGAGCGACGTCGAGGATGCGCCGATCGTCCGCTTCGTCAACAAGGTGCTGCTCGATGCGATCCGCCGCGGCGCCTCGGACATCCACTTCGAACCCTACGAGAAGATGTACCGCGTCCGCTACCGCATGGACGGCGTGCTCAAGGAAGTCGCGTCGCCGCCCGCGCAGCTTGCGCAGAAAATCGCTGCGCGCGTCAAGGTCATGTCGCGGCTCGACATCGCCGAGCGTCGTGTGCCACAGGACGGCCGCATCAAGATGAAGCTGTCGAAGACGCGCGCGATCGACTTTCGCGTCTCGACCTGCCCGACCCTGTTCGGCGAGAAGATCGTGCTGCGCATCCTCGATCCGTCGTCGGCGATGCTCGGTATCGACGCGCTCGGCTACGAGCCATTCCAGCGAGACCTCTACCTCAAGTACCTCGCCAAGCCTCAGGGCATGATCCTCGTGACCGGTCCGACGGGCTCGGGCAAGACCGTCTCGCTCTACACCGGCATCAACATCCTGAACCGCGAGGACACGAACATCTCGACTGCCGAGGACCCGGCCGAAATCAACCTGCCGGGCGTCAACCAGGTCAACGTCAACCCAAAGGTCGGACTGACCTTCGCCTCGGCGCTGCGCGCCTTCCTGCGCCAGGACCCCGACGTCGTCATGGTCGGCGAGATCCGCGACCTCGAAACCGCCGAGATCGCGATCAAGGCGGCGCAGACGGGTCACCTCGTGCTCTCGACGCTGCACACGAACGACGCGGCGCAGACGCTGACCCGCCTCGTCGACATGGGCGTCAAGCCCTATGCGATCGCGACCTCGGTCAGCCTGATCATCGCGCAGCGCCTCGCGCGCAAGCTCTGCAACCAGTGCAAGCAGCTGGTCGACATCCCGGCCGAAGCCTTGCTCGCCGAAGGCTTCCAGGAGGAAGACGTCGCCGCGGGCCTCAAGATCTATGGCCCGAAGGGCTGCGCCAACTGCACCGACGGCTACAAGGGCCGCACCGGCATCTACGAGGTGATGCCCGTCACCGAGACCATCGGGCGCATCATCATGGAGGGCGGCAACGCGATGGACATCAGCGACGCCGCGCGCAAGGCCGGCGTCTGGGATCTGCGTCGCTCGGGGCTCGAGAAGGTCAAGCAGGGCATCACGAGCCTCGAAGAAGTCAACAGCGTCACCATCGACTGAGAGACCAACCCTCATGGCACAGGCTGCGACCAGCACCCAGACCCTCAAGGCGCTTCGCAAGGACATCGCCTTCAACTGGCAGGGCATCGACAAGGCCGGCAAGCCGATCAGGGGCAGGACCCTCGCACCCGACGAGAAGGCACTGCGGGCCGAGCTGCGCCGGCAGGGCATCGTGCTCAAGAAGGCGAGCAAGCAGATCAACCTGTTCAAGGGCAGCGGCAAGGTCAGGCCCGAGGACATCGCCGTCTTCAGCCGCCAGCTCGCCACCATGCTCGCGGCCGGCATTCCGCTCGTGCAATCGTTCGAGATCATCGGCAACGGCAACGAGAATCCGGCGATGCAGAAGCTGATCCTCGACATCAAGGCCGATGTCGAGGGCGGCACCTCGTTGCACGAGGCGCTCGGTCGGCATCCACTCTACTTCGACGATCTGTATCGCAACCTCGTCGAAGCCGGCGAGCAGGCCGGCGCACTCGAGAACCTGCTCGACAAGATCGCGACCTACAAGGAGAAGACCGAGGCCCTCAAAAAGAAGGTCAAGAAAGCCCTGTTCTACCCGGCCGCGGTGCTGGTCGTCGCGGTCATCGTCACGATCATCCTGCTGGTGTTCGTGATCCCGCAGTTCGAGTCGCTGTTCAAGGGCTTCGGTGCGGAGCTGCCGGCATTCACGCAGTTCGTGATCGACCTGTCGAAGTTCGTCCAGGCGCAGGGCTTCCTGATTGCGCTCGTGCTCGGCGCCGCGGGGTACGCATTCTTCTACTTCAAGAAGCGCTCGAAGAAGATGCGCGAGGTGCTCGACCGAATCTCGCTCAGGATCCCGATCGTCGGTCCTATCCTCAACAAGGCGGCCATCGCGCGCTACGCCCGCACGCTCTCGACGATGTTCGCGGCCGGCGTGCCGCTGGTCGAGGCGCTGACCTCGGTCGCGGGCGCCACCGGCAACATCGTCTACGAAAACGCGGTGCTCAAAATGCGCGACGAGGTCGCCACCGGCACCCGGCTGCAGCAGGCGATGGAGAACACCGGCCTGTTCCCGAACATGGTCGTACAGATGGTCGCCGTCGGCGAGGAATCCGGCGCGCTCGACGAGATGTCGGGCAAGGTCGCGACGTTCTACGAGGCCGAGGTCGACAATGCCGTAGACAGCATGTCGAGCCTGCTCGAGCCGCTGATCATGGCCATCCTCGGTGTGCTCGTCGGCGGTCTCGTGATCGCGATGTACCTGCCGATCTTCAAGCTCGGCGCGGTGGTCTGATCCGGAGCGCGCGGGCGGGCTCATGGAGCTGCTGGCCGGCTCGCCGGGGCTGCTGATCGGCGTCTGCCTGCTACTCGGCCTGCTGGTCGGCAGCTTCCTCAACGTCGTGATCCACCGGCTGCCGATCATGATGCAGCGGGACTGGGCGGCGCAGTGCGCGGAACTCGCCGGCCGCGAGCCGGAGCCGGCGCCGCGCTACAACCTGATCACGCCGCGATCGGCCTGCCCGAACTGCGGCACGCCGATCGGCGCAGCGCACAACGTTCCAATTGTCAGCTGGCTCGCGCTGCGTGGCCGCTGCCGCGCCTGCGGCACGGCGATCAGCGTGCGCTATCCGCTGGTCGAGGCGCTGTCGGGCCTGCTCTCTGCCGCGGTGGCCTGGAAGTTCGGCTGGGGTGCACCGCTGGCCTGCGCGCTCGGCGTCACGTGGACGCTGATCGCGCTGACTTTCATCGACCTCGACACGCAGCTGCTGCCGGACAGCCTGACGCTGCCGCTGCTCTGGGCCGGCCTCGGCGCGAGCCTGTTGATTGGACGGCTGCCGGGCCAGTCGCTACCGGTCGACATACGCACGGCCGTCATCGGCGCGATCGCCGGCTACCTCTCTCTGTGGAGTGTCTACTGGCTGTTCAAGCTCGTCAGCGGCAAAGAGGGAATGGGCTACGGCGACTTCAAGCTGCTCGCCGCGCTGGGCGCCTGGCTCGGCTGGCAGATGCTGCTGCCGATCGTGCTGCTTTCAGCGCTGGTCGGCGCGCTCGTCGGCATCGTGCTGATCGCCCGTTTCGGACGTGACCGTCATGTGCCGATGGCCTTCGGCCCTTACCTCGCCGCCGCCGGCTGGATCGTCATGCTGTTCGGCCCCGAGATCGTCGGACGCTACCTCCGCCTGCTCGAGCCGGGCGGCTGAGGCGGCGGCTCGAGGATGCCCCTGCGCATCGGCCTGACCGGCGGCATCGCCAGCGGCAAGACGCTGGTGTCGAAACTGTTCGCCGCGCGTGGCGTGCCGGTGATCGACACCGATGAGCTCGCGCGCGAGGTGGTCGGACCCGGCACGGAAGGCCTTGCCGCGATCCGCGAGCGCTTCGGTGCGTCCATCATCGGCGCCGACGGCCGGCTCGACCGCCGGGCCCTGCGCGACCAGGTGTTCCGCTCGAGTACCGCGCGCCGCGACCTTGAGGCCATCACCCACCCGCGGATCCGCGCCCTGCTCGAGCAGCGCTCCGCAGCCGCCGGCGGACCGTACCAGATCCTCGTGATCCCGCTGCTGGCCGAGACGAGGGGCCGCACCCCCGTGGACCGCGTGCTCGTGGTCGACTGCCCGGAGTCACTGCAGATCGAGCGGCTGATGCGCCGCGACGGCAGCAGCCGCGAACAGGCCGAGGCCATCCTCGCCGCGCAGGCGAGCCGCGCCGAGCGGCTCGCGCTGGCGGACGACGTGATCCGCAACGACGGCGACCCGGCGGCCGTCGAGGCTGCGGTCGCTGCACTGCATCAGCGCTACGTCGCGCTCGCTGCCCAGGCGGGCGCGCCGCCGCGCTAGCGGTTTACGGCTGTAAACGCGCTGACGCAGAATAGCTGGATGACCGAGGGGGCCGTGGAGGTGGGGGCGCCGGCCACGGTGGTCGCGCCCATTGTCTTCGAGCAGCCGCTCAACGAGCGGATGCGAACCTTCCTGCGCCTCGACTTTCTCTACAACCAGGCGCTCTACCACAACCAGTCGCAGAGCCAGTGGGGCAGCCGGGCCGCGGTCGCCAGCCTGCTCGACATCCTCGCGATTACCTCGCGCGGGGACACACGCGCCGACGTGCTCAAGGAGCTCGAGCGCCAGCTCGCGGTGCTCAACGAGTTCCAGAGCCGCCCGGGCGTCGACACGGGCCGTCTGCGCACCATCGTCTCGAACCTTTTGCGTCTGCGCGCCGACCTGCTCGGCACCGGCTCAGCCCACCTGCAGCCGCTCAAGGAGTCGGAGTTCCTCAGCGCGATCCGCCACCGCAGCGCGATTCCCGGCGGCACCTGCGAGTTCGACCTGCCCGATTTCTGCTACTGGCTCAACCAGCCAGCCGACACTCGCATCGACACGTTCGCGGGCTGGATCGCGCTGCTGCGGCCACTCTGCGACGCAATTGCCGAACTGCTGTGGCTGACTCGCCAGAATGGCCGCAAGCGGTCCGCAGTCGCGCAGGGCGGCGTCTATCACATCACCTTCGATCGTGAGACGCCGGTACAGCTGCTGCGCATCGCGGTCCCCGCCGACCTCGGCATCTATCCCGAGATCAGCGGCAGCCACTATCGCAGCAGCGTGCGCTTCGTCAGCTGGCACGGCCCGACCCAAAGGCCGCGCCAGGCCGAAGGCGACATCGAGTTCGAGCTGACATGCTGCACCTGAATCGACGGCACGGTGCGATGAAGCCTGCGGCGGTCGCCGGGAGTAGCGCCCGGTGAGCATCCGCTGCCCGACCTGCTCGCGAGCGATCGAGTGGAGCGCCGCGTTCCCGTGGCGCCCGTTCTGCAGCGAGCGCTGCAAACTCGTCGACCTCGGCGCCTGGCTCGCCGAGGAGCGCGCGATCCCGGGACGCGAGGTCGATCCGATGGATCCGCAGACCGCGCGGTCGCCGCCAAGCGCCGAGCGCTAGCCCGATGGAGCCCGCCTTCTGGCTCGAACGCTGGCAGCGCAACGAGATCGGCTTCCATCAGGCGCACTCGCACGCGGCACTCGAGCGCCTATGGAGCGGCCTCGGCCTCGACCGCGGCAGCCGCGTGTTCGTACCGCTCGCCGGCAAGAGCCTCGACCTGCTCTGGCTCGCCGCCGCCGGTCATTGCGTCGTCGGCATCGAACTGTCGCCGATCGCGGTGCGTGACTTTTTTGCCGAGCATGACCTCACGCCGGCCGTCGAGCGGCACGGCGAGTTCGTACTGCATCGATCCGGCAAGATCGAGCTCTGGTGCGGCGACATTTTTGCGCTGACCCCGGCGCAGCTCGGACCGGTCGCGGGTGCCTTCGACCGTGCCGCCCTCGTCGCCCTGCCGCCCGCGATGCGCCGGCGCTACGCCGCGCAGATGTCGCGGCTGCTGCCGCCACGCGCGCGAACGCTGCTCGTGACCATGGAGTATGACCAGCGGCAGATGCCGGGGCCTCCGCATGCGGTGCTCGAAGACGAGGTGCGGGCCCTGTTCGGCACCGATCACGAGATCACGCTGCTCGGCCGCGATGCGGCGCTTGCCGACCTCCCGAAGTTCGCGCAGCGCGGCGTGACCGCGCTCGCCGAGGCGTTCTACCGGCTCGAGCGGCGCGACGCACCCGCATCCTGAGCGGTGCCTGGGACGGCGTCCGGCGCAGACATCTGCAAGGCTGCGGCGACGAACGCCCATTGGTCGGCGAAGTCCTCGATCTGCATCCAGACCGGCTTGCCGGCGCCGTGACCGGCGCGCGTCTCGACGCGCAGCAGCACGGGTCGCGAGCAGGCCTGCGCGCGCTGCAGTGCCGCCGCGAACTTGTAGCTGTGCCACGGCACCACGCGGTCGTCGCGCTCGGCCGTCGTGATCAGCGTCGCCGGATGGCAAACCCCGGCGCGGACGTTGTGCACGGGCGAGTAGGCACGCAGCGCGGCAAAGTCGGCTGGGTCCTCGGCGAGACCATAGTCGCTCGACCACTGGCGCGCGTTGGTGCTGGCCGTCTGATAGCGCAGCATGTCGAGCACGCCGACCGCCGGCAGCGCAGACGCGAACAGGTCCGGCCGCTGCAGCAGCGTCGCGGCAACCAGCAGTCCGCCGTTAGACCGTCCCGCGATCGCGAGCCGCGCTGGCGAGGTCCAGCCTTCGCGGATCAGGTATTCGGCGGCAGCGATGAAATCGTCGAACACGTTCTGCTTGCGCGCGCGCGTGCCGGCCTGATGCCAGGGCTCGCCATACTCGCCGCCGCCGCGCAGGTTGGCTTCGACGTAGATGCCGCCCATCTCGAGCCAGGCGATCGTCGTGGGACGGAACTGCGGCGTCAGCGAAACGTTGAAGCCGCCGTAGCCGTACAGCAGCGCCGGCGTCGACGGCGAACGGGGCTGGTCGCGGCGGCGCGTGACGAACATCGGTACGCGCGTGCCATCGCGGCTGGTATAGAAGAACTGCTCGGTCACGAAGCGATCGGCGTCGAATGCCAGCGGCGGCGCGCGCAGCAGGGTCGTGCGCCCGGTCGCGGTCTCGAGACGCCAGATCTGCGTCGGCCGCAGGTAGTCGGTGTACGAGAAGAAGGTCTCCGGCGCATCGAACTCTCCGCCGAATCCGGCGAGACTACCCGGTCCGGGCAGCGTGACGTCGGCCACCAGCGCGCCATCGAGTGCGAACACCCGCGCCTCGCTGCGCGCGTCGCGAACGTAGCTGACGATGAGCCGGCCGCCGACCAGGCTTGCCTCGGCGATGGCGGCCTCGCCCTCGGGTACGAGCGTGCGCCAGCGGTCGGGCGCGGAATCGCGCGCGTCGACGGCGATCACGCGTCCGCGCGGCGCGTCCCGCGTCGTCAGCACGTAGAAGAGGTCGCCGACGTTGCCCAGCACGGTATAGAGCGCGTCCCAGTCGCCGAACAGCCGGTGCGGTACGGCTGCGGGGCGCGTCAGATCGAGCACGTCGACGCCATTGGCCTCGTAGCCATCGAACAGCGTGACGACCAGCCAGCGGCCATCGTCGGTGACGCGCGCCGAGGGGGCGCGACGCGGGTGGTCGCTCACCGCATAGACGGGCAGATCCTCCGCCTGCTTGGTGCCGAGCAGATGACGATAAACGGCGGGCTGAGCCGCGTCGTCGCCCCGCGGATCGGTCGCGCCGGCACCTGGTCGCGGCGCGTAGCGGCTGTAGTAGACGCTGCGCCCGTCGCGGGCCCAGGACAGCTCCCAGAACTTCGTGTGCACCAGTTCATCGGGCAGAGGCACATCGGCGTCGACGCGATGGAAGCGCCAGGTCTCCCAGTCGCTGCCACCATCGGACAGCGCGTAGGCGACGATGCGGCCGTCGGGACTCGGCACGAAGCGCGTCAGCGCGATGGTCCCGTCGGCGCGCTTCCCATTCGGGTCGATCAGCACGCGCCCCAGTTCGTCGGCCCGCTCGGCGACATGCAGCACGCTCTGGTTCTGAGTGCCGTCATTGCGCAGGAAGAAGTACCGGCCACCCGCCCGCCGCGGCACGCCATAGCGTTCGTAGTTCCACAGTTCGCTGAGCCGCCGGTGGACCCAGGCACGCTGCGGCAAGGCCTCGAGCCACGGCTGGGCGAGACGGTTCTGCGCCGCGATGAACGCACGCGTCGCCGGCGAATCGAGCGCCTCGAGCCAGCGATAGGGATCGGCAACGCGGACGCCATGGTAGACGTCGACCACGCGGACCCGCGGCACAGCGGGATATTCGAGCCGACTCACGCCCGCGCAGCCGACGAGGGCCGCGGCACCGAGCGCGAGTGCGACTGGACGCGGCAGACTGCGCAGGTGGCCATCGTTCATCGCGGTCCCTAGACTTGCAACGCCTGCCGCCATGCTACCGAAGCTCGTTCGCATGACCAACGCCGCCCCCCGCCGCACTCCCGCCCTGCTCGCGCTGGCCCTGCTCGGCCAAGCCGTCGCCGCGCCTGCCGGGCGAGCCTCGATACCCGAGGAGGCCACCGCGCAGCGGGCCAGCGCGCCCGTCTCGCTGTCCGTCGAACGACTGTTCGCTGCGCCGGATCTCAGCGGCGCGACGCTGCGCAATCCGCACTTCTCGCCCGACGGCAAGCTCGTCGTCTACCTCAAGAGCGCCGCGGACGACAAAGACCGGTTCGACCTCTGGGCTTACGACATCGCGCGGCGCCGCCACCGCTGCCTCATCAACGCGCGCGCGCTGGTACCAACCGAGCGGACGCTGTCGGCCGAAGAGGAGGCACGACGCGAGCGCCTGCGCATCGCCTCGCTACGCGGCATCGTCGACTATGCGTTCTCGCCGGACTCGCGCTATCTGCTCTTGCCGCTCTCCGGCGACCTCTACCTCTACGACCTGCATGCGCCGCCAGGACGGGCCGTGCGCACCCTGACGGCGACGAGTGCCTACGAGACTGAGGCACGGTTCTCGCCGCGCGGCCGGTTCGTGAGCTTCGTGCGCGACCAAAACCTCTACGTGCTCGACATCGCTACCGGCACCGAGCTCGCGATCACGCGTGACGGCGGCGGCACGGTCTCGTATGGCGTCGCCGAGTTCATCGCCCAGGAGGAAATGGACCGCATGGACGGCCACTGGTGGTCGCCCGACGAGGCGCGTCTGGCCTATGCGCGGGTCGACGAAGGCCCGGTCGACGAGGTAGCGCGCTACGAGATCAACGCCGACGATGTTACCGTCGTCCGTCAGCGCTACCCGGCCGCCGGTCGGCCCAATGCGCGCGTGCAGCTGTTCGTGCACGACCTCGCCGACGGCGCGACGCGCGAGGTCGCCGTGCATGACGAGTATCTCGCCCGCGTCGCCTGGTTTCCGGAGGCGGACGCGCTCGCAGTGCAGACGCAGAGCCGCGACCAGCGTACCCTCGTGCTCTGGCGCGTCGAAGCCGACACCGGCCGCGCGCGGCCACTCGTCACCGAGCGCGCGACGACCTGGATCGATCTGCACGACGAGCTGACGTTCCTGCCACGCGCGCGGCGCCTGATCTGGGCTTCGGCGCGCAGCGGCTACCGCCACCTCTACCTGCTCGACTACGAGGGACGCGAGATCCGGCCGCTGACCTCCGGGCCATGGGTCGTGGCCGGGGACGATCGCGCGCGGGCGATCCGGGGTGTCGACGAGGTGCAGGGTCTCGTCTACTTCATGGCGAACCGCGACTCGCCGCTCGAACGCCAACTGTATGTCGCCCCGCTTGGCGACCGGCCTGGCGCGGGGCCGCGCCGGCTCACGAGCCGGCAGGGCTGGCATTCGGTCAGCATGGCGCGCGACGCGCGCGTCGCGCTCGAGTCGTTCTCGGTCAGCGTGACTCCGCCGTCGCTGACGCTGCGTCGAGCCGACGGCGGTGCGGCGGTCGATTTGGTCGCGAACCGGCTCGACGCCACGCACCCCTACTATCCGTACCGCGAGGCGCACGTGCGCACGGAGTTCGGCACGCTCGAGTCCGCCGATGGCCAGACCCTCTACTGGCAGATGCTGCGCCCGACCCGCCTCGAGCCGGGACGCCGCCATCCGGTCGTCGTCGACGTCTACGGCGGCCCGGGCGTGCAGCGTGTGCGCCGCGCCTGGATGGGCGGCGCCCGACCGACCGATGGCTTCTTCCGCCAGATCCTGGCGCAGCGCGGCTATGTCGTCTTCACGCTCGACAATCGCGGCTCGTCGTTCCGCGGCGAACGCTTCGAGAAAGCGCTGCACCGGCGCATGGGGACCGTCGAGATCGAGGACCAGACGCGCGGCGTCGAGTTCCTGCGCTCGCTGCCGTTCGTCGACAGTGAGCGCATCGCGATCGCAGGCTGGAGCTTCGGCGGCTACGTGGCGCTGATGTCGCTGCTGCGCGCCCCGTTGCACTTCGCCGCCGCGATCGCCGGCGCACCGGTCACCGACTGGCGCCTCTACGACACGCACTACACGGAACGTTACATGGGCACGCCGCAGGACAATGCCGACGGCTACGCGGACGGCATGGCCATGACGCATGCAGCGGCGCTGCGGGGACGCTTGCTGCTCGTACATGGCATGGCCGACGACAACGTCCTGTTCACGCACAGCACGGCAATGATCCGCCGCCTGCAGGAGCTCGGCCGGCCTTTCGACGTGATGGTCTACCCCGGAAGCAAGCACGCGCTGCTGCGCTTCCCGGTGACCGGACCCCACGCCTACGAAACGATGCTGCGCTTCCTCGACGCCGCGCTCGCGCCCGGTGTCCGGCCATGAGATCGCTCGCGCCGCTGTTCCGCCGCAATCGCGCCTGGGCCGAAGAGATCCGGGGCCGCGACCCGCAGTTCTTCGCGAAGCTCGTGGCGCAGCAGTCGCCCGACTACCTCTGGATAGGCTGCGCCGACAGCCGCGTGCCGGCCAACGAGATCGTCGGCATGCTGCCCGGCGAACTGTTTGTGCACCGCAACGTCGCCAACGTCGTCGTACACACCGATCTCAATTGCCTGTCGGTGCTGCAGTACGCGATCGACGTGCTCGACGTCGAGCATGTCATCGTCTGCGGGCATTACGGTTGCGGCGGCGTACGGGCGGCTCTGCACAACAGCCGCCTTGGTCTGATTGACAACTGGCTGCGGCATGTTCAGGGCGTGCGCGAGCGCCATGCCGCGGCGCTCGCGGCCCTCCCCGACGATGCAACACGCTTCGCCCGGCTCTGCGAGCTCAACGTCATGGAGCAGGTGCTCAACGTCTGCCAGACGACGATCGTGCAGGACGCATGGGAACGCGGCAAGAAGCTCGAGATCCACGGCTGGATCTACGACCTGCACGACGGTCTGCTCAAGGATTTGGCCGTCTGCGTCGCCAGCAGCGACACCACCCCCACGGCCACCAGCCGGCCAAACG
>CAZAWM010000099.1:9755-11547 GCA_964488605.1 uncultured Steroidobacteraceae bacterium | reverse complement strand
GACGACTCGCGCCCCGGCTGCCTCGGGTACAGCGCCTACAGCTGGCGCGTGCGCGATGTCGAGGTCATGCAAAGACGCGTCGCCGCCGCCGGAGCGGGTCGCGTCAGCGACGTCCTGAAGGATGAGTTCGGCGCAAGTTGCTGCACGTTCGACGCGCCGGACGGCTATGCCTGGCTGCTCGTGGAGGCCTGAAGCGATGCACCCGATCTATCGGTCCGACCGTCCCACCCCGGCTGCGCCGCGCACCGCGTCGGCTTTCTTCGGAGTCATGCTGCTCGCCGCCTGCGGCCGCGGCGAACCGCCGGCAGCCGCGCCGGTGACCGACAGTCCGTCTTCGGCAAAGGCCGCGTTGCCGCGCGCGGCGAACGACGGTACTCCGCGCATCCTCGCCGAGGATCCCAACGGCGTGCACATACAGTACAGGCTCTATGGCAGCGGCGAGGCACTCGTCGTGCTGATCCACGGCTGGAGCTGCGACTCGAACTACTGGGCCGCGCAGGTGCCGGCGCTGCGCGCGAAGTACGCGGTCGCCACCGTCGATCTGGCGGGCCATGGCGGCTCCGGTGCCAATCGTCAGGACTGGTCGATGCGCGCTTTCGGCGAGGATGTCGCGCGCGTCGTCAAGGCGCTGCCGGAATACCGTGAGGTCGTGCTCGTCGGCCACTCGATGGGCGGACCGGTCGCGGTGGAGGCAGCGCGGCTGCTCAAGGGACGCGTTGTCGGCATCATCGGCGTCGACACGCTGCGCGGGATCGGCGAGCCGAGGCCCTCGACGGCGCAGCGCGCGGCACAGATCGCGGCGTTCGAGAAGGACTTCGTTGGCACGACCCGTGCGTTCGTGACCAGCACGTTCTTCACACCGGCCTCCGATCCGGTCCTCGTCCGGCGCATCGCGGACGACATGGCGCTCGCGCCGCCGGCCGTCGCGCTCGGCGCCCTGCGCGGGCTCGCCGACTGGGAGGGTTCGGCCGGGATCGCCGACGCTGCCGTGCCTCTCACGCTCATCAATGCCGCGAAGCCGCCGACCAACGGCGATCCGCTGGCGAGGCTTGCGCCGAGGTTCCGCCTCGTCACCGTCGATGGCCTCGGTCACTTCCTGATGATGGAAGACCCGGCACGCGTCAATCCGATCCTGCTCGCCGAGATCGATGCGCTGCTCGCGCCGGCCCCGTGAGCAGTGAAGAACCGCAGTTCATCGCGCGCGGTCAGCTCGGGACCTGCACAAGCTGCCGGGCGCTGTACGGTCGCCTGTCCCAGCGACCGCCGGCTCAGCGCGCGCCCGGCGCCGATTCGATCTCGATATAGGCGATCAGCGCCGCACGGTCATTGGCGTTGGCGATGCCGGCGAACGCCATCGAGTTGCCCGGCACGAGCGCGCTCGGTCGCTCGAGCCATCTGTCGAGGGTCGCCCGGTCCCAGGTCAGGTTGGCAGCCTTGAGTGCCGCGGAGTACGCGAAGCCCGGTACCTGCGCCGCCCGCGCGCCGACGATGCCGTAAAGATTGGGACCGACCTTGTTGGGCTGGCCCGCCTTGAGCTCGTGACACGCCCGGCACTGGAGGTAGAGCAGGCGGCCGCGCTTGTATTCGGGTGAGTCCGTCGCAGCGGGCGACTGCGCGCTGGCGGGCGCGGCCAGAATTGCAAGGCACAGGGCGCCCGTCGCGGCGCTCGCGAGCCGACGGAGTTTCCCAAGGCGCATTTCGGTCATCGGCGTCTGTCTCATCGTCGATCGATCCGGTTGCCCATTGTGCCGCTGGTCTGTGAACGGGGCCTTAACGGTCCCGCGGCTGCCCG
>CAZAWM010000099.1:0-9745 GCA_964488605.1 uncultured Steroidobacteraceae bacterium | reverse complement strand
CACCGAGTCTCACCGGCGGTCCAGCACGCGGATCAGACCTTCCTGCGCGGTGCTTGCAACGAGGCGGCCGTCGCGCGAGTAGAGACTCCCGCGCACGAATCCGCGGCTGCCCGAAGCGCTGGTGCTATCCATGGAGTAGAGCAGCCAGTCGTCGAGCCGGAACGAGCGGTGGAACCACATCGCATGATCGATGCTGGCCATGAACAGCCGGCCGCTGACCCACGAGGTCGCATGCGGCAGCAGCGCCGTATTGAGCAGGTTGTAGTCCGACACGTAGGCAAGCAGGCAATGATGCAGCGGCTCACGGTCCGGTAGCGCCCCGCTCGCACGCAGCCAGATGTGCTGCACCGGCGGCTGTGGGCGCGGATGCAGAAAGTCGATCGGATCGACGGGGCGGAACTCGAAAGGCCGCTCGAGTTCCAGGAAGCGCCGCATCTTTTCCGGAAGCCTGGCCAGAAGCTCGGGACTGACGCGGTCGTTGCGCAGCGACTCGGGCGGCGGCAAGTCCGGCATCGTCGAGCCGTGCTCCAGACCCGCTTCGGGCGCCTGGAACGAACACGAGAAAGTGAAGATGGGCGCGCCGTTCTGGATCGCGATCACGCGCCGTGAAGAGAACGAGCCGCCGTCTCGGTTGCGGTCGACCTGGTAGACGATCGGCAGGTTGAAGTCGCCCCGGCGCAGGAAATACGAGTGCAGCGAGTGCACGCTGCGGCTCTCGACGGTCGAATAGGCCGCCATCAGCGCCTGACCGAGCACCTGTCCGCCGAATACCTGCGGACTGCCGATGTCGCGACTTTCGCCCCGAAACAGGTTGACCTCGAGACGCTCGAGTTCGAACTGCCGGAGCAGGTCTTCGACGAGGTTCACGACCATCCGCCGCTCAGACGCTCTCGCCGGTCACCCCGAGCCGCTTGTGCATCACGGGGCTCGTGGTCGTGTACTGCAGGAACTGCTTCTTGTTCGGGTAGAGGTATGCCTGGACCGCGAAGGCCGCGAGCGCGGCCTCGTGGAACCCGGAGAGGATCAGTTTCTTCTTGCCGGGGTAGGTGTTGATGTCGCCGATCGCGAAGATGCCGGGCACGCTGGTCTGGAACTTCTCGGTGTCGACCTGCAGCGCCTTCTTCTCGAGCGCGAGGCCCCACTCGGCGATCGGACCCAGCTTCGGGTGCAGCCCGAAGAACGCGAAGACATGCTCGGCCGCGATATCGTGCGTCGAGCCGTCGCTGCCCTTGACGCGGACGCCGCGCAGCTCGCCCCCATCGATCAGGAGCGCATCGGCGAGACCTTCGATGTAGCGCATGCGGCCAGCCGCGACCAGTTCCCGCATCCGGGCCACCGAAGCCGGCGCGGCGCGGAACTCCGCGCGGCGGTGGACCAGAGTCAGCGACTTCGCCGTCGGTGCGAACTCGAGCGCCCAGTCGAGGGCCGAGTCGCCACCACCGAAGATCAGCAGTGACGAGCGTCGGTACTCGTCGGCGTTGCGCACCCGGTAGTGGATCCGCCTGCCCTCGAAGGCCTCGGCGCCGGGCAGGCCGATTCGCCGCGGCTGGAACGAGCCGACGCCGGCTGCGATCACGACGGCCCCGGCATCGAAGACCGTGCCGGCCGACGTCGCGACGCGGAAACGGCCGTCGTCGCGCTTGGCGACCTCGATGACCTCCTCGCCGAAATGCCAGGTCGGGTTGAATGGCCGGATCTGCTGCAGGAGCCGATCGACGAGCTCCTGGGCGCCGCAGAAAGGCAGCGCCGGAATGTCGTAAATCGGCTTGTCGGGGTAGAGCTCGGTACATTGGCCGCCCGGGGCCTTCAGCGTATCGACGACGTGCGCCGAGATGCCGAGCAGACCCAATTCGAAGACCTGAAACAGGCCGCAGGGACCGGCACCGACGATGACGACTTCCGCGCTGATCGGCGCAGGCTCTGCAGTCACATTCATGCGGAAATTCTAGCAGACGGACGTCGCCGGACCGGACCGCGTGCGCCGCGGCTGCATCGGCCTTACAGTTGCCCACGGCAGGCGGAGATCGGTATGGCGATCAGGCTCAGTATCAATGGCAAGACGGTTTAGGTCGATGTCGATCCCGAGACGCCGCTCCTCTGGGTGCTGCGCGACTCCCTGGGCCTGACCGGCACGAAGTACGGTTGCGGCATGGCGCTTTGCGGCGCCTGCACGGTGCACCTCGACGGCGAGCCGATACGGTCCTGCGTGACACCGGTCGGTGCGGTCGGTGAGCAGGCGATCACGACGATCGAAGGACTGTCGGCTGATCGCAGCCATCCGGTGCAGAAGGCCTGGATCGCGCTCGATGTGCCGCAATGCGGCTACTGCCAGTCCGGTCAGATCATGTCGGCGGCCGCGCTGCTGGCGAAGAACCCCAAGCCCACGGATGCCGACATCGACGCGGCCATGGCGGGCAACCTCTGCCGCTGCGGCACCTACCAGCGTATCCGCGCTGCAATCCACCTCGCTGCGCGCGAAGCAGGCGGCGGCGGCTGAGCGGCGCCATGCCCGCCAACGCCGACCTCGCAACGCGGCGCGCGGCGGCGGTGCCTCGCGGCGTCGCGAACTCCCTCGCCGTCTACGCGGCGCGCGCACGCAACGCCGAGATCTGGGACGTCGAAGGCCGCAGGTACATCGATTTCGCTAGCGGTATCGCCGTGCTGAACACCGGGCACGGTCATCCAGCGATCACCGCGGCGATCACCGCGCAGCTCGAGCGCTTTGCGCATGCCTGCTTCCAGGTCACGCCGTACGAGGCCTACGTGGCGCTCGCCGAGAAGCTCAATGCGCTCGCCCCGGGACCGACGCCGAAGAAGACGATCTTCCTGACCACCGGGGCCGAGGCCGTCGAGAACGCGATCAAGATCGCGCGCTACCACACCGGCCGTTCGGCGGTGCTCGCCTTCGGTGGCGGTTTTCATGGACGCACGCTCGCCTGCATGAGCCTGACCGGCAAGGTGCAGCCCTACAAGATCGGGTTCGGGCCGATGCTGCCCGAGGTGTACCACGCGCCGTTTCCGATGCCTTTTCACGGCATCAGCGACGCCGATTCGCTGCGCGCACTCGAACAGCTCTTCAAGGCCGACGTCGATCCGGCACGCGTCGCTGCGCTGATCGTCGAGCCCGTGCTCGGCGAGGGTGGCTTCTACGTTGCCAGCCCGGCTTTCCTGCAGGCGCTGCGCGCGCTTTGCGACCGGCATGGCATCGTGCTCGTCGTCGACGAGATCCAGACCGGCTTCGCGCGCACCGGGCGGATGTTCGCGATCGAGCACGCCGGGATCGAACCCGACCTCATGACCGTGGCCAAGAGCATCGCCGGCGGCGTGCCGCTCTCGGGCGTGATCGGCAAGGCCCCGATCATGGATGCACCAGCCCCGGGCGGACTCGGCGGCACCTATGCCGGCTCGCCACTGGCCTGCGCGGCCGGTCTCGCGGTGCTCGAGGTCATCGAGCGCGAAAGTCTCTTACAGCGGGCCGAGGTGCTCGGGCGCAGGCTTGGCGACCGGCTGCGCGAGTTGCAGTCACGTCACGACTGCATTGGCGAGGTCCGCGGCATCGGCGCGATGGTCGCTATGGAGCTCGTCCGAGCCCGCGACCCCAGTCAGCCGGATGCCGAGCTGACCCGCGCCCTGGTGCAGGCTGCCGGCCGCCGCGGCCTCGTGCTGCTCTCATGCGGCGTCTATTCGAACGTGATCCGCTTCCTTGCGCCTTTGACGATCCCGGAGGCGCAGCTCGAAGAGGGTCTCGAGATCCTTGCCGCCTGTCTCGAAGACCTGCGCTGCGCCTGACGGACCCGGAGCCTCAGGCCCGGCCGGCGTTGGAGTCGGTCGGTGTGTGGAAGTACTCGGATTCTTCCGCCAGCTCCTGGATCAGGCGACGCAGCTCGGCCATGCGACCCTCGGCGGTACTGATCGGCATGCAGTCCTGACAACGCGGATCGCCGCAGGGCTGACGCGAGTAGAGCCAGTACTGCACGGCGCCCGCCAGCAGACCATCGGCGATGTCCCAGACATCGGCCTCCTGGTCCTTCTCGGCGAGCTTGTTACCGAGGTCTACGGCGCGCGAGAACGCCGCGTCGAACGGAGTGGTGGCTTCCTGCATGATTCCTATTCTAGCTGAACCCCGCCCGCCACTGTGCCGCCCCGGCCTTCAACCGAAGGCACAGTTTGGACCGACCCGGAGGCCTTACCGGGTCCGGCGGGCCGCGGGCGACAGGCGGGGACAGCGGTGCTTTGCGCCGGCGTCGCGTCGGATCCGGCCGCGAAGGCCGCCTGATCGAGCCGCTCGCTCGCGTGCCGATAGCCCGCCTCGATCGCCCGCTCGAAGGCACGCCAGTTCAGGAGGTCGACGTCCTCGAGCGGCGGCTGCAGCAGCAGGTCGGTCTGCTCGCGACGCGCGAGGGTAGCCGCAGCACTGTTGACCATCCCGGCGCGCCACAGGAGCTGGAAGATGTTCGGCCGGCGCCGCTGAGCGCGGAACCAGGCCATCAGCCTCCACAGCGGCGGCACGTCGAGTTCGTCGGTTTCGCTGATGAAGGTGCGGTCGGCGCCGACGTCGACGCCGATCACGCGACCGCGCCCCATCTCACGCATCACGTCGACCGGCAGGTTGTTGATCGTCGCTCCATCGACGTGCACCTCGCCACGATGCATGACGGGCGGCAGCACCCCAGGAATCGCGACCGACGCGCGCAACCAGCGCCACAGCTCACCGCGGCGATGCACGCTCGCGTGGCCTGTGGTCAGATTGGCCGAGACGCAGTAGAACGGCAAGGGCAGATCCTCGATCGCGATCTCGCCGAACTCCTGGCGCAGCCGTTCGCTGACGCGCCGTCCCGAGACCAGCGAGACGACCGGCAGCGTGTAGTCGCCGAGCGGATTGCTGTCGACGAAGGTCCGCTTGAACACCTCGCGCAGCCGATCGTCGGGCCAGCCGCTGGCTATGGCTGCGCCCATGATCGCGCCGATGCTGGTGCCGCCGACCAGGTCGATCGGGACGTGGCGCTCGCGCAGCGCACGCACTACGCCGAGGTGGGCGAAGCCCCGCGCGCCGCCGCCGGAGAGCACGAGTCCCACGGCGGTGCCCGTCAGCATCCGCGCAACGCGTTGCACGTCCTGCGGCCCACTGACGTGATGATGGGGAATCGGCCCGGTCTGCGCCAGCCAACGTTCCGCCGCACCGTGCGTGCGCGTTCGGCCGTGCAGCAGCACGAGCTCGGCGCGCGGCCGTGCGACACGAGCCTCGGGTTCGGCGAGCAGCGCCTGCCAGGGCGTCGCTGGGCTATCGGCGTTGGCGAGCAGCAGTAACGCATCGGCCTGGCGCAGGCAGAGCTTGCTCCAGGTGCTGTCGCAATGGTCGGCAACGTAGACGACATAGTCGTTCGAGGTCTCGAGCTTGTGGAACCAGTGACTCGTATGCTCGGCGCCACGCGCGCTCCAGACGAGCTCGGTGCGCCCGAGCAGGCTCAGTGCCTCGAAGAATTCGAGCGCGAAGCCAGCGACGTCGACCTCCAGCGCCTGTGGCAGCAGCGTGAAGCTGTGTGGTCCTGCCACGCGCCCGCGCCGGTGGCTGCGGGTCTGCGTTTCGAGACGCTCGACGGTAATGCGCGCGAGCCCGAGCATCGCGCTCGGATGATGCCGGAGCATGCCGTCGAAGGCCTCGCGAGAGAGCCGAACGAGTTCGCTGTCGCGCAAGGCGACGACGGTCGCACTACGCGGCCGACCCGATATCAGACCCATCTCGCCGACCGTTTCGCCGGCGACGATGCGGTTGAGGAACCGCCGCCGGTCGCTGCCGACCGGCGCGTAGCTCGCGAGTCCGCCTGAAAGCAGGACGTACATCGCGTCGGAGGGTTCGCCGGCCTCGAAAAGCGTCCAGCCACCGGGCAGTGACAGCCATTCGCTGTGCGCGGCAATCGCGGCGAGCGCATCGGCGGACACGGACTCGAACAGCGGCAACGCTGCGAGCAGGGAGGCGAGATCCCCGCGCACCGCAACCGTGTCCTCCGGAAGGTCGTTCTCCATGCCCACCCGGCAGTGGCCGCGAATCGCGAGCGACCATGCTGCGCTGCACGTAAACTTAGGAGCGTTGCAGCGGCCTTGTCGAGTGTGGCGCCACGTCATTGTGAGTCCAGTCACCGTTCATGTCTGAGTCCCCGTCGAGCGAGCGGCCCAAGGCCCGCTCCATACGGCCACTGCGTGCCCTCTGGCCGTTCCTGCATCCGTACCGGGCCGTGCTCGCTGCGGGCATTGCCGCGCTGCTGCTCGCCTCGGGCGCCATGCTCGCCCTGCCGGTCGCCCTCAAGGGGCTGATCGACAAGGGCATGGCGGCCGGCAGCGCCGAGACCATCAACGGCTACTTCGTCGCCTTCCTCGGCGTCGCGGTGCTGTTCGGCGTTTTCGCGGCACTGCGCTTCTACCTCGTGACCTGGCTCGGCGAGCGCGTCGTCGCCGACCTGCGCTCGGCCGTCTACGCGAGCGTGATCCGCATGGATCCGTCGTTCTTCGAGGTCACACGCACGGGCGAGGTGCTGTCGCGGCTGACGACCGACACGACACTGGTGCAGTCGATCGCCGGCGTCGGCCTGTCGATCGCACTGCGCTCGAGCATTAACCTCATCGGCTCGCTGGTGCTGCTCGCGGTAACCAGTCTCAGGCTGCTCCTGCTGATACTGATAGCGATTCCGCTCGTGCTCGTGCCCGTCATCGCGCTCGGCCGCCGACTGCGACGTCTGTCGCGCGACTCGCAGGACCGGATCGCCGACACCAGCGGCCTCGCCGGCGAGACGCTCAATGCGATCCAGACCGTGCAGGCCTTCACGCTCGAGGCGCTGCACAGCCGCCGGTATCGGGACGCGGTCGAGGAATCGTTCCGCGTCGCCGTGCGACGCACCCGCGTGCGCGCCTGGCTGACCGCGCTGGCAACCATGCTGGTGTTCGCCGCGATCACCGCAGTGCTCTGGTTCGGCGCGCATCAGGTGCTGTCGGGACGCATGACCGGCGGCGAGCTCGGGCAGTTCCTGCTGCTTGCCGTGTACGCCGGCATCGCCGCGGCGTCGCTGTCGGAGATGTGGAGCGAGGTGCAGCGCGCGGCGGGCGCGATGGAGCGGCTCGTCGAGCTGCAGCGCGCGCAGCCCGCCATCGTCGCGCCGGCCGATCCGCAGTCCCTACCGGCGCTGCCCGCGAGCGGTGCCGCGGATCCCGTCGGGGGCAGGATCGAGTTCGACGCCGTCACGTTTCGTTATCCGTCGCGGCCGGAGCAGAACGCGCTCGACGGCTTTACGCTGACGGTCGAGCCTGGCGAGACCGTCGCCTTCGTGGGGCCCTCCGGGGCCGGCAAGAGCACCACCTTCCAGCTGCTGCTGCGGTTCTACGATCCGGCATCGGGCCGCGTGCTCGTCGACGGTGTCGACATCTCGCGCGCGGATCCCCAGGAGGTACGCCGACGCATCGGCCTCGTGCCACAGGAGACCGTGCTGTTCGGCGCCAGTGCCCGCGAGAACATCCGTTACGGCCGGCCCGAAGCCACTGACGCGGAAATCGAGGCCGCCGCGGTCGCCGCCGCCGCCGACGAGTTCATCCGCGCGCTGCCGCAGGGCTACGACACCTTCCTTGGCGAGCGGGGCACCCGTCTGTCTGGAGGCCAGCGGCAGCGGATCGCGATCGCGCGCGCGATCCTCAAGAATCCGCCGATCCTGCTACTCGACGAGGCGACCAGTTCACTCGACGCCGAAAGCGAGCGGCTCGTGCAGGCCGCCCTCGAACGGCTGATGCGTTCGCGGACCACTGTCATCATCGCACACCGTCTCGCTACGGTGCTGAAGGCCGACCGCATCGTCGTCATCGAAGCCGGCCGGATCGTCGCCAGCGGTCGCCACGAGCAGCTGCTCGCTAGCTGTCCGCTTTATGCCCGTCTCGCGGCTCTGCAGTTCGCCGACGCTCCCGTTCAGCGATAGCCGCGCGCCTGAAGCGAGAACAGTCGCGCATAGACGCCATCGGCGCGCATGAGCTCCGCGTGGCTGCCGAGCTCGGCGATGCGCCCGCCATCGAGCACGGCGATCTGGTCGGCCATGCGCACGGTCGAGAAACGGTGCGAGATCAGGATCGTGATGCGCTCGCGCGCGAGCTGGCGAAAGTGCTCGAAAATCTCCGCCTCCGCCCGCGCATCCATCGCCGCCGTCGGTTCGTCGAGCACGAGGATGTCGGCGCGTGAACGCATGAAGGCGCGCGACAGCGCGATCTTCTGCCACTGACCGCCTGACAGTTCGCGGCCGTCACTGAACCACTTGCCGAGCTGCGTTCGGTAACCGCCGGGCAGTTCCTCGATGAACGGCGCGGCGCGGCCCTTGGCGGCAGCTTCACGCCAGCGAGCCTCGTCGTCGAAGTACGATTCGTCGCCGGCGCCGATGTTCTCGCCGACTAGCATCTGGTAGCGCACGAAGTCCTGGAAGATCACTCCGACGCGCTGGCGTAGCGCCGTGCGGTCCCACGCGCGCAGGTCGAGCCCGTCGAGCGTGATGCGCCCGCTGGTCGGTTCATAGAGCCGCGTGAGCAGCTTGATCAGCGTGGTCTTGCCCGAGCCGTTCTCGCCGACCAGCGCGAGGCTGCTGCCCGGAGGCAGGTGCAGCGTCACGTCTTCGAGCGCCGGGCGCGGCGCGCCGGGATAACTGAAGCACACCTGCTCGAAGCGCACGCCGTCGGCAGGATCGGGTCCGCGGGTCGCCGCGCCACGGGGCGCGATTACCGGCGTCTCGAGGTAGTCGTAGAGCGTCGACAGATAGAGATTGTCCTCGTACATGCCACCGATCGCCGACAGGCTCGCGCTGACGGCGCTCTGTCCCTGGCGAAACAGCAGCAGGCACATCGTCATCTCGCCAAGCGTGATCGCGCCGGCGACGGCCGCGACGGCGATCCATGCATACGCGCCATACAGCGTCGCGGTCCCGACCAGTCCGAGCGCGAAGCCCCATGTGTCGCGCCGGAGGGTCAGCGCGCGATCCTCGCGGTACAGCCGGGCGAAGATCTCGCGATAGCGAGCCAGCAGGCGCTCGCCGAGGCCGTAGAGCTTGACTTCCTTGGCGTAGTCCTCGCGCGCGAGCACCGTCTCGAGATAGAGCTGCATGCGCGTCTCGGGCGATCGCCACTTGAATAGCCGAAACGCGTCGCCGGAGAATTTCGTCTCGGTGACGAAAGCCGGCAGGCCGGCGAGCAGCAGCACAGCGACGGCCCATGGAGAGAATTGCACCAGCAAGGTACCGAAGCCGAGCAGCGCCACCGCATTCTGTCCGAGGCCGAACGTGCGCATCACGAGCGACAGCGGCCGGCTCGACGCCTCGCGCCGCGCGCGCGTGAGCTTGTCGTAGAACTCGGCATCCTCGAACTGCGCCAGCTCGAGCGTCAGCGCCTTCTCGAGGATCATGACGTTGACGCGCTGTGCGAGCTGAGCGCGCAGCAGCGACTGGCAGAGATTGACGCCGCGCTGCGCGGCCGCGAGCGCCGCGACCAGCAGCGCCTCGAGCAGCACGAGCTCGAGCACCGGTGCGAGCGGCGGATGTCCGCTGCCGGCGCGCACGGCGATCGCCGCCACGACCGCGTCGACGATCTTCGCACCAACGAAGGCGATGGCGGCGGGCAGCACGCCGGCTGCCACAGTCAACGCCGCGAGCGCGACGGTCAGCGGCCGGCTCGTGCTCCACACCAGCTCGAGCGCACGCCGGCTGTAGCGGAAGACGCCGAAGAATCGGTC
>CAZAWM010000098.1:7219-11562 GCA_964488605.1 uncultured Steroidobacteraceae bacterium | reverse complement strand
ACCCCGATAGCCGGCCGACTGCTCGATGGCCACGACGTCGGCTGGCGACTCGACCACGCAGAGCAAGCTCGCATCGCGTGACGGCGCCGCGCAGATCGAACACAGTTCACCCTCAGTGAGCATCCGGCAGCGCCGGCAGCCGTGCACCGAGTCGAGCGCCGCGTCGATCGCCGCCGCCAGTCCGCGCGCAGAGCCTCTTCCGTGCAGCAGCAGATGGAAGGCCATGCGCTGCGCCGTCTTGGGACCGACCCCGGGCAGAGTGCGCAAGGCGTCGATCAGGCGTTCGAGAGCGGGCGAATGCTTCAAGGCTGCA
Source organism: uncultured Steroidobacteraceae bacterium (assembly GCA_964488605.1). Taxonomy (GTDB): domain Bacteria; phylum Pseudomonadota; class Gammaproteobacteria; order Steroidobacterales; family Steroidobacteraceae; genus UBA964. The sequence continues at coordinate 11,249 of CAZAWM010000098.1, read as the reverse complement.
AGCGCAGTGGCAGGGTCGCGCCGCTCAGAACGGCAACTTCATGCCGGGCGGGAGTTTCATGCCGGACATGAGTCCAGACATCTTCTCCTGAGTCCGCGCCTCGACCTTGCGTACGGCGTCGTTGATCGCCGCGGCGATCAGGTCCTCGAGCATCTCGCGATCTTCGCCGATGACGGCAGGCTCGATCTGTACGCGACGCGCTTCGTGCCGACCATTCATGGTCACCCTGACCATACCGCCGCCCGCCTCGCCGACGACCTCCATCTCGGCGATCTCTTGCTGAACCTTCTCCATGCTGCGCTGGAGCGCCTGCGCCTGCTTCATCATGTTGCCGAAATTGCTCACTGCGATGTCCTCGCGCCGGATCTGATCAGGAAGGGGAACGCGGCCCGCGATGCGGACGCACGCTGTCGGTTTGCAGCACGGCGCCGAAGCGCTGCTGCAGCCCGCGAACCGTGGGATCCTCGGCCAGCGAGCGCCGCGCAGCCTCGAGCTCCTCGCCGGCCGCGCGCTCGCTCGCCGCGGCAGGTGTCTCGGCCAACGGCGCGCCGGTTACGAACTCGAGGCGCAGCGTGCCGCCGGCATGGCGTGACAATGCCTGCGCGAGCTTCTCCTCAAGTGCGCGGGTGCGCAGATGCTGGTGGCGCGGCTCGAGCGCCAGCCGTACCGTGCCATTCTCGATGCCGAGCCAGGCGCAATGCGCACCGAGCTGACGCGCGGCGCCGCCGAGATCCAGTCGCCGCAGCAGCTCGGCCCAGCCGGCGCTGTCGCTCGGCAGGGCGCCCGGCGTCGCGGAGTCGGGGGCGGCCGGATCGGTCAGCGACGCCGCAGCGACCGGCGCGGTACCCTGCGCCGAGTTGCGACCGTCCCCGCGAGCGCTAACGCGCGGCGGGTCGGCTTCGGCGCCGGGCGGCCGAAAGGCGAGCATCCGCAGCAAGGTCATCTCGAAGCCGGTCTGCGCATTGGGAGCGTGGGCGAGGTCGCGCCGCCCCAAGATCGCAATCTGGTAGTAGAGCTGGGCGTCCTCGGGAGTCAGTGAGCGCGCCAGAGAATGCAGCAGCTCCGCCGGGTAGGTCTCGTCGCCCGCCGCGTCCGGTACCGCCTGGCACAGAGCGATCCGCGCGATCAGACCGGCCATGGCGTCGAGCAGCTGCGCATAGTCGGGTGCCCATTGTTCGAGCGAGCGGGCGAAGTCGAGCAGCGCGCCGCCATCGCCTGCGGCGAGACGGCGCACGAGCTCCACCACGTGGCCGCGATCCACTGTGCCGAGCATGGCACGGGCATCGGCCTCGCCGACCCGCCCGCCGCCAAAGGCGATCAGTTGATCCAGCAACGAGAGCGCGTCGCGGAGGCTGCCGTCAGCGGCCTCGGCCACCAGCCGCAGACCCGGCGGCTCGAAAGAGATGGACTCCGTCTCCAGTATGTGCCGCAGCCGATCCATGATCAGCGTGACCGGCAGCCTCTTGAGGTTGAACTGCAGACAGCGCGACAGCACCGTCGCCGGCAGCTTCTGCGGATCAGTCGTTGCCAGCAGGAACTTGACGTGCGGAGGCGGCTCCTCGAGCGTCTTCAGCAGCGCATTGAACGAGCTGGTCGAAAGCATGTGCACCTCGTCGATCAGGTACACCTTGTACCGACCGCGTGTCGGCGCGTACTGCACGTTGTCGAGCAGTTCGCGCGTATCGTCGACCTTGGTGCGCGACGCTGCGTCCACCTCGATCAGATCGATGAAGCGGCCTTCATCAACCTCGCGGCAAGCGCTGCAGACCCCGCAGGGCCTCGCGCTGACCCCCTGCTCGCAGTTCAGGCACTTGGCGAAGATGCGCGCGATCGTCGTCTTGCCGACGCCGCGGGTGCCCGTAAACAGAAAGGCGTGATGCACCCGCTGGCTTTCGAGCGCGTTGACCAGAGCGCGCACGACGTGCTCCTGGCCGACGAGTTCCTCGAATCGGTGCGGCCGCCAGCGGCGCGCCAAGGCCACGTAGCTCATGGGAAGGACCGCTCAGGACATCGCGTGGAAGGGAGGCGGCCCGCACCAGCCTGATCTCCGGCACCCGACCGTTCCGCTACCGTTGCTCCCTTCCGGGCCTGGCGGGGTTTACGGGGAATCGTTGCGGAGGAACCGATGCGGGACGCCATAGGACTTGGGCGCAGATCCTGGCGGAGAGGGTGGGATTCGAACCCACGAACACCTTGCGATGTTACTTGACTTCCAATCAAGCGCCTTCGACCACTCGGCCACCTCTCCGATCAATGACTTAGGGCATCATGATATCAGGCCGCGGGCGGCTCCTGACGCGGGATCGCATAGCGCGGCGGAGCGTCGAGGCAGGGAGCGTCAGGCTTGCGTGGCCGCTCGGGCTCGCTGAGCGGCGGTATCGACAGCGCACGCCGGGTATCCGGCGCCGTCAGGCCGCCGGGCACCTTGAGCGGCGGCAGGTCGACCGCATCGGCGTAGTCATCCGGCTGCACGCACGTGGCTTTGAAGATCCGCCCGCAGCCGGTCAGCGACAGCGCAGCCAGAGCTGCGACGATCAGGGAGCGCACCAGGCTCATCGAATCTCCTCTGCAGGCCATCTGCCTCGCGCCTCAGGCAGACGCGGCCAGCACCCCACCAACCCGTCCCCAGGCCTCGAGCACGCGCGGCTGCAGCCGCGGCGAGAGCGGTGTCAGCGGCAGACGGATGCCTTCGCCTATCAGCCCCATGTGATGCAGGAGCCACTTGACGGGGATCGGATTGGCTTCGAGGAACAGGTCGGCATGCAGGGCCGAAAGCCTGCGGTCGATCGCTTCCGCGCCGGCCATATCCCCGTGCCGCGCGGCGGCGATCATCTGCGCCATCTCGCCGGGAGCGACGTTCGCAGTGACGGAGATCACGCCGTCGGCCCCATGCGCGATCGCGTCGCGACAGCTGGCATCGTCGCCGCTCAGCAGCACGAACCCCGCTCGGCAGCTCGCGCGTAGATCCGCGATGCGGCGCATGTCCGCCACAGCCTCCTTGATGCCAACGATCCGCGGCAGCTCAGCAAGCCGCGCCACCGTGGGCGGCAGCATGTCCACCGCAGTGCGGCCTGGCACGTTGTAGAGCAGCACTGGCACGGCACTCGCGGCCGCCACGGCGCTGAAGTGCCGGAACAGCCCTTCCTGGGTGGGCTTGTTGTAGGGAGGCGTGACGACCAGCAGGCCATCGGCACCGAGCTCCCCGAGCCAACGCGCCCGCTCGACGCTGGTGGCCGTGCTGCTCGTTCCCGCCCCTGCGATGACCGGCACCCGGCCCTGCACTCGCTTCAGCGCACGGACCAGCAGTTCGCGCAGCTCGGCGTCAGTCAGCGTGGCGGACTCGCCGGTGGTGCCACCGACGACGATGCCCGATGTGCCGTAGCCGAGGTGGAAATCGAGCAGCCGGTCCCAGGCGGCAAGGTCGATCGAACCGTCAGACGCCATCGGCGTGACGATCGCCACGAGGCTGCCGGAAAACATGCGCACTCCCGTCTCGAAGGGCCGCCCATGGTACGTGCCCCGGCCACCGCCGCGCAACCTCCGACTGTCGCCACGGCCGATGGCACTCGCTACACTGGTCGCAGTCGATCGAGGGAGCCTCCCCCAGCAATGAAGCAGCACATCGTCGTGTCCGCGATCGGCTCCGACAGACCGGGCCTCGTCCACGAACTGACGCGAGTGATCAGCGACTGCGGCGGCAACATCAGCGAGAGCCGCATGGCGAGCCTGGGGTCTGAGTTCGCGATGGTGCTGCTCGTGTCCGGCAACTGGCACTCGCTCGCCAAGCTCGAGACCGAACTGAAGAAACTGTCCGAATCGGCCGGTCTCACCGTGCACATCAAGCGCACCGAGCCGCGCGCGGCCCGTACCGACCTGCTGCCCTACTCGATCGACGCGGTCTGCCTCGACCAGACCGGCATCGTCTCGGCGCTGTCCGGATTCTGCTCGAGCCGCGGCATCGACATCGCTGACGTCTCGACGCGCACCTACCCCGCCGCCCACACGGGTGCCCAGATGTTCTCGGTCCAGA
>CAZAWM010000098.1:0-7209 GCA_964488605.1 uncultured Steroidobacteraceae bacterium | reverse complement strand
GCCGATCGGCTGATTCCCGCAAAAAATGGGGAGCGGCCGCCCATACCGGCGCGCAGATGTTCTCGGTCCAGATGATCGTCAACGTTCCGAGCCGCCTGCACCTCGCGCACCTGCGCGAGGAATTCATGGATCTTTGCGACTCGCTGAATCTCGATGCGATCATGGAACCGGTCAAGTCCTGAGCTGTCGACGCGATAGGAGCATCCCCATGGCCAAGGTTACGGTTGGCAGGAAAGTGCCGGATTTCACCTCGACGTCCACGGACGGCAAGCCGTGGAAGCTCAGGGACGCTCGCGGCAGCAAGCTCGTGCTCTATTTCTATCCGAAGGACATGACCTCGGGATGCACGCTGGAGGCGCAGAACTTCCGGGATCTGGCGAACGCGTTCCGCAAGGCCGGCACTCTCGTCGTCGGCGTTTCACGCGACAGCTGCAAGTCGCACCAGAAGTTCAGGGACAAGGAGAAACTGAACTTCGAGCTGCTCGCGGACGAGGACGAATCGTTATGCCGCCTTTTTGACGTGATCCGCGAGAAGAACATGTACGGCAAGAAGGTGCTCGGCATCGAGCGCAGCACTTTCCTGATCGACGCAGAAGGCGTGCTCGTGCAGGAGTGGCGCAAGGTCAAGGTCGACGGCCATGCGGAGGCAGTACTTGAAGCAGCGAAGAGTCTCTGAGGTCACCGCCGGCGGTGCGCCGCGCGGATCACGCGCGGCAGTCCGCAAGGGAGTGAGGAACCGCAGGCTCTTCGTGCTCGACACCAACGTCCTGCTGCACGATCCCACCGCGATATTCCGTTTCGAGGAGCACGATATCCATCTGCCGATGATCGTGCTCGAGGAACTCGACGCCCAGAAGAAGGGTCTGTCCGAGTCCGCCCGAAATGCGCGACAGGTCAGCCGCTTCCTCGACGAGCTGATGCGCGACGCCACCAAGGAGCAGATCGACCGCGGACTGCCGCTGCCGAGCCAGGGCAACGGCAACCACATTGAGAAACCGAGCACCGGCCGCCTGTTCTTCCAGACACAGCAGCTCAGCAGCGTGCTGCCCGAAAGCCTGCCAGGACACGGCAGCGACAATGCCATTCTCGCGCAGAGCCTCGCGCTGCAGGCGCTGCATCCGGACACACGCGTCGTCCTGGTGTCGAAGGACATCAACCTGCGCATCAAGGCTGCGGTGATCGGCGTCCACGCCGAAGACTATTTCAGCGACCGCTCGATCGAGGATGCCGATGTACTCTACACCGGCCTTCAGCCGCTGCCCGAGGACTTCTGGGACACGCTAGGCGGCAACGTGCGCTCGTGGAAGGAGGGCACCCGCACGTTCTACGAAATCAGTGGTCAACAGGCCGCACGCTGGATCGTCAATCAGTTCGTTTTCGAAGCGAGGGATGGCGGACTCGAGGCCATCGTCCGCAAGGTCGAAGGCAGCACGGCCACTCTCGAGCTCGTGCGCGACTTCCGCAGCGAGCGTCACGGTGTCTGGGGGATCCACGCGCGCAATCGCGAGCAGAACTTCGCGCTGAACCTGCTGATGGACCCGGAGATCGACTTCGTCTCGATCCTCGGACCGGCAGGCACCGGCAAGACACTGCTGACGCTGGCCGCCGGACTGATGCAGACGCTCGAGCACAATCGCTACGCCGAGATCATCATGACGCGCGTCACGGTTCCGCTTGGCGAGGACATCGGCTTCCTCCCTGGTACCGAGGAGGAAAAGATGGAACCCTGGATGGGCGCGCTGATGGACAACCTCGAGGTGCTGACGCAGAGCGGCGAAGGCGGCAGCTGGGGCCGGGCTGCGACGCAGGACCTGCTGCGCAACCGCATCAAGATCCGCTCCCTGAACTTCATGCGGGGTCGCACCTTCCTGAACCGCTTCGTCATTCTCGACGAAGCGCAGAACCTGACACCGAAGCAGATGAAGGCGCTCGTGACTCGGGCCGGCCCCGGCACCAAGCTGGTCTGCCTCGGCAACATCGCGCAGATCGACACGCCCTACCTGACCGAGACGACCTGCGGACTCACCTACGTCGTGACCCTCTTCCAGGGCTGGCCGCATTCGGGCCACATCACGCTGCGGCGTGGCGAGCGATCGCGGCTCGCGGAGCATGCGTCCCAGATCCTCTGAACGGCGCGCGGTCGGGGCCGCCGCGGAACTCCGCGCGCGCCGTCGGGTCGTATCCGGAACCCGCCACCGCTGCTGCGCCAGAGCGCCATGATTGCCGTCCGAGCCGTCCTGCTCACCTGCTTCGCCTGCGCGACCCTGCTCGGCGCGACCGCGGCCGCGCAGGATAGTGGCCCGCGGGACGTGGCTAACGACCTGCCCGATATCGGCACACCCGCGAACGCGACACTGACGCTCGAGGACGAGTACCAGATCGGCTTGATGATCGTTCGGGGATTGCGCGACCAGGGACTCGTCGTCGAGGATCCCGAGATCAGCGACTGGATCCAGAACCTCGGCGCGCGGATCGCTGCCCAAGCGCAGGACGGCGGTCAGCGGTTCCGCTTCTTCGTGGTCCGTGACCCTGCGATCAACGCCTTCGCGCTTCCCGGCGGGTTCATCGGCGTCAACCAGGGACTGATCGTCGCGACCGCGAACGAGTCCCAGCTCGCGAGCGTGCTGGCCCACGAGGTAGCTCATGTCACTCAGCGTCACATCGCGCGTTCGATCCGGGCACAAGGGCGGCAGAGCCTCGCCTCGGCAGCGGCCATTCTGGCCGCGATACTGATCGGCGCCGCGACCGGATCGGGCGATGCCGTGCAGGCCGGGGTGGCGATCGCGCAGGGCGCGGCCGCGCAGCAGCGGATCAACTTCACGCGCGCGAACGAATACGAGGCCGATCGGGTCGGAATCGGCCTGCTTGCGGCAGCCGGGTTCGATCCGAGGGGCATGCCAGAGTTTTTCGAGACCTTGGGCCGTCGCAACGGACTCGCTGGCGCCGGCGTGCCCGAATTCCTGCGCACACACCCGGTCACCAGCAACCGTATCGCCGAATCGCGAGACCGGGCGGCGCAGTTGGCCGGCACGCGCGTGATCGAATCGCCGACTTATGAGTTTGCCCGCGAGCGGGTACGCGTACTCGGCGGTCGCTCGGACTCCGATCTGCGCCCGTTCTACGCCGCGCGGCGCGACCAGCGCGCGCTGACACCGGGTGAAACCTACGGTGAGGCGCTCGCGCTGATGGCGGCCGGACAGCACGGCGCTGCCGTCGGCCCGCTGCTCGAGATCGCGGGGCGCGCCGCCGGGGTGCCGATGCTGGAGACAGCGCTGGGGCAGGCCCTGTTCGCTGCCGACCGGCGACGCGAGGCCGAGGAGACGATTCGACAGGCGCTGCGCGTCGCGCCACGCAATGTACCGCTGTCGGTTCGCTACGCGGAAATGCTGATGCAGCTCGGGCGGCATCGCGAAGCTCATGAATTGCTGCTGGATGTCTTCAGCAACATTGTCCCGACGCCCGCGCAGATCCGCCTGACGGCGATGGCGGCAAGCAGTGCCGGAGACACCGGCGACGCGCATTTCTACATGAGTGAATACCACATCGCGAGCGGCGACCTGCAAATGGCAACACAGCAGCTCGAGCTCGCGCTGGCCGCTCCCGATCTCACACACGTCCAACGTCAACGCTTCCGCGCGCGCCTCGAGGAGATCCGTCGATTCCTCGCCGAGCAGCCGCAGCGCCGCCAGCGTGAATCGACCGCATCGGATGTTTCGGCGAGACGCTGATAGACTATCGGCATGGCTGCACTTCGACCCCTCTGGCTCGCCGCCAGCGCGCTGGTTCTCGGCGGTTGCGCGACGCAGGCCGCCTTTCGACCGGATCCGCGTGATCCGCTCGAGCGCGTCAACCGTGCCACCTTCGCCCTCAACGAGGTCCTAGACCGCGCCGTCGCCAAGCCAGCCGCGCGTGGTTACCGGCGCATCACCCCAGACGCGCTCGAGCGCGGCATCTCGAATTTCTTCAGCAATGCGGCCTATCCGACGGTCCTCGTCAACAATCTGCTGCAGGGCAAGTTCGTCGATGCGCTCACCGACACGGGCCGCCTGCTGCTCAACACGACCGTGGGACTCGGGGGCCTGCTCGATCCAGCCAGCGACACCGGACTTGCGCGCAACGACGAGGACTTCGGCCAGACCCTGGGCCGCTGGGGCCTGCGGCCGGGCGCATATCTGATGGTGCCTCTGCTCGGTCCCTACACCGTCCGCGACGGCTTTGGCGCGCTGGTCGACGAGTTCAGCGAACCCCGCCAGTACCTCGAGGACGACAGCACCCGCTGGGGGCTCTGGGCGGGCAAGCAGCTCGACAAGCGCGCGCGCCTGCTCGATGCCGACACCGTGCTCGATCGCGCCGGCGACAAGTATGCTCTGGTCCGCAGCGCGTATCTGCAACGACGCGAGTATCTCGTTCGCGACGGCGACGTGCCGGACGAGGACCTCGACGAATTCCCCGAGGACGCAGTGACACCACCGTGAGACCCCCGGCTGGCGGAACGGGCAACCGGCGCCCCGGCCTCGGCATCAGTCGGGCCGGATCAGGTCGTCCAGTTCGCTGATCCGCGCGATCTGGAGCAGCTTCTCCGGCACGCCCTGCAGTCGCACGGCGCGGCCGTGACGATGCCCCCAGCCCAGCCACTCGACGAGCACGGCCAGCGCCGCGCTGTCGACGGCCTCGATGCCGGAGCAATCGATCTCGATCGGATTGCCCGCGGTCGCAGCGAGTTCTCGCTGGCCGTGCGCCCACACCTGCGCGGCGTTCGCGAACGTCAGCGGACCGCGCAGGCGCAGGTGCGCGGGACCGGCGCGTTCGACCGCCCAGCCCACCGCGGCGCCGTACCGGCTGACTCTCGCGGAGGTCGTCACGCGCGCGGTCCGCCGCGCTGCGCCTCGAGGCGCTGGATGACGGCGTCGAGTCCCTTCTGGTCTATCTCGGCGCCGAAGTCCTCGCGAAAGCTCTTGACGTAGCTGATGCCCTCGATGACGACGTCCCAGGCCTTCCAGCCCTGATCCGTGAGCCGCAGCGAGTAATTGACCGGCACGACCTCGCCGCTGCTGCGGCGCACCGTGGTGCGGACCGTCGCGGTCTTCGCCACTGGATCGCCCTTGTAGGGCAGCACCTTGATGCGGTCGCCCGTGAACTCGATCAGCGCGTCGCCGTAATTGTTGAGCAGCGACCTGTAGAAGGCATCGACGAAGCGGCGGCGCTGCTCCGGAGTCGCACCGCTCCAGTGGCGGCCGAGCACGAGCCGGGCCGCGTGGTCGACGTCGAAATATGGCAGCAGTACTTCATCGACGAGCGCATAGAGCTTGGAGGGATCGCGCCGGAACTCGGCGCGGCGCGCCGATATCTCCTGCAGCATGATGTTCGCCGCACTTTCGATCAGCTGGCTCGGGCCACTGGTATCCACCTTGCGCGCATCGACGCCGTTCTGGGCCCAGACCTCAGCGGTCAAGCCGAAAGCCAGCGCGGCGGTAGCGAGCGCCGCAAGCAGTGCGCCGCGGGTCTGTCGAAGGTTCGCCATCGTCGACATGATTCGCATCTCCTCAGGGCGACGCCGGCGCCCCACTCTCCCGACGGTCCTCGCCGCCCCGGCTCGCGAAGCTGGCGAAGAACTTGTTGATCAGGTTCTCGAGCACAATCGCCGACTGCGTAAACTCGATCGTACTGCCGTCCCGCAGATAGACGTCCGACCCACCGGGCCCGATGCCGACGTACTTGCCACCGAGCAACCCGGCAGTCTGGATGGTCGCGTCGCTATCCTCCGGGATCCTGCTGAACTGCGGCTGAATCCGCATGCGCACCACTGCGCGGAAGTCCTCCGGATCGACGCCGATTGACTCGACGCGGCCGATATTCACGCCTGCCATGCTCACCGGCGAGCCGACCTTGAGGTCGCCGACGTTGTCGAACTTGGCCGTAACGAGGTATCCCGACGGCGTTCCGAGCCGCAGGCCACTGCCGGGCAGCTGTGTCGAAAGGAACAGCAAGGCCGCGAAGCCAAGCAGCACGAACAGTCCGGTGCCGATTTCGAGAGCGCGATTGGGTCGCATCAGTTCCTTCCTCCGTTGCGCAGTCGACTCACAGGAACCGGGCCGTCAGGACGTAATCGAGCAGCAGCACGAGGACCGATGAGGTCACCACGGTACGCGTGGTGGCGAGACCGACCCCCTCGGCCGTGGGCGGCGCGTGAAAACCCTCGTAGACGGCGATGCCGCTGCAGGCGGTGCCAAACACGATGCTCTTGACGACGCCCTCGGTAACGTCGTCGACCTCGACGGCAGCCTGCATCTGCGACCAGAACGCACCCGGATCGACGCCCATCAGCTGCACCCCAATCAGCTGCGCCCCGAACAGACCGATGACGTTGAAGACGGCGACGAGCAGGGGTAGGGCAATCACGCCGCCCAGGAAACGCGGCGCGACGACGATGCGCAGCGGATCGACCGCCATGATCTGCATCGCGGTGAGCTGGTCCGTGGCGCGCATCAGGCCGATCTCCGAAGTCAGCGCAGTACCGGCGCGCCCGGCGAAAAGCAGCGCGCCGACCACGGGTCCGAGCTCCTTGAGCAGGCCCAGCGCGGCCGCGACGCCCAGCGCGTCTTCCGAGCCGAAGCGCTGCAGCAGGTCGAAGCCTTGCAGACCGAGCACCATACCGACGAACAGGCCGCAGAGCATGATGATGATCAGCGAGCGTGCACCCGCATTGTAGATCTGGTGCACGACGAGACGCGGACGCAGCAGCGCCGCCGGAACCTGCGCGAGCACGCGGGCCAGGAACACGGCCACCTCGCCAATACGACGCAGCGATGCGCCCGGGGCGCCGTTGAGGATGGCCTCCGTCGGTGCATCGCCTCGGCTCATCGGGGCCGCTCCGTCCCAAGCAGCTGCGCGTGATAGTCGGGCGCCGGATAATGGAACGGCACAGGCCCGTCCGCGATGCCCTCCATGAACTGGCGGACCACCTCGAGCTTGCTCTCGCGCAGTTGCTCGGGTGTCCCCGAGGCAACCACCCGACCCTCCGACAGCAGGAAGCTGTCGTGAGCGATCCGCGACAGCTCGTCCACGTCATGCGACACGACGATGCTCGTGATGCCGAGGGACTCGTTCATCTGCTTGATCAGGCGCAGGATCACGCCCATCGATATCGGATCCAGTCCGACGAAGGGCTCGTCGTAGATCAGCAGCTGCGGATCCATGACGATCGCGCGT
>CAZAWM010000097.1:0-11597 GCA_964488605.1 uncultured Steroidobacteraceae bacterium | reverse complement strand
TTCGGCGCGACGTTCTGCATCTTGAGTTCGCCGAAGTACGGATGGTGGGTCGTGACGATCGCCTGCCGGGCCTTGAAGTGCGGATCCTCGAGCATGTCCGGGGCGCGATAGATCAGACCGGCCGGCACTCCGTGCTTGTCCATGAGGTCGAGGACCGTGGCCGTCGGCAGGGCGCGTGTCCATTCCTCGATCAGGCTGTCGAGCAGCTCCTGATTCGAGCCGCGGGCCTGGTGATTGACGAAGCGCGGATCCTTGGGCCATTCCAGTTTGCCCATGGCTTCGCAGAGCCTGCCGAAGACGGTGTCCTGATTCGCCGCGATGAGCACGAGCCCATCCTGCGTCTTGTAGACATTTGACGGCGCGACATTCGGCAGGATGGCGCCGGTGCGTTCACGAATGTACCCGGTCTTGTCGTACTCGGTGATCAGCGACTCCATCATGCTGAGCACTGCTTCGTAGAGTGCCGAATCGACCATCTGCCCGCGTCCGGTCTTCTCGCGATAATGCAAAGCCGCGAGGGCGCCGAGGCAGGCGAACGTCGCGGCCAGTTCGTCGCCGATGCTGATGCCCATCCGCGAGGGCGGCGTCGAGGGGTCGCCGACGACATAGCGCAGCCCGCCCATCGCCTCGCCGATGGCGCCGAACCCTGCGCGGTGGGAGTAGGGACCGGTCTGGCCGTAGCCCGAGACGCGGATCATGATGAGCCGCGGATTGATCTTCGAGAGTTCTTCCCAACCGCAGCCCCACTTTTCCATGGTTCCGGGGCGGAAGTTCTCAAGAAGAAAATCAGTTTTCGTCACTAACTCCTTGAGAAGACTCTGCCCTTCAGTCTGGCGCATGTCGAGAGTGATGGCCTTCTTGTTGCGGCCAACCACCGGCCACCAGAGCGAGGGTTCACCGGCCTTTTGCCGTCCCCAGGCGCGCATCGGATCGCCCTGGCCCGGCGGTTCGATCTTGATCACTTCGGCGCCCATGTCGCCCATGAGCTGGCCGCAGAACGGACCCGCGAGCAATGTGCCCAGTTCGATGACGCGCAGGTCCGACAGCGGACCGTTCTTGAAGGCGGGATCGGCAGCCATGGACTGTCCTCTTCTCAATGATCACGAATGCGACCGCCTGCGGGCGGGGCCGGCGAAGCGGCTCCTTGTACCGAGCGCCTGCCGAACGGTCAAGCAAGGGCGCGGATCCTGTCCGGACAGCTTGCTAGAATCGGCGGAAGAGCCGCTGCCCAGTCACGAGGAACATGGAATGAGCCATCCTGTCCGCAGCATCGAGATCGTCGAGGTCGGGCCGCGCGACGGCCTGCAGAGTGAGCCCGGCGTCATGCCGACAGAGGCGAAGATCGAGTTCATTCACCGTCTGGTCGATGCCGGTGTGCGGCGGCTCGAAGTGACGAGCTTCGTCAATCCGAAAAAGGTGCCGCAAATGGCCGATGCCGAGCAGGTGCTCGCCGGCATCCGCCGCGAACCCGGCGTCTTTTACGTTGGCCTGGTGCTGAACCGCAAGGGGTTCGATCGCGCGGTCGCCGCCGGTTGCAACGAGATCGGCATGGCGGTCGTCGCGAGCGACACCTTCAACCGGCGTAACCAGGGCGTCAGCACCAATGAGTCCATCGCGGCGTGGCTCGAGATCGCGCGCGCGGCGCACGCCGCCGGTGTCCGGCCGCAGGTTACCGTGTCGGCGGCTTTCGGCTGTCCGTTCGAGGGCGAGATCGCCGTCGATCGCGTCATCGAGATCGCCAGGCGGGTCGCAGAGGGCCAGCCCCACGAAATCGCGTTCGCGGATACGGTTGGCGTCGGCGTGCCTGCCCAGGTGACCGAGATCCTGACGCGAGCGCGGGACGCACTGCCCGGAATGCGTCTGCGGGCGCATTTCCACAATACGCGCAATACCGGACTGGCCAACGCCTATGCCGCTGTCGAGGCCGGTGTCAGCGCGCTCGATTCGAGCACCGGCGGCGTGGGCGGTTGCCCGTTCGCGCCCGCGGCGACCGGCAACATACCGACCGAGGATCTGGTCTACATGTTGCACCGATGCGGCATTGCGACGGGTCTCGACCTAGAGAAGCTGATCGCGACCGGCGTGTGGCTGCAGCAAGTACTGGGCCGTAGCGTGCCGGGCATGCTGATCAAGGCCGGGAGTTTCCCTCGGCCTGCGCAGCAGGCAGCCTGAGTGGCAATCGGCGGGGCGGGCGCGTTGCACCCGCGTCGCGCAGGCTGGATACTTCTGGGCCCGGTGAGGGGCTCGGGTTTTCAACAGTCAAGGGGATCGCATGTCATATCGATTGGGAGTAGACGTCGGCGGCACGTTCACGGACCTGCTGCTGGTCAACGAGAAGACCGGCAAGACCTGGTCTGCCAAGGTTCCATCGACGCCAGCCGATCAGTCCATCGGCGTCCTCAACGGCATCAAGCGGGTCTGTGAACGCGCCGGCATCGATGCGACCGAGATCGACCACGTCATGCATGGCACCACGGTCGCGACCAACACCGTGCTGACGGGCACGGGTGCACGCTGCGGTCTCGTGACAACCAAGGGCTACCGGCAGGTCCTGCAGATCGCGCGCTCGTTCGTGCCGGGCGGACTCGGCGGCTGGGTCATCTACAACAAGTCGCTGCCGATGGCACCGCTCGCGCTGACCATCGAGGCCGACGAGCGCATCAGCGCGAAGGGCGAGATCGTCCGCAGCCTCGACGAAGCTGCCTTGCGCGAGAGTCTGCGCAGCCTGCGCAGCAAGAGCATCGAGGCGCTGACCGTCTCGCTGATCAACTCCTACGCCAACCCGGCGCATGAGAAGAGGGTGCGCGAGATCGCGCGTGAGGAACTGCCCGGCGTGCCGATTTCGCTGTCTTCCGATGTCGTACCGGAGATGCAGGAATACGAGCGCACGGTCACGACAGTAGCGAATTCGTACGTGCGGCCGCGCGTCGAACGCTACGTCAAGAATCTCAGCGCCAAGCTCCATGACGTCGCCAAGGATGTCAAGCTCTCAATTTTGCGCTCCGACGGCGGTCTGGCGTCGGCGAGTTCGGCCGAGGAGTATCCGGTCAACCTGCTGATGTCGGGGCCGGCTGGCGGCGTGACGGGGGCCCTGTGGGTTGCCGTGCAGGCGGGTTTTCCCAACCTGCTGACCGTCGACGTCGGCGGCACGTCGACCGACGTGGCGCTGATTCAGAACGGCGAGCCGCGGCTGCGTCGCGAGACGACGGTCGGAGACGTGACGGTGCGCGCCTCATCGGTCGACATCCGCACGGTCGGAGCCGGCGGCGGCTCGATCGCGCACGTACCAGAGCTGACCAAGGCGCTGCGCGTCGGGCCGCAGTCCGCGGGTGCCGACCCGGGTCCGGCCGCCTACAACCGTGGCGGTATCGAACCGACCGTGACCGACGCGAACATCGTGCTCGGCTATCTGCCAGAAATGCAGAAACTCGGCGGCGAGATGGTTCTCGATCGCGCGCTTGCCGCGCAGGCCGTGCAGAAGATCGCCGATGCGCTCAAGCTGTTGCTCAAGGATGCGGCGCTGGGGATCTACAACATCGTCAACGAGAACATGGTCGGTGCGCTGCGACTGGTTTCCGTGGAGCAGGGCTACGACCCGCGCGAGTATGCGCTGATCGCCTTCGGAGGCGCGGGTCCGCTGCACGCCAACGCGCTCTCGCGACTGCTCGGCTCCTGGCCATCGATCATACCTCCGGGTCCAGGAGTGCTGTGCGCACTCGGTGATGCCACGACGGCCATCCGCGACGAACGCGCGAGGACCTTCGTGCGCAAGTTCTCGGATACCAGCGCAAAGGAGATCGAGAAGATCCTTAAGGATCTCGCGAGCGAAGCCTCCAAGGGTCTCGAAAAGGAGGGGGTCGCGAAGTCTCAGATCCAGACGACCTATCAGGTGGACTTGCGCTATCACGGGCAGGGTCTGCGCCTGACTGTCAGCATCGACCTGAACGACCTGCACAAGCGCGGTCTCAAGGCGATTTCGGAGCAGTTCGACGAGGAGCACAAGCGGCTGTTCACATTCGCGCTGCCGCTCGAACACGAGCTCGTCACCCTGCGGGCGGCCGTGCAGGGCCAGGGCATCAGGGTCACTCGCCAGATTCTCGCGAAGGGAGGCCCTGACCCGAAAGCGGCAGCCATCGGCAAGCAGAAATCGTACATGGAAGGCAAGGATGTCAACGCCGTCGTCTACGACCGCGCACTGCTCAAGTCAGGCAACAAGATTCGCGGTCCGGCCATCGTAGTAGAGATGGACTCGACCACGGTAATCCTGCCCAAGCACACCGGTACGGTCGATCGGTACGGCAACATCCTGATCTATCCAGACGGCTATCGCGCGGCCAAGAAGCCCGCGTCGAAGAAGTCCAGGGTCGGGAAGTAAACGGCGCTCCGCGCGAACACACTCTTAAGGAAACAGTCATGGCAGCCACGATCATTCAGCGCAACAAGAAGCCGATGAAGAAGGTGAAGGTCGACACCGTCACCATCGACATCATCGAGAGCGCGCTGCGCAACGCCCGCTATGAAATGGACACGGTGCTGTTTCGCACGGCGATGTCTCCCGGCATCCGCGAGCAGCACGACGAGTTCCCGATGATCGCCAACCTCGAAGGCAAGATGGTCGTTGGCCAGTTCGGCTCGTTCATCTGGGGGTTCATGCAGGGATACGAGGGCACCGTCGAGGAAGGCGACATCTTCCTGACCTCCGACCCTTACTCGGTCAATGGTGCGATCAGCCATGCCAACGACTGGCTCATGCTGATGCCGATCTACAAGGATGGCCGCATCATCGCCTGGGCGGCGATGTTCGGCCACATGACGGACGTCGGTGGGAAGGTGCCGGGATCGCTGCCTACCGATGGGACGACGATCTACGAAGATGGGATCGTCGTCCCACCCGTCAAGATCTACAAGAAAGGGCAGCTCAACGAAGACGTGCTGAAGGTCGTGCTGCACAACTGCCGTCTGCCGCACTGGAACCTCTCGGACTTCAACGCGATCGTCGCGGCGCTGCGCACCGCCGGGATCCGCTGCACGGAGATCGCGCAGCGCTTCGGTGATGATGTTTTCTACTCGGCGATGGATGCCATGCTCGAACGCAACAAGCGTGCGATGCGCGAACTGATCCGCCGCACCGTGCCGGAGAAAAAGCAGTACTTCGAGGACTACGTCTGCGACGACGGTCTCGGAATGGGGCCCTACAAGATCAAGTGCGCGATGTGGCGCGAGGGTGACAATTGCATCTTCGACTTCGCCGGCACCGATCCGCAGTCGATCTCGTCGATCAACTTCCTGTTGAACGAAGAGATGTTCAAGATGTTCGCGGGCGTCTACATGATCATGGTCTTCGACCCGCAGATTCTCTTCAACGACGGCTTCTATGACCTCATGGAAGTGCGTATCCCAGCGGGATCGCTGCTCAAGCCGCTCAAGCCTGCAGCTTTGTCCTGCCGCACGCACGCGCTAGGCCGGATCTTCGACATTCTGGGAGGCCTGTTAGGCCAGGGGAATCCGGACTTCATGTGCGCGGCCGGCTTCTCGGACAGCCCGCACTTCATGTATTCGGGGTACGACAAGAACGGCGAGTGGTACCAGCTGTACCAGATCACCTTCGGTGGCATCCCGGGCAAGCCGTTCGGCGACGGCCCCGACGGGCACTCACTCTGGCCGTCGTTCACGAACGTGCCGAACGAGTTCCTCGAAAGCTACTTCCCGCTGCGGATCGAGATCTACGAGACGATCATCGACACCGGGGGGCCCGGCAAACACCGCGGCGGCAACGGCCTGCGCATCGGTTATCGCTTCCTCGAGCCCGGCGAGATCTCGATTCACGACGATCGCTGGCTCACCTACCCGTGGGGTGCCAACGGGGGTCTGCCTGGCGCGCGCAGCCGCAAGCTGCTGATCCGCAAGGATGGTACCGAGCAGTTGCTGCCGTCCAAGATCGACCACGTGAAGGTCGAGGATGGCGATCTGCTGATTGCCGACACCTGGGGCGGCGGCGGTTGGGGCGACCCGCTCGAGCGCGAGCCGGACAAGGTGGCGTTCGACGTCGCGGCGGGACTCGTATCGGTGGAGGGCGCCAGGCGGTACGGCGTCGTCATCAAGCCCGACGGCTCGGTGGACGAGAAGGCAACCGCAGAACTGCGCGCGGACATCGTGTCGAAGCGCGGACCGAAGAAGATCTTCGATCGCGGTTTCGAGACGATCGAGGAGCTCAAGGCGCGCTGCAAGGCCGAGACGGGCCTCGAACCGCCGGCAGCGCCTCGTTTCACGCAGTGGGCCAAGGTTGCTGCCGAAGCGCTCTCCCGGAAGGGCGCGAGGGCAGCCTGAGCATGGCGGCGCTGCCTAGGCGATCGCGCAGACGAGTGATAGGACCCCGCCGGTGACGGCGGGGTTTTTTTCCTCAGGAGACTGCAGATGTCGGATGCCTATGTTGATGTCGGCTACGCGTCGGGCGAGATAGGCTTCGGTTCGCGTCCGGCGGTGCTCGTGGTCGACTGGCAGACTGCATTCACCGATCCGAAGTACGCGCTGGGCGGCCTGCCGCGCCTGCATGCTGCGCGCGACAACACAGCGAAGCTGCTCGCGGTCGCGCGCGAGCGCGGAGTGCCGGTGGCCGCGTGCTATACGGCCTACTGCAGCGAGAAAGACATGCCTTTCTGGAAGGTCAAGGCCGTGCGGGACGAGTTCTTCTACGGTCATCCTTGCACTCGGATGGATCCACTGATTTACGATGCGCGGGATTTCACCTACTGCAAGAACGCGCCGTCGATGTTCTTTCAGACGCCTCTGATCACGTTTCTGGTGCGCCAGCAGGTCGATACCGTGATCGTCACCGGCTGCACCACGAGTGGCTGCGTGCGCGCGACAGTCGTCGATGCGTTCTCCTTCGGGTTTCGTGTACAGATCGTCGCCGATTGCTGCGGTGACGCGGAGGAACAGCCGCATCTCGACACGCTGCGCGACTGCGGCCGACGCTATGCCGACGTCACGGACCGAGTGACAGTGGAGGCGTGGCTGCGCATACGGCCGATCGGACTCGCGGCCTGAGGCCAGACGATAGGACTCGAGGCCCGAACGGCCGACTCTCGATTTCGGGTATCTTCGACAGCGGACGGACTGATCGACTGAGGCGGATCATGATCTCGCGCCGGTTCTTTCTCGAAGCCGCTGCGCTGGCAGGTGGCGGTTTGCTGGTCGGCTGTCGCACGACTCCGTCGCCCGAGACCAACGTAACCTCGATCGCGGCGACGGACACGGCGCCGCCGGCTACCTTCGGCATCTATCTCGGTATCCGCGCCGACGGGGGTATCGAGATCGTCACACCGCAGTCGGAGATGGGACAGGGTGTCCACGACGGCTTGCCGCGGATCCTCGCTGACGAACTCGATGCGGACTGGACGCGGGTGACAGTGGTCATGCCGTGGGCGGACGATGGCTTCATCAATCCGACGACCCGCCGGCATCGCACGGCGAACAGTGAGTCGACGATGGTCTACTTCGAGCCGTTGCGCCGAGCCGGAGCCGCGGCTCGCGAGATGCTGGTCGCCGCCGCCGCGGCTCGCTGGGACGTCGCTGCCGCTGAGTGCCGCACGGCGAGTTCGCGGGTCGTACACGTGCCGAGCGGACGCAGCGCCACGTATGGCGATCTCGCTGCCGAAGCGGCGAAACTGGCAGTGCCGGCCGATCCGAGGCTGAAGTCGCAGGCCGAGTGGACCTTGATCGGTCGGAGTCTGCCGCGCAAGGATACTCCGCCAAAGTGCGACGGCTCGTTGCAGTTCGGTATCGACGTGCGCCTTCCGGGCATGCTGTATGCTGCACTGCGGCGTTCACCGGCCGTCGCATCGAGCGTGCGTCGCTTCGATCGCGAGGCGGCGCTCGCCTGGCCCGGCGTAGTCGATGCTTTCGCAATTCCCGACGGCGTTGCAGTCGTCGCGACCAGTACCTGGCGGGCGTTCAAGGCAGCCGAGGCCCTCGCTGTGGAGTTCGACGAGAGCGCGGCGGAGGCGGTCGGATCCGAGGCGATGCGGGTGCGGATGCGCGCCGCGCTCGATGACGACACGGCAGCGCAGCCCGGGCGTCGTGCCTTCGGCGGCCCGCCTTATCAGCGCGACTCGGCGCTCGGTGCCATCGCGGCGGCGCCACGGCGCTTCGAGTGGAGCTACGAGGTGCCGTTCCTCGCGCATGCAGCGCTCGAGCCGCTCTGTGCCACGGTGCTCGTCGAAGACGGGCGCTGCGAGGCCTGGGTACCGTCGCAGCAGCCTGATCGGGCGCGCGAAGTGCTCGCGGAAGTCACGGGGCTGCCTCGAGAAAACTGCCGTCTCAACATCACGTTCCTGGGTGGCGGCTTCGGCCGCAAGTGGGAGGTCGATTTCGTGCGGCAGGCTGCCCAGATCGCCCGCAGCGTCAAGGGGCGGCCGGTCAAACTGACCTGGACGCGTGAGCAGGACTTCCTCCATGACCGGTTCCGTCCCGCTCACATCGTGCGCACAAGGATCGGCGCGGATCTCGAGGGCCGCATCGTTGGGATGCACAGCCGGACGACCGGCATCAGCATGTGGAAGTACCAGGGCAGGGCGCCGATTCCGGGGTACGGCGACCCGTTTTCGACGGGACTGCTGATCAACGACCGTTACGATATTCCCAACACTTACGTCGACGTCGTCGATACGCCTTTTCCGATACCGGTCGGTACCTGGCGCTCGGTGTCCCAGTCGATGAACAGTTTCTTCTCTGAGAGCGCTCTCGACGACTTTGCTGCGGCTACCGGCCGCGATCCTCTGGAACTGCGGCTCGGGCTGCTGCACCGGGACGCGCGTGCACAGGCCGTGCTGCGGTTCGCCGCCGAGAAATCCGGCTGGAGCCGCCCGCGAGCCAAGGGTCGCGGGCTCGGCATCGCGCTCGGCGTTGGCTACGACGCCTACTGCGCGGAAGTAGTCGAGGTCGAGGTCCAGGGCCGCCAGGTTAGGATCGATCGGATCGTCTGCGTGTTCGACTGCGGCATCATGGTCGATCCGCGTTTCGTTGAAGCCCAGGTCGAGGGCGGCATCGTCTGGGGGCTCAGTGCGGCGCGCGATGGTCAGATCACTTTCGAGCGAGGTGCCGCCCGCGCGTCCAACTTCCACGACGCACCGATCATCCGTCTCAACGAGCTGCCGCCGATCGAGGTCCACCTGCTGTCGACGCCGCACAAGGCCGGCGGCTGCGGCGAAGCGAGCGTGCCCCCGGTGGCTCCGGCTCTGGCCAGCGCCATTCACGCGGCGACCGGACAGCGTCCACGCCGCCTGCCTCTGGTCGCGGACGGCTGGGAATTCGTCTGATTCACAGGGAGGTGAAGACCATGCGCTCGGGACTTGCTGCGGCGGTCGTGCTGTCGCTCGCCTCCGCCGATGAGTCGGCGCTTGCGGCTCCTGCGCAGATCGCTACCGAAAAGCACATGGTCCGTGTCGAAACGGTCGCGACGGGGCTCAGCGCGCCGTGGAGTTTCGCGCTGCTCCCTGACGGCGACACCCTGGTCACCGAGAAGGCGGGTGCGCTGCGAATCCTGCGCGGCGGCCGAATGCCGGCCGCGCCGGTCACGGGAGTGCCGCAGGTCACCGCACGCGGGCAGGGCGGGCTGCTCGACGTCGTCGCGCATCCGCAGTACGAGCGCAACCGACTGGTCTACCTGAGCTACTCAGCAGCCGGCGCTTCGGGTGGCACCGACATCGGCACCGAAGTGGCTCGCGGCCGCCTCGATTGCGTGGCCGACAACTGCGCGCTGAGGGACACGGAGGTGATCTTCCGTCAGCAGCCGAAGCTCGGGACGGCTTTCCATTTCGGCTCCCGGCTCGTCTGGGCGCGGGACGGAACGCTGTTCGTGACGCTCGGCGACCGCGGCCATCAGGATCTCGCGCAGGCGCTCGACAATCACATCGGCAAGGTCGTGCGGATCGACCAGAGCGGTGCGCCGGCGGCCGACAATCCCTTCCTCGACCGCCTGGGCGCTCGGCCCGAGGTGTTCAGCTACGGCAATCGTAACGTCCAGGGTGCCGCGCTACATCCTCTGACCGGCAAGCTCTGGAGCCATGAGCACGGCCCTCGCGGTGGCGACGAGCTGAACATCATCGAGACAGGGCGCAACTACGGCTGGCCCGTGATCACCTTCGGACGGACGTACGACACGAATCAGCCGATCGGGGAGGGCACCGAGCGCGCGGACGTCGTCAAGGCCGTGCGCACCTGGG
The DNA here is from genome assembly GCA_964488605.1 of uncultured Steroidobacteraceae bacterium. Classification (GTDB taxonomy): domain Bacteria; phylum Pseudomonadota; class Gammaproteobacteria; order Steroidobacterales; family Steroidobacteraceae; genus UBA964. The sequence continues at coordinate 1,374 of CAZAWM010000097.1, read as the reverse complement.
TGCCCTCGGTAGCGCCCTCGGGACTCGCTTTCTATGTCGGGGACGCCTTTCCCGGATGGCGCGGCAGCCTGTTCCTGGGCACGCTGCGCGAACAGCGGCTGATCCGGCTGACGCTGGACGGCGAGCGCGTGACCGGCGAAGAGCGCATCGCGGGCTTCGGTCGAATCCGGACCGTCCGTGTCGACGCGCGTGGTCACGTCTACGTGCTGTCCGAGACCGACGGCGCGCTTTACCGACTCACGCGGGCGCGCTGAAGCGACCGCACGCGGGCAGCAGTGTGAGGCGTACCGGTTTCTGGCTGGGCACACTGCTGTTCGGCGTCATGCTCGCCACTGCGCCGCCGGGCGGCCTGCCGATCGAGGGTTGGCGAACGGCCGCAGTCGCCGTTTTGATGGCCTGCTGGTGGTTCACCGAGGCTGTGCCCGTGGCGCTGACCGGTACGCTGCCGTTCCTGCTGCTGCCGCTGCTCGGCGTCGCGAAGGCCGAGGCCGTCGCGGCCAAGTACATGGCTCCGGTGATCTTTCTGATCCTCGCTGGCTCGATGCTGGGCGTCGCGATGGAGAAGTGGGGTCTGCACCGACGGCTAGCGATCGCGGTGATCCGTCGCGTCCGTCCGGAGCCACGCGTATTGCTGTTTGCGGTCATGTGCGTGACTGCATTGGTCTCGATGTGGGTCAACAACTCGGCGACGACAGTGATGATGCTGCCGATCGCGTCGGCGACCATGTATGCGGTCACGCGGAGCCTGGACTCGGCGCAGCCCGAAATCAACGAGCAGCGTTTCGCCGCAGCGATGGTGATCTCGGTTGCCTATGCATCGAACATTGGCGGATTTGCAACGCCCATCGGGACGCCAGTCAATCCGATCGCGATCGGCCTGATAGACCAGACCTTCGGTGTGCAGATTTCCTTCGCCGAATGGATGGCATTCGGCGTGCCGATCATGCTGCTCGCGCTGCCACTGACCTGGTGGCTGCTGTCGCGCGTGAGTTTTCCTTTCCGCCTGCCCAGCGGCGATCGCTCGCGTCTGATCGAGGCGATCGGCAATGTCGGTGCGATGACGACGGCCGAGAAGCGCGTCGCACTCGTGGTCGTCGCGACGAGCGCGCTGTGGATCGTGCAACCGGCCCTCATGCCTCTGTTACCCGGCCTGAGCGATGCGGCGATCGCGGTCATCGGCGCGCTGTCGCTGTGCCTGATCCCCTCCGGCGCGGCTCAGGGTGGCCGATTCCTGCTCGAATGGCCGGAGGCCCGCACCGCCCCCTGGTATCTGATCATGCTGCTTGGCGGCGGACTGGCGATCGCGGACTCGATCGTTGGCACCGGACTCAGCGACTGGCTCGGCGCCGCACTCGGTGCGGCCGCCGCTCTGCC
>CAZAWM010000096.1:0-11599 GCA_964488605.1 uncultured Steroidobacteraceae bacterium | reverse complement strand
GATCACGGTGGCGGCCGGGGCCGGGGGCAACGGCCTGGTGAGCTTCCGCCGCGAGAAGTTCGTGCCGCGTGGCGGCCCGAACGGGGGCGACGGGGGCCGCGGGGGCGACGTGGTGCTCGTGGCGGACCGCAACCTCGCGACGGCGGCCCGACACGACACCTCATCGATCCCGTCGACGAGCCAGTGTGCCGAGAAGACCGCGTCGCGCAGGAAACCGCGACCCGCGAAGGCCATCTTCAGGACCTGCTTCGTACCGTCGAATACGTTACGCGAGGTCCGGAACACGGCCAGGGCCGACTGGATGGCGGTCGCCGCGTCGGCCTTGCCGAGCTGACCCTGCTGGAGCGCCGGATCGAGGCCGAAGTTTGTCAGGTTGAGCCCTTCCTTGGCGGCAGCCTCCATGCCGAGCGCCATGCTCCGAAAATCCTTGAATCCGAAAGACAGGCCCATGACGTGACTGTTGCGCTTCATGAGCCTGAGCGCGACCGCGGTCTTGATGCCGAGTGCCCCGCAGTCGCCCATGAACAGGCCGGTGAGATCGGGTCCATACGAGCGCAGGAAAGGGACGGAGTTGGCCGCGCCCCAGCTTCCAGTGCGGATCACCTCACCGGTCCCGAGGACGACCTCGACCCCGAGCGGCGTTTCGCCCGAGATGCCGAACACGCCCGTACCCCAGGTCACGCTGTTCTGCGACAGCGACCCACCCACCGTCGCGGCGAGGCCCGAAAAAGGACCATAGAACGGCGTGCGCAGTCCTTCGGCCTGCAGTGCCTCGTTCAGGCGGGCCCAGGTGACGCCGACCTGCACGACGACGTACATGTCGCGGGTATTGATCTCGAGGATCTTGTCCATCCGCGACGTGTCGATCAGCAGCGATTCGTTCTCGGTCGGGGCATAACCATCCGTGTAGGAGGCGCCGCCGCCGCGCGGCACCACTGACAGTCCGCGCGCGGTTGCGAGCTGTACGATCTGGGAGACGTCGGCGGTCGAGGCGGGGCGCAGGACCGCGATCGGCAGCCGTCCTTCGCGGTAGATGTCAGTCGAGTAGAACCGCCTTTCGGTCTCCTCCGTCACAACGTTCTCGCGTCCCAGCAGGGACTCGAGCTGGTGCAGGACGGCGGGCAGCTGGGGGGAGAGCTCGGCATTCATGGTGACATGTCCTTGCAGTCGACGTCAGCGGGCAGGCACGGCGCGGGGATGATGATGCGGAGGATCGCGTTGTTGCTCGATGAAACTCTGGCGGATCTTTTGCGCAGTATCCCGCAATTTGGGCAGGAAGCGCTCGACCGCCATCTTGAGAGGGACGGCCGTTCCGGAGAAGCGGATCGTGACGGCCGCGAGTACCCGATCGTCGACGAGGATCGGGACGGCGATGCTGATCTCGTCGGAAACGCGTCGCGGGCGTACGGCCGAAGCGTACCCCTGTTGGCGTGCTTCACTGAGCAGCTTTATGACCTCAGCGCGGTTTCGGGCGAGCTTGTCCTCCTCGCGACTGGAACGCGCCAGGATCTCAAGCAGCGACTCGCGCTGCGCCTGCGGCGCGAAGGCAAGATAGGCTCTGCCGGAAGACGATGTCAGCAGCGGCACGCGGAAGCCGGCGGAATAGCGCTCGACGGCCAGTGGCGAGCGATGGTCGGTCGACTCGCGTACCATCATCGTGGTGCCCGAGAGCGTGGCGATCGCCACGGGCCAGACGATGTCCTTGCCCAGTTCATAGATGTAGGGGCGCGCAATCTGCGTGACCCAGGCCTCGTCGTCAAAGCCGTCGGACAGTCCGCGGACCATGATGGTCAGGCGATAGCGGTCGTCGATAGGATCCCGGTACACGAACCCGGCGTGACTCAGGGTTTCGAGGATGCGATAGGTCGTCGTGCGCGGCAGCTTGATCTCCTGCGCGACCTCGGACACCGTCGCACCATTTCGCAGGTTCAGTACGGTCAGAGCGTCGAGGCCACGGATCAGGGCGCGAATCGGTCGGGTGGATTCCATGATGACGGTGCTGTGTCCTGTTGCGGTCCGGCAAAACCATCAACACGAGCAAGTTTAGGAAGCCCGGTGGCTGCTGTCCAACATGCGGTCATCACGTCCGGGTCGGGGCGCGGACCAGACGCGCTGCCCATAATCGGGCCGGCAAGCAGGGAGGGCGGGAGTAGTGACCGATGCGCTGGGCTGGCGGATGAAATTCGGCGTCGTCGCGCCGTCGACCAACACCAGCGTGCAGCCCGAGTACGACGACATGCGGCCGCGCGGTGTGACCAACCATTTTTCGCGGATTGTCATTCCGGATACGCCTGTGCGCAGCGACGACGAGTTCCTTGCCATGATGCACAACATCCGCAGTGCCACCGAGCAGGCCATCGACGCCGTCATGACCTGCGCCCCCGGATACGTGATCATGGGCATGTCGGCCGAGACTTTCTGGGATGGTGCCGAGGGTGCCGACAAGCTGCATCGACGCCTCGAGCAGCGGGCCGGAGTCGGTGTCGGCCTCGGTTCGCACGCGGTGCTCGAGGCGTTGCGCCGCTACGGCCAGGACCTGCGCCGGATCTCGGTGATCACACCGTACATGCCGGTCGGCGACGGCATGGTTCGGCGCTTCTTCGAGGACAACGGATACACCATCGTGGCGCTCAAGGGCCTCAAGTGCCGAAGCCCCATGCTGATCGCTCACGAGACGCCCGCTACGCTGCAGCAGGCGATCCGCGACGTCGACGGTCCGGACGTACAGGCCATCGTCCAGGTCGGTACGAATCTCGCCTGCGCCGCAGTGGCCGCCCGCGCGGAACGCTGGCTCGGCAAGCCGGTGATCGCAATCAACACCGCGACCTACTGGTATGCGCTGCGTCAGAACGGCATCTATGATCGAATCGAAGGCTTCGGCAGCCTGCTCGCGGATCACTGAGCCGATGCATTACGAGTATGTTCCCATCACGGAGCGCGGGCCGCTCCGCTGGCCCGGTCGAAACCGCGTCGCTCTGATCATCACGCTCAATCTCGAAACCTGGGACCTCGTCAAAGACACTGAACGCCCGTACTACGCCGGCGGGCCGCCGATCCTGCCCGACTTGCTGCCGGGCAACATCCCTGATTTTCCGAACTACACCTGGCGCGAGTACGGCCAACGCGTGGGCGCGTTCCGGCTATTCGAACTGTTCGATGGGTTCGGCGTACGCCCTTCCTGCACGATCAACGCGGTCACGGCACTGCGGCGCCGCGCGATGCTCGATGCCGCACTGGCTCGCGGCTGCGAGATCCTCGCGCATAACTACGAACAAGGCGAGCTGCTGACCGACTTTGCCAAGGATCCCGCGGCGGAGCGCCAGCTGATACGCCGCACGCTCGAGGTCTATGAGCAGGCCGTGGGACGCAAGGCGAGGGGCTGGCTCTCGTCCTCGCTCCGAGGCACGCTGCACACGGCCGACATCCTCGCCGAGTATGGATTGCTCTTCTACTGCGACCTGATGAACGACGATCAGCCCTACCTCGTCGAGACCCCGCACGGTCCGATCGTATCGACCCCGTACACCAACGAGATCAACGACTTCACGCTGCTCACGCGCCGCAATCACACCACCGACGAATTCCGCGACGTGCTCGTCGAGGAGCTGCGCGAACTGCACCGCGAGGGAGCCGAAACGGGGCGGCTCATGAACGTCGGTCTTCATCCGCATGTCAGCGGTCGCGCGTACCGCGCCCGCGCGCTGCGGGAGTTCCTGAGGTTCGCGCGCTCGCTGAAGGGGATCTGGTGGGCGACACGCGAGCAGGTGGCGAGCTGGTACCTTGCCAATCATGGCGCGCACATCGGACCAGCCGCGAGCGCTGGACGCGGCGCACGGGCCCGGTCGCGCCCGGCGCGGCGCGTCAAGCGACCCCGGCCCTGACCGCCCTCGATGCGACGCGGCATGAGTCCGCCCGAGACCCTGACGACGACGCGACTGCTCGCCTACGCCGCCCCCACGGTCGCGCTGCAGGCGATGATGGTGCCGCTGCTGATGTTCCTTCCGCCGACCTATTCGGACGTCACCGGCATGTCGCTCGCCGTCGTGGGGCTGATGTTCGCGCTCGGGCGCGCCTTCGAGGCCTTTTCGGATCCGATGATCGGCGCGCTCTCGGACCGGACACGTCACGCCTTCGGCAGGCGGCGCATCTGGATGGCGGCCGGCGTGCCGATCGCGCTGCTCGCGACCGGGTTCCTGCTCAATCCCTCGCGCGACGACGGTCCGGCATACCTGTTGTGCTGGCTGCTCGTGTTCTATGCCGGGTGGACCATGGTGTTCATTCCCCACCAGAGCTGGGGCGGCGAACTGAGCGGCCGCTACGATGACCGCACCCGTATCGCCGGCTTTCGCGAAACCGGCGCCTTCGTTGGCTATCTGCTCGCGACCCTCGTGCCCCTCGTCTACTGGCAGGTCCTCGAGGGCGTAGCCGCGCCGTCGTTCAAGCAGATCGTGCAGGCTGTCGGCTGGTTCTTCATGATCGCGCTGCCGCTCGGCGTGCTCTGGTGCTTCGCGGTCGTTCCGGTGGGGCAGGCGGCCGCGGCGGACCATGTACCCGCCTGGCGGGAACTGTTCGTCATCCTGCGACGCAATAAGCCCTTCGCGAGATTGATGACCGCGTACTTCATCGACCGGCTGGCCATGGGCACGTATTTTTTCGTCCAGCCGATCCTGGTCGGTGCGGCACTTAACCTGCAGGCGAGTGTGCTCGTCGTCGCGCTCGCGAATACGGTCGCGGCCGTCCTGTGCGCGCCGCTCTGGGTACCGATCACGCGCCGGCATGGCAAGCACCGCACTTACTGCCTCGCCAATCTCGTTACGATGCTCGCCTACGTGATGCTGTTCCTCGCCGCACCCGGCGCGCTCTGGCTCGTGGTCGCGGCCAATCTCGTGATGGGGTTCGGCAACGGCGGCACGATGATTACTCCCCCGGCGATGGCGGCCGACACGGCCGATCACGACGAGCTGCAGTCGGGTCACGCCCAGATGGGAGGCCATATGGCATTCCTCGCCTTCGTATTCAAGGCCGGGATGGCGTTTGGCCCGCTCGTCGGCGGCCTGTGCCTCGCGGCTTTCGGCTATCAGCAGACCGGACAGGCGCTCGACGCCGACAGTGCGCTCGGCATCCGCCTCGCGGCTTCGTGGCTGCCGGTCCTGCTACTGGTCGCTCCGCTGCTGCTGATGTGGAACTTCCCGATCGACGCCGAACGCCATGCCGAGATCCGGCGCGCCTTGGAGACCCGACGCGCATGAGACCGCTCAAGCTGCTCGGCACCCTCGTGCTTGGCCTGCTGGCCCTGCTACTGCTCGTGGTGCTGTTCTACTACTTCCGCGATCCTGCCGTGATACGACGCCTACTCACCGGGCCGGGCATGGGCGTGGTCATCGAGACCGAGAAGAACTCGCCGCAGGAGCCCGTGCCGGGTATCGAGCGCGACGACACTCCGGTCGGCCCTCCAGACACGATCGCAGCGGATGCGCTTGCGGTCGCGGAGAGCTACGCCGCGCAGACCCACAGCGTGGCCCTGCTGGTGTTCCATCGCGGCGCGCTCCGTTACGAGAAGTACTGGCCCGGCTTCGATCGCAACACCATCACCGACCCATTCTCTGCCCACAAGACGGTAATGGGCTTGCTGGTCGGCGCGGCCGTGGCCGATGGCTACATCGGCTCGATCGACGAGCCCGCGGCGAAGTATCTCGTTGAATGGGCCGCGGACGATCGACGCACGATCACGATCAGGCAGTTGCTGCAGATGTCGAGCGGCCTCGAAACACCGCGATTCGGCACCTGGACGGGTCTCAGCATCACGCTCGGCAGCCAGCTCGGACGCACCGTGCTCGCGCTGCCGCTAGTCAAGCAGCCCGGCACCGATTTCCAGTACAGCAATGCAAGCTCCCAGCTCGTCGGCATCATCCTCGAGCGCGCGACCGGCAAGCGCTATGCGCAATACCTCTCGGAGCGTCTCTGGAGCCGGCTCGGCGCGCCGACGGCGCACGTCTGGTTGGACCGCGAGGGGGGGCTTGCGCGGACGTTCTGCTGCCTCTACACGACCGCGCGCGGCTGGTTGCGTGTCGGTCGACTGATTCTTGAGCGCGGCAGGGTCGGGAGCGAGCAGGTCGTGCCCGCCGAATGGATCCGCGAAATGACGACGCCGGCGCCGACCAATCCCAACTACGGCCTGCATATCTGGCTCGGCTCGCCGCCCGGTCAGCAGCGTCGCTACAACGACAAGACCGTCAAGGCCTTCCACTCGGAGCCGTTCGCGGTCGAGGACATGATTTACATCGATGGTTTCGGCGGCCAGCGCGTCTACATCGTGCCTTCGCGCGAACTCATTATCGTCCGCACCGGCGAAGCGCTGATGGATTTCGATGACGCGCGGATTCCGAACGCGATACTGCGCGGGATCAGACCCGCCGAGGGAGAGGGAGACGATGTCGGGAGCTGAGCGAGCGTTGCCGGCGGGCACGAAGTGGATCGGCGCGGAGCGCATCCTGTCGGTGCTGATCTTCGTCGGAGTGATTTGGCAGCTGTACCAGTCGACCAAAGTCGGCGTGACGCCGCGAGGCACGGCCGCGCGCGAGGCGCTCCAGCACAATCACATCTCGCTGGGGCTCACGTTGCTTTTGCTCGTAAGCTCGCGGCTCTGGATCTGGGGGCGGTCGCCGCGGCCGCCGCGACCGGCGCGCGTGCCGCTGCCGGCCGATGCACTCGCGCGGCATTGCAGTCTCGCGTTGTACCTCACCGTCCTCGCGCTCTGCCTGACGGGGCCTGCCTTCGCCTGGTCGGAGGACCACGCGGTGAGCTGGTATGGCCTCTTTACCATCCCGGCGCCGATCGCGCCGAGCTATCGCGTTTCGGTGACGCTCGGCTACCTGCACAGCGTGCTCGGCTTCTCGATGCTCTACCTGAGCGCCTTCAGCATCTGCGTCGCGCTTTGGCAGTGGATCCGATACCGAATCTCGCCCTTGCGCATGCTGCCGGGTTGCGGCTGGGGGCACTGAGATGAGCGATCCGGACGCTTACCCGATCGGCTGGAAAATCGTGCATGGCCTCGTTTTCGCGGGCCTGCTGGCTCTCGCCGCATGGACGCCGTACCGGGTTTTCGGCGTCGTGCCGTTCACGACAGGCAAACAGCTGGTCGAGCCGGGGCCCCCACCGGCGGTTGATCCTTACCTCGGGGTTGGCGAGCCACCCGTGCTGGAGGGTAAAGCCCAAAAGGACTTCATGTGGTGCCGCTTCTGCCACAGCTTCGAACAGGGCGGTCCGCATGGAGTCGGTCCGAACCTCCATCGCGTGTTTGGTCGCCGGGCGGGCAGTGCGCCGGGCTTCTATTACTCAAGCGCCTTCGTCGAGGCCGGCGAGAGCGGCCTGGTCTGGGACGAGGAGAAGATCGAGGAACTGATTGCCAATCCCGCGAAGTTCCTTGGCGGCCGGCACCGGATGCGTTACTCGCCCATCGAGGATCCGGAGGAGCGGCGCCAGATCGTTGCGGCGCTCAAGGCCGCGACGCGATGAGCACCCGTCGCTGATCGCTCAGCGCCGCTCGAGGCGCGCCAGCGGCAGGGCCGGCGCACGCAGCGTGTCGCCGCCGGGGCCCCGCTCACTGAGATAGCGGCGCAGGAATGCGCGGCTGGTTGCATTGAAAGCCGCGAGGTAGCGGGCCGCATTCGCCGAGCGCGGCAGGTCGTCGCGGCCCACCGCGCCACCGAGGTAGTGGTCGGCGCCCTCAAGCGTCAGCAGATACTTGTCGCCAGGCGGCAGGAGGTCGTAGGGCTGTCGCCTCCAGGCATAGCCCGTGAGCCCCGGAGCCTGCGCGAGGTCCTCCGTACCGACGGTCACCAGCGTCGGCAGCGAAAGCACGGCGAAATCCGTGGTGCGCACCAGGGGTTCGATGACGCCGGCGCCGCTAATAATGATCACGGCGCGAACGCCCGCGAGCCGACGCGAGACCGTCTGGCCGCTGACGGCATCCCGGTAGGTGGCGCCGCCGAGCGTCTGCGCAACGAGGCCACCGAAAGAATGCCCGGTTGCGGCGAGCCGCGTCGCATCGAGACGACCGGCAAGGGCGGGCACCCGCTCGACGATCGCAGCGAGCCCGGCGATCGTGGCCGCCATGTCCTCGAGGCGCCAGCTGAAGTATCGCGGATCGTTGCTACCACGCTTCACGCCGAGTCGCGTCGAATCGCGATGGGTCGGCGCGAGGACGACGTAGCCATCGGCGGCCCAGGCGCGCAGCAGCGGGTCGTAATCCTCTCCCGAGGAATAGGCGCCGTGGGAGAACAGCACCACGGGCAGACGCCGGCCGCGGCGCGGATGAAAGACACGCAGCGGCAGCTCACGTGCCACATCCATGGGCAGCCGGATGTCGACGACCGTGATCCGTGGCTCGGGTACCGACGCGCAGCCGGTACCGAGCAGCGACGCCGCGGTCAGCGCCAGTCCCGTCGCGACGAGCCGGCGACACTGCGCGGCGTACGGCGTCATGAGCGCACCGCGACACCAGATGCATGCGCCCCGAGCGCGATGGTCGCAGCGGAGGCTCCCGCCAGACGACCGAGCGTGATGGCCATGCAAAGTCCGGCACCGGGCAGATAACCCGTCACGGCCGGGCCCGAGATTCCGCGCGCCGCTCCGCCGCCGGCGAACAGATTTGGCAGCGGCGCACCATCGGGACGCAGCACCTGTGCGTGACGGTCGACGACGAGGCCGCCCTGCGTGTGGAACAGCGCACCGGTGACGCGAACCGCGCAGAACGGCGCCCGCAGCGGCTCGGTGTCGTCGAAGCGCCGGCCGAAGCGGTCCGGCTGGCCGCTGCGTCGTGCGGCGTCGACCGCGCGCAGCTCGTCGCTGAGAAAGCCGGCCGGAAGCTTGCAGACGCGCTCGAGATCGCTCACCGTCGCGCCGCGGCGTATCGCGCCGACCTCCTGAAGCTGCTGCTGCTCGACCGAGTGCTCGAGGCAGGCGCTGTGCAGCCGCTCGTCGAACACCACCCAGGCGAGGCCCTCCGGCTGTCGCAGCACCGGGACGCACATGCCGGAGATGTTCGCGTTCTCGTGCGTGAAGCGGCGACCCTCGAGATTGACGAGTATCCCTCCCTCGAGCAACAGCGGGTGCGGCACGATGATCTGCTGCGGGTCGGCCAGTGTGCCGAGACCCTGGTAGGCGGTCATGTCAGCCGTCGCGGCGCCGAGTTCGATGCCCCAGCGGATGCCATCGCCCCGATTCCCCTCGTGTCCGAAGTAGCGCGCTCGAGCCATCTCCGGAATCTCGCGAGCGACCATGTCGTGATCGCCGCCAAAACCACAGCAGGCCAGCACGACGGCGCCGGCGCCGATTTCCTCAAATGCGCCGCCGGGTCGCTCGACTCGCACGCCCGTGACGCGCCGCGTGCCGTCGGTGTAGAGGTCAGTGACGCGAGCCTCGGTCATCAGATGGGCGCCCGCGCGCTCGGCGGCGTTGCCGAGCAGGGCGAGCAGTTCCTCGCCGTTGCGACCGGGGGAAATGTGCAGGCGCGGCCGCGAATGTCCGAGGCCGGTCCACTTGAAGTCGAGCAGCATTGGCACCTCGTGTCGGGCACTCAACCAGTCGACCGTCGGTCCGGATTCCTCGGCGACGGTGCGCGCGAGCAGCGGATCGGCGCGTCCCTCGGTCTTCTGCATGACGTCGTGGAAAAAGAGTTCCGGACTGTCATCGATGCCGTGTCGCCGATGCTCTGCCGAGGCCGCCGCGCACATCGCGCCGAGCGACATCGATGTGCTACCCCATGGACGCTTGTCGCGCTCGAGGATCAGGACCTCTGCGCCCGCATCGCAGGCGGAGAGCGCCGCGGTGAACCCGCAGGCGCCGGCGCCAACGATCACCACCGGAACCGTGTACTCGAAAACGCGCGATGGATCCCGGACCACGCCCATGCTGACAACTCTCTGCGGCCCGCACCGTCCCTGTGTCGGACACGAAGTCTACTGAAGTACGCGCGTTCGGTACGCGCAATCGTGGCTTAACACCCGCCTCCCGGCCTCTGCTACCCTTGCCGCCGTTCGAGCCTCGATGGGATGCCGCCATGCAACCAGCCCTCCAACTGATGCCCGGTGCCGTCGACGGTGCCATAGCCGAACTGCAGCGACTGCTGGGCCGCGACCACGTACTCACGGCGCTCGCCGATCGCGAGTTCAATGCGACCGACGTCTACCGCCGTGGCGAACCGCCAGCGGCCATCATCCGGCCGGGCAGCACGGAGGAACTCTCAGCGGCATTGCGCGCTATCGCGCCCGCGCGCCTGCCCATCGTCCCACGCGGTGGCGGCATGTCCTACACGGACGGATATCTGCCGCGGCATCGTGAGGCCATCATGATCGACATGCTGCGCATGAACCGCGTGTTGCAGATCGACGCCGAGGACTGCTACGTGACCGTCGAATGCGGCGCGACCTGGAAGGCGCTGTTCGAACAGCTTGCGCCGCAAGGCGTCCGGACACCGTACTGGGGGCCGCTGTCCGGGCTGCGTGCGACTGTCGGCGGCGCGCTCTCGCAGGGCAGCATTTTTCTGGGTTCGGGACGCTACGGACCGGCAGCCGACAGCGTGACGGGTCTCGACGTCGTGCTCGCCGACGGGAGCGTGCTCAGACTCGGCAGCCACGCCAACCGGAACGGCGAGCCGTTCTTCCGTCAGTTCGGCCCGGACCTCATGGGTATGTTTCTCTCCGACTGCGGGGCGCTCGGTGTGAAGGCGACGGCCACGTTCCGGCTGATCCGCCCGCAGCCCGAATCGCGCTACCTTTCGTTCGCGTTCGACTCGCACGCTGCGCTGTTCGCGGCCATGGCCGAAGTCGCGCGAGCTGACGTGGCCTCGGAGCAGTTCGCCTTCGATCCGGGACTGCAGGCCGTGCGCATGAAACGTGTCAGTCTGGCCGAAGACCTCAAGGCCGGCCTCAAGGTCATGGCGGGCGCGGGCGGCGTGCTCAAAGGCCTCAAGGAAGGCGCAAAGATGGCGATCGCCGGGCGCAGCTTCCTCGAGCAGGGCAGCTTCTCCGTACATCTTTCCGTCGACGGGCGGGATGCCGTCGACGCGGAGGCCAAGGCCCGCATCGTTCGCCAGATCATGGCGCGAGGCGGCCGGGAGGTCGAGAACACGGTCCCCAAGGTCATGCGCGCGAACCCGTTTGCGGAACTGAACAGCATGCTCGGTCCTAACGGCGAGCGCTGGGTACCCGTGCACGGCACCGTGCCTTTTTCCAAAGCGGCCGAGATGTACGAGGCCTGCGAGGCCGTCTTCGAGCGGCATCGTCAGGCCATCGACCAGCATGGCATCGATCACGGTTACCTGCTCTGCACGGTCGGTGGGAGCGGCACCCTGCTCGAGCCCGTGATGTACTGGCCTGACTCGCGCAACGTTTTTCACGAAACCGTGCTCGACCCGGACTTTCTCGCAAGACTGCCCGTCTATCCGCCGAACCCGGAATCCGCAGCGATCGTCGCTCGCATCCGCGGCGAACTGGCCGAGGCGTTCATGGAGACCGGCGCGGTGAGCTTCCAGCTCGGCAAGTTCTACCTGTACCAGCAGGGACTCGAGGACAGCGCTCGGGGACTGCTGCGGGAGTTG
>CAZAWM010000095.1:0-11692 GCA_964488605.1 uncultured Steroidobacteraceae bacterium | reverse complement strand
CTCACCGTAACCGGTCGAGCCCGAATAGTTCGTCAGCAGCAGCACGTGTCCGCGCGCGGCCAGGAGGTGGTAGTTCCAGCGCAGGACCCACTGGTCTCGCCACATCGAGTGCGGGCCGCCGTGGATCACGTTGAACAGCGGATAGCGCTTGCCCGGCTGGAAGCCCGGGGGTCGCACGACGAGGCTGTGAATACGCTTGCCGCGCCGGCTCGTGAACCAGAGATGTTCCACCGGGGGCAGATCGAGACCAGCCCGGCGCTCCGCGGTGAAAGCCGTCAGCTCCCGGTGCGTGCCGCTCGCGGGCTCGATCCGTACCACTTCGGGCGGGCGCTGCGCGCTCTCCCAGTTCGCGACGATCACGGGCGCTCCCCCCGGACCGCGCCGCCGCTCTGCGACCGAAAGGCCCGTGTAGACGCCGCGTTCGACGGGCAATGCGAGCCGGACAGCGCCCGAGCGCAGGTCGAGCTGGAACAGCTTCTCATGACCAGCCTGCTCGGCGAGGAAAAAGACCGTGCGCGAATCGGGCGCAAACCCGTAGTGCCCGACGGACAGATCGACCGTTGCGGTCAGCCAGCGCGGCGCGCCCGCCGCCGGCCAATCCAGGGCTGCGAGCTGGGTCCGGTTGTACACGCGCTCGGTGCGTCGCTCGACCCGCGCCAGGAGCTGCCGGCCGTCCGGACTGAAATGCGGCTCCGCCCACTGATTCTCGCCCGCCGTCAGGGCCTCGGGCTCGCCGCCCTGCAGGGAGACGCGGAAGATCTGAGTCGACGTGAATGCGTAGGCAGCGCGGTCCCGATCCGTCGTGGCGACGAAGACGACGGCGGAGCCGTCGGGTGTCCAGAGCGCGTCGAGGGTCTGGCCGGAGTCGGTCTGACGGCCCGCGAACCCTGGCTCGGCGATCAGTCTCGTGCCTGCCAGAAGGCTCCGCGGCTCGCGCGGGGCCGCGCCCGGAGGCGGCAGCTCCTGCACGAATACGTGCGGCTTGCGCTCATCGAGCCAGCGGTCCCAATGTCGAATCGGAAAACCGTCGTAGATCCGCGCGCTGAACGGCCGCTCGCGCCGCTCGCGCTCCAGCCGGCGCTGATCGGCATCGTTCGCGGCCCCAGGCCACATTTCACCGACCATCAGGAGTCGACGTCCGTCCGGCGAGAATTCCGGCGCGCGGACTCCCCCAGACAGGCCGGTCAGGCGCATCGCGTCGCCACCTTCGAGCGACAGCAAATAGATCTGCGTCGCGTCGTCACCGTCGCGCCGGGCCGCGAACGCGATCCGGGAGCCGTCGGGACTCCAGGCGACGTCCGATTCGCGGCCGACGGTCCCCGTCAGGCGACGTGGCGGTGCACTGCCATCGCTCGGCAACAGCCACAGGTCGGCGCGCTGCGCTTTATCGTCGTAGGCGGGCTCGATGACGCCGACCACGACCCAGCGCCCATCAGGACTCACGACGGGAGCGCCGACCCGTGGCATCAGCCAGAGGTCCTCGTGTGTCAGCACACGTGCCTGCGTTACAGCGCCCCAGAGCGCGGCAAGCACGATCGGGACGAATCGCAGCGCACGGCGCGGCCGTGCGATTAGCCCCGACATTGCAACCTCAGGACACCGCCGGCGCGGCGACACGGGCCCGCTGGAAGGCGCGGACATCGGTGACCGCCCTGATCATCAGGTCCTGCATGGACTCGTGGAGTAGCCGCGAGATCCGTTCGTAGGGACTGCCGCTGAGAATGTAGCTCGAGCCCTCGACAGTGCCGGTGTCGTATTCGCGCTCGAGCGCGACCCTGCCCTGATCGTCGAGGATGGACAGGCGCAATCGCAGCCGGACCTCGGGCGTGATTGCAAAACCGAGGTTCTTGAGCTGAGGGAAGCCGTAGCTGAACTCCTTGACCTCGGGACGAACGATCACCGAGTAACGTCCGAGATCCACGAGTTCGTTCGCGGCGACGGCCCCGTCACGTGCCGCGCGCGCGAACACCTTGACGGCGACCTCACGTGCGATCATGCCAACCGGCGTCGTCAGCTTCGCCGCGCTGCCGGTGAAGCTGGTCGCGCCGGCCGTCACGAGGCGCTCGTCGTCGGCTCGCGTCGTATAGACGAGTACACGCCCCTCGACCCGCGAGTCCTCGGCAATGGACTTCTCGGGAAGGTAGTCGGCGCGGTAGGCGACGGACGTGGCACAGCCTGACAGCGCGATCAGGCAGATCGTGGCCAGCGGCAAACGCATCGGGTGGCTCCGGAGAGAACAACGGACTCCGATGGTACCGTACCGGCAGCGCGCCTGGCGGAAGTGCTGCGTCATCGCGAGACCGCGTCGACACCTCCGACCACGGACGGCGCCCACCGGGCGCGGATGGTCTGTCGCAACTCAGCGTCGTAACCGCCTGCCAGGAACCGCAGGACGTCGGCCACGACCGCGTCGGGGGCTTCGATGTACGGGTAGTGACCGTACCTCGGGTACTTTCTGATCAAAGTCGGGGCGCCCGTCATCCAGTAGCTCTGCAGCTCCGCCTCCGTGTGCACGAGGGTGGGATTGGCCATGCCCTGGAGGATCATCGTCGGCGCCCGAACCTTGGCGAGGTAAGCTGCCGTATCACCAGTACGGAAGTTCCTGAGGTACCGCGCCGCGGCTGGACGGGCACGGGCTCGGCGGTTCATGTCGTAGACCATCTCGACGAAGTCCGCTGGCAGCGGCCGCAGCGAAGGCATGTTGCGACCGAGGTCCTCCTCCCACTGCGACCTCGATCGATAGTGCTGCATGATCCAACGCTGGATCGCACTGCCGCGCCCGCGATTGGGGTCGCTCTGCGGCGTCCGCGGCATGCCACCGGAGTTGATCAGGATCAGGCGCGCGACCCGCTCCGGATGGGCTCCCGCGTGGATGAATGCGATTTGCCCTCCTGAGGACGTGCCGATCAGGTCATAGCGCGATACGCCGAGCCGCCGCGGCAGTTCGTCGAGGATCAGCACGTTGCGACCGAGGTTGTCGATGCCCTTGGAATCGAAGCTCGTGAGCCCTGCGTTCAGGTAGTCCATGCGGATGACGCGGTAGCCGCTGCGCAGCAAAGCGGCGGCGAGACGGTCCCAGCTGCGCAGGCTCATGAAGGAGGCATGGCTCAGCACGACGACCGGAGAGTCTGTCACGCCCGGCGGCGCCTCGTCGTGGTAGTGCACGCGGATCCCGTCGATGTCGATCCACCGAGATGCCGGCGTCGCGTACTTACGCTCGAGCTCGGACAGGGGGATCTCGAGCCAGCCACGCGACAGTGCGAGCCACCCGCCCACGACGGCGACCACGAACACCGCGAGCGTGCCGAAGACGGTCCACTTGAGGATCCGCATCGCGACTACCCCTACCGGTTGGTTTTCGTCGATCTACGGCCTCGAATTCGGCCGCAAACTCGGCCCAGAGTTCGCAACTTAAGCGACTGAAACCTGGGCGGGTCCCTCTCGCGACCAGGCCGTGCCGCCGTCGTCAGCCGCGTCGCCCCAATACCGGCGCGCGGACCCTGCCTCGAGACAGACCGAAAATAACTGGAGCACGGTCATCGAAAGCCAGGTCGTGCGCCGGCCGCAAAGATCGCTCTCGCAGGCCTGCGGCTGAGTTCGGGAGTTGGTAGCGGGGGCAGGATTTGAACCTGCGACCTTCGGGTTATGAGCCCGACGAGCTGCCAGACTGCTCCACCCCGCACCGGTAGGGGCGCGTAGTGTACAGCTTGCGGCGACGGGCGCAAGAGCCAGCCCGCGCCATCGCCGACGGTCTTACCCGCAGACGGCTCAGGTCGTGCCGAGCACTTTGGCGCAGAGCGACAACAGTGCGTTCGGCAGCAGACCCAGCGCTAGGACGGCGAGCGCGTTGAGACCGAGCGCCGCTCGCACGGTCAGTGCACCAGCGCGCATCGGCAGATTGCCGGGATCGTCGAAGTACATCAGCTTGACCACGCGCAGGTAATAGAACGCACCAATCACCGATACGGTAGCGGCGAGCAGCACGAGTCCGACATGCCCGGTCGCCCAGAGTGCTTGGAAGATCTGCAGCTTGGCCCAGAAACCGACGAACGGCGGGATGCCCGCCGTCGAAAACATCAGCATCAGCATCATCAGCGCCAGCATGGGGTCGCGGGCGTGCAGCCCCTTGTACTGCGCGAGTTCGTCGGCTTCGAAGCCCGGGCGACTCGCCAGCAGCACGACACCGAAAGACCCCAGCGTCATGATCACGTAGACAAGGGTGTAGTAGAGCGCTGCTTCGTAGCCCTGCTCGGTACCGGCGACGAACCCGAGCAGAATGAAGCCGACGTTGCCAATCGCCGAGTAGGCGAGCATGCGTTTGATGTTGGTCTGCGCGATCGCGACAAGATTGCCGACGGTCACGGACAACGCGGCGATGATCGCGAGCATCTGCGTCCACGTCTCGGCGATGTTTCCGAGACCCTGAGTCAGCAGGCGGAACGCCAGAGCGAACGAGGCGATCTTCGGTGCGGTCGAGACGAACAGTGTCACGGCCGATGGCGCACCATGGTAGACATCGGGCACCCACATGTGGAACGGGACGGCACCGAACTTGAAAGCCACGCCGACCACGACGAAGACAACGCCGAGAACGACGCCGATACTCGGCTCGCTGACCAGGGTTCGCGCCAGCTCGGGGAACGCGAGCGTTCCGGTCAGCCCGTAGACCATCGACATGCCGTAGAGCAGACACCCCGAGGCAATCGCACCGAGCACGAAGTACTTCATGGCCGACTCGGCGGCGATCCCTGAATCGCGGTCGAAAGCCACCATCGCGTAAAGCGAGAGCGCCAGCAGCTCGATGCCAACGTACATGGTCAAAAGGCTGTTGGCCGAGACCATCACGAAGATGCCGAGCAGCGCCGTCAGCGCCAGGACGTAATACTCGCCGCGCAGGACCGCGCGCGCCTCGAGGTATTCGCGCGAATAAAGCAGCGCGACCGCCGTGACGAGGTAACCGAAGAGCTTCAGCAAGGTTGCGAGCGGGTCAGCGACGTAGAGTCCCGAGAACAGTTCCGTGCGCGCCCCGACCTGCGCCCAAGCGAGCGTAAGCGCTGCGCCGATTACGAGCGTCAGCAGCGTCAGCGTCGGCGTGACGCGACGCGCGCGTCCGCCGAGAAATACATCAGTGAGAAGCACGATACAGATTGCGGCCGTCAGAAAGATCTCCGGCAGTGCCGGAGCAAGGCTCGCGAACGGGATCATGGGGGTGTTCATAGGGGCAGCTTGCTCACCATGACCTGCTCGACGAGCTGCGCAACCGAAGCGCGCATGACATCCAGCAGCGGCGCGGGCCATAGACCGAGCATCAGGACGCCGATCGCGAGCGCGCCCAGGCCCAGGAACTCGCGGGAGTCGAGATCGGTCAGGCTCGCCACTTGCTCGTTCGCGACCGGGCCGAAGATCACGCGCTTGACGAGCCAGAGAGTGTATGCGGCGCCGAGCACCAGCGTGGTTCCGGCGAGCAGCGCATACCAGAAGCTGGCCTTGAAGCTCGCGATGATCACGAGAAACTCGCCGACGAAGCCCGAGGTACCCGGAAGACCCGCGTTGGCCATCGCGAACAGAACCATGAAAGCCGCGAATTTCGGCATCGTATTGACCACGCCGCCATAGGCACTGATCTCGCGGCTATGCAGGCGGTCGTACATGACTCCTACGCAGAGGAACATCGCGCCCGAAACGAGACCGTGCGACACCATCTGCACCATCGCTCCGTCGATGCCCATGCCGGCACCCTGCAGCGAGCCGGTACGCGCGAAGATATCGAACATCAGGAAGCAGCCCAGCGTGACGAACCCCATGTGCGCGATCGACGAATAGGCGATGAGCTTCTTCATATCGGTCTGGACGAGCGCGACGAAGCCGATGTAGACGACGGCGATCAGCGACAGCGCGATGATGAGCAGATCGAGCTCGCGGGCTGCATCGGGCGCAATCGGCAGCGAAAAACGCAGAAAGCCGTAGCCGCCCATCTTGAGCATCACGGCCGCCAGCACCACCGAGCCGCCGGTCGGAGCCTCGACGTGGGCGTCGGGTAGCCAAGTGTGCACGGGAAACATCGGAATCTTGACGGCAAATGCCGCCAAAAACGCGAGGAAGATCCAGATCTGTTCGGTCAGCGAGAGCGGTAGACGGTGAAAACTCGCAATCTCGTAGCTGCCGGACTTGAGGTACATGTACACAAGCGCGACCAGCATGAACACTGAACCGAGAAACGTGTAGAGAAAAAACTTGATGGTCGCGTAGACACGCCGCGGGCCACCCCATACGCCGATGATCAGGAACATCGGGATCAGCATGGCTTCCCAGAAGAAGTAGAACAGCAGTGCGTCGAGCGCCGCGAATACGCCGACCATGAGCCCTTCCATGATCAGGAAGGCAGCGTAGTACTGCGACACCCTCTCCTCGACGACCGTCCAGGCGGCGATCACGACAGGAATCGTGATGAAGGTCGTCAGCAATATCAGCGGCACCGAGATGCCGTCGACGCCGAGGTAATAAGTAGAGTTCAGCAGCGGGATCCAGCTGCTGCGCTCGATGAACTGGGACGCGGCGGTACCGATCTCGAAGCCCGAGTAGAGCCGCAGCGACGCCACGAACGTCAGCAGGGACACCACGAGCGCGACCCAGCGCACGGCCGTGGAGTTGCGATCGCCAGCGGCCAGTACCACGAGGCCGCCGGCGATGGGCAGCCAGATCAGCAGGGACAGGAGACCGAAACCGGGCATCGTGTTGGATCCGTTCAGCGACGCAGCAGGAACCAGCCCAGCAGCAGCGCGAGGCCGATCACCATCCAGAAGGCGTAGGAGTACAGGTAACCCGTCTGCACACGACGCACTACACCCGCGACCGTACCGACGAGGCCCGCAGACCCGTTGACCAGCGCGCCATCGATCAATGCCTGATCTCCGCCGCGCCAGAGCAGCCGCCCGAGCGATCGACTGCCAGCAGCGATCACGTGCTCGTTGAACCAGTCGAAGTAGTACTTGTTGTCGAGCAGTCGCTTCAGTGCAGACAGCCGCTGACCGAGAACATCGGCGATGGACGGTTTCCTCAGGAAGACCAGCCAGGCCGTGACACCACCGGCGAGCGCGAGCCAGAAGGCCGCGTGCCGCGGCGCGGCAGCGGCGAACGCCAACCAGCCATGGAAGTGCTCTCCGAGGCGCGCGACGACGTCGTTGCCCTCACGAACGGTAATGGCGCCCGCGAAAAAGTCGCCGAACAGCAGTGGCTCGATCGTGATCGCGCCGATGATCACGGACGGGATCGCAAGCAGCACGAGCGGCAGGGTCACGACCCAAGGGCTCTCATGGGGCGTGCCGACACCGTGTCCGCCATGACCATGTTCGTCTCCGCCGTGAGAGGCCTGATCCAACGGCCCGTGCCCGTCACCGGAGCGCTGGGAATCCGCCTGCCAGCGCGGTTGGCCGTGAAAGGTCATGAAGATCTGGCGGAAAGTATAGAGCGCCGTGACGAACACGCCGATCAGCACGCACCAGTAGGCGTAGCCAGCGCCCCAGCGGCTCGACTCGTGCACGGACTCTATGATTAAGTCCTTGGAATAGAATCCAGAGAAGAACGGCGTGCCTACGAGTGCTAACGCGCCGATCCAGCACGTGATCGCGGTAACAGGCATGTAGCGGAACAGGCCACCCATTCGTCGCATGTCCTGCTCGTGGTGCATGCCAATGATGACGGACCCGGCCGCGAGGAACAGCAGCGCCTTGAAGAAAGCGTGCGTCATCAGGTGAAAGATCGCGACACTGTAGGCGGAGACACCGAGCGCTACGGTCATGTAGCCGAGCTGCGAGAGCGTCGAATAGGCGACGACACGCTTGATGTCGTTGTTGACGACGCCTAGTAACCCCATGAAGAGCGCAGTGGTCGCGCCGACGACCAGCACGAGCGACAGCGCCGTCTCCGACGCCTCGAACAGCGGAGACATCCGCGCCACCATGAAGATGCCCGCGGTGACCATCGTTGCCGCGTGGATCAGGGCCGAGATCGGTGTCGGACCCTCCATCGAGTCCGGCAGCCAGACGTGTAGCGGCACCTGCGCTGACTTGCCCATCGCACCGATGAACAGGCAGATGCAGATCAGCGTCACGGCCGACACGGTCCAGGTGTCCGTCAATGCGAAAACCGCCGCATCGATCTGCGGCACCTTGGCGAACACTTCGGAGTAGTCGAGCGAGCCGGTGTAGTAGACGATGCCCGCGATGCCTAGCACGAAACCTAAATCGCCGACTCGATTGACGAGGAAGGCTTTGAGATTGGCGAAAATCGCGCTCGGTCGCGTGTACCAGAAGCCGATCAGCAGGTAGGACACGAGCCCGACGGCCTCCCACCCGAAGAACAGCTGCATGAAATTGTTCGACATCACGAGCATCAGCATCGCGAAGGTGAACAGCGAGATATAGCTGAAGAAGCGCTGATAGCCCGGATCGTCATGCATGTAGCCGATCGTGTAGACATGCACGCAGAGCGAGACGAACGTCACGACGCACATCATGAGCACGCTGAGCGTGTCCACGAGAAAGCCGACTTCCATGCGGATGCCGTCGCTGACGAGCCAGGTGTAGACGGCGTCGTTGTACACGCCCACCCGTCCGCTCAAGAGCTGCCACGCCGTCAAGGCGGACAACAGGAACGAGGCAGCGACCGCGGCGATCGTGATCGAATGTGCAGCCCTGCGCCCGATCATTCGGCCGAACAGACCGGCGACGATCGCGGCCAGCAACGGCAGCAGCGGGATGGCAAGCAGGACCTCGGGATTCATGCTGGGCTGTGGCATCGCAGTCTCAGCCTTTCATCGCGTTGAGGTCTTCGACGTTGATGCTGCGCCGCTCGCGGAACAGCACGACGAGTATCGCCAGGCCTATGGCCGACTCGGCAGCCGCGACCGTCAGCACGAAGAACACGAACACCTGGCCGTCGAGATCACCGAGGAAGCGCGAGAATGCGACGAAATTGAAGTTGACGGCGAGCAGCATGAGCTCGATGCACATCAGCAGCAGGATCACGTTCTTGCGGTTCAGGAAGATGCCCGCCACCGATAGCGCGAACAGGATCCCGGAGAGGGTCAGCAGGTGCTGCAGCGTGATCACGGCTTCTTCTCGGCGTCCATCGTGACCAGACGGACCCTGTCCTCGCGCCGCACGGAGACCTGCTTGGCGACGTCCTGGACCTTGAGGCCAGGGCGCCGCCGCATCGTCAGCGAGATCGCGGCCACTATTGCCAGCAGCAGCAGGACGGCGGCGAGCTCGAACACGTAGAAGTACTGAGTATAGAGCACCTCGCCGAGGGCTCGGGTATTACCGTAGTCTGGCGGCAGCGGCGCCATGCCACGGGTCGCATCGACACCCAGGCCTCTGAACCAGACGACGCCGACGATCTGCGCGATCACCACAAACGAGGTGAGCCACCCGAGCCACGCGAACCGTGTGAAGCCGCGCCGCAGCTCCTCGACGTTGATGTCAAGCATCATGACCACGAACAGGAACAGCACCATGACGGCGCCTACATAGACGAGAATCAGCACGATAGCCAGAAACTCCGCCTCGACGAGCAGCCAGATCGCGGCGCTCTGGAAGAAGCAGAGCACCAGGCATAGCGCCGAGTGAACGGGGTTCCGCGAGGTAATCACGCCTACGGCAGCCGCGAGCAGCACGGCCGCAAACGCAAAGAAGAGAATTTCGACGAACAAGCGGCTTCCTCGGTCAGCGGTACGGCGCGTCTGCGGCCTTGTCTGCTGCGATCATCGCCTCGTATCGGTCACCGATGGCTAGCAGCTTGTCCTTGGTCATGATGTTCTCGCCGCGGTTCTCCATGTGATACTCGTGTATCCGCGTTTCGACGATCGCGTCGACAGGACAGGCCTCTTCGCAGAAGCCGCAATAGATGCACTTGAACAGGTCGATGTCGTACCGGGTCGTGCGGCGCGTGCCGTCGGGCGCAACGTCCGAGTCGATCGTGATCGCCAACGCCGGACAGACGGCCTCGCAGAGTTTGCAGGCGATGCAACGCTCCTCGCCGTTCGGATAGCGGCGCAGCGCGTGTAGTCCGCGGAAACGCGGAGACTGCGGCGCCTTCTCCTCGGGATAGTTCACCGTGATCTTCTTGCGGAACAGAGACCGGGCCGTCACGGACATGCCGGTCAGCAGCTCGGTGAGCAGGAGGGTCTTGACGGGATTGAAATGAGCCATGACGGTCCTCAGGCCTTGAAGGGTCCGACGTCGAACCAGGCAAGCACGCCGAGAAAGGCGATCCAGACCAGCGTGACCGGAATCAGCGCTTTCCAGCCAAGGCGCATGATCTGGTCATAGCGGTAACGCGGGAAAGTCGCCCGGAACCAGAGGAAACTGAACAGGAAGAAAAACATCTTCACGAACAGCCAGAGGAAGCTCGGCTGCGCGAGAGCGCTGTCGGCTGAAACGTAGCCATCGAACGGGCTGAGCCAGCCTCCGAAGAAGAATACGGCGGTCAGGCTCGAGATCAGGATCATGTTCGCGTATTCGGCGAGGAAGAACAGCGCGAAAGCCATGCCCGAGTATTCGACGTGGAATCCCGCGACGATCTCCGACTCGCCCTCGGCAACGTCGAAGGGCGCGCGGTTGGTCTCGGCGACGCCGGAGATCAGGTAGACCACGAACAGCGGGAACAGCCAGAACCAGTTCCAGGCGAGGAAGCCCCCGGACTGCCCGCGCACGATCTGGCCGAGGTTCAGGCTGCCCGCGACCATCACGACTCCGACCAACGCGAATCCCATGGCGATTTCGTAGGCCACCATCTGCGCGGCCGAGCGCATCGATCCCAGGAAGGCGTACTTGGAATTCGAGGCCCAGCCCGCGATGATCACGCCGTAGATGCCGACGGAGGTCAGCGAGAGCACGTAGAGCAGGCCGGCGTCGATGTTGGCGAGCACGAGATCGGGCGACAGCGGCATGACCGCCCAGACGGCGAACGCCGGGATCAGCGTGAGCGCCGGCGCGATCCTGAACAGGATCCGGTTTGCGCCTGCCGGCACGACCACTTCCTTGACGAGCAGCTTCAGCACGTCGGCAAACGGCTGCAGGATGCCTGGAAACAGACCAAAGATGCTGCCGACGCGGTTAGGGCCCTTGCGCAACTGCATCCAGCCAATGACCTTGCGCTCGAGCAGCGTGGTAAACGCTACCGAGAGGATCAGCGCGATGCTGACGACGAGTATCCAGAACGTCGTGCGAACGTAGTCGGGCAGACCGCCCCAGAGCGATTCGACCCCGGTCATCGCCGTACCTCGTCCGCGCTGCCGAAAACGACGGGCGGCTCCCGCCCGGCACGCGTGGCTTGCAAAGCAGGGGCGCGGCGAACGAGCGCATCGTTGCGGTAGATGCAGAAACCGGGAATCGTCGCACCGGCCACGTCGCCGCCGGCCAGATGCGCGGTACGCAACGGTGCGACGGCGGCATCGCCGACCCGTGCGCGCAGCTCGGCGAGCACCTGTTCGCTCGAGTCGTACTCGAAGCCCGCGGCGCCGACGAGATTGCCGAGTACGCGCAGGATTTTCCAGGCAGGCCGGGCTTCGCCCGGCAGTCGGGCGGCGCCAGCGAAGCTCTGCCAGTCCCCCGCCAGGTTGACGAAGGTACCCGAACTCTCGGCGAAGGTGCCGCAGGGCAACAGGACGCTGGCATGCGCGCGGGTCGCCTCG
>CAZAWM010000094.1:0-11733 GCA_964488605.1 uncultured Steroidobacteraceae bacterium | reverse complement strand
GTCGGCGACAGCGTGAGCCTCGACGCCGCGATGTCGAAGGCGGCCGCCGAGGCGACCGCTGAGGGCCCCAGCGGCGAGCGGCTGGTGCCGCTGCCGGCCGAGGAATCAGTGTCCCGCTGAGTCCTGCCGAAACGCGAGTCGGGTCACGCGGGCCTGTGCCGCGGGCTCGTAACATCGGACGAACTGTCTGCACAGCGTCCGTTATGTCAAGGTCCGCCCCTCACGATCGGCTGTCGCTCGATGGCGATGCGCCCACCGGCGTAGCCGGCCCGGCCGGCTCGCCAGGCGTGGCCGCGCTGCACCCGGACCTGCTGCCGGCCGTCGTAGCATCGGCCGAGGTCGACGCGCTGCTGCTCGACGCCATTGTGGATGCCGTATTGCTGATCGACGCCGACGGTCGCATTCAGCGCTGCAATGCCGCGGTGGACGCGATGTTCGGTTACCGACCCGCTGAACTCCGCGGGCGATCGATCGGCACGCTGCTGCCGGCTTTACAGCCGGCCCCGGCTCGCGCCCAGACACTCGCCCGCCTGGCGCGCCCCGGCGAGTCGCTCGAACAGCGCGACATCGAGACGGTCGCCCACGCGCGGCACCGCCTGGCGTTTCCGGTCGATCTCGCGGCGAGCCGGATCCGCGTCGGTGGTGCGGAGGCCTGGGTGCTGTCGGTTCGCGACGTCTCGCGGCGGCTCGCTGCCGAGCAGGCGCTGCGTGACAGCGAGGCCCGGTACCGCGCGCTCGTCGATCATGCCCCCGAAGTCATTGTCGTCTTCGAGGCTGACAGCACGGCGCTCGTCGACGTCAACCGCCGCGCCGAGGAGCTTTTCGGTATGCCGCGTGCCGGGCTCCTGACGCGGTCGCTTGCGACCCTGTTCGCGGCGCAGCAGCCTGACGGCCGTCCATCGTCGGCCGTGCTGCGCGATCATGCGCTGCTCGCTCTGGATGGCGCGCCGCAGACCTTCGAATTCGAGCTGCGCTCGGCCGCGGGCGCCCCCCTGCCTTGCGAGCTGAGGCTCGCACGCATGCCCGGTGCCGCGGGGCAGCTCCTGCGCTGTACCATCACCGACATCAGCGCTCGCCAGCGCGACGAGCGCGTTGCCGCGGCCGAGCGCGCCGTGCTCGAGAAAGTGGCCGCGAACGCGCCGCTGACCGAATCGCTACACGAAATCTGCCGCTACGTCGAGGCGGTCGCACCCGGTGGCATGGTCGCGATCAGCGTGCTGGCCGCGGGCGCGCAGCGGTTCGAGTCGCTGCTCGCACCGCGCATGCCGGCCGACCTCGTCGCCCTGCTCGACCGTCCGCCCGTGGACATCCGGCATGGCTCATGCGCAGCCTGCGTTTACCTGGGCCGGCCGATCTATGTGCAGGACGTCGGTCGCGACCCTCACTGGGGTGGTCGCGGCGAGGTGCTCGAGACCTTCGGCTTGCGCGCGAGCTGGTCGGTGCCGATCCGCGCTGGAGGCGGGCGCGTGCTCGGCGCGATCGGTCTATACAGGCGCGAGCGGGGTCTGCCGCAGCAGCACGAGGCCGAACTGCTGGCCGATGCGGCACGGCTTGCCGGCATCGCGATCGCGCGACGTCGGGCCGAGGAGGCGCTGCGCGGCAGCGAGGCCAAGTACCGCGGCCTGTTCGAGTCGGTCATGGAGGGCGTCTATCGCAGCACGCCCGACGGACGTCTGCTGTCCGTGAATCCCGCTTTCGTCAGCATCCTCGGCTTCGAAAGCGCCGAGGAGCTCTATGCGCTGCCGAGCGTTGCGATGCTCTACTGGCGTCCGGCGGACCGGACCGAGTTCGCGCGCCGGGTCGAATCGGATGGCGAGATCCGCAATGCCGAGTTCACGTTGCGCCGCCGCGATGGTGCGCAGATCGTCGTACTCGAGAGCGCACGGGCATTCCGCGACGCCGAGGGCAGGGTGATCGCCTACGAGGGGACAATTGCCGACATCACCGAGCGCAAGCGCGCCGAGCAGGCAATGTTCCAGGAGAAAGAGCGCGCCGAGGTCACGCTGCAGTCGATTGGCGACGCCGTGATCACGACCGACGCCGAGGGCCGGATCGACTACATGAACCCGGTGGCCGAGCAGTTGACGGGCTGGCCGCTCGCCGACGCGCACGGGCAGTCGATCGAGGCGGTGATGCGGGTGGTCGACGACGCGACGCATGCGGCGCTCGTAAATCCGCTGCTGCGGGCGCTGGCGAGCGGCGTACCGATCGGGCCCACCGACCAGTGCGCGCTGGTCGACCGTGCCGGCCACGAGATCGCGATCCAGGACTCGGCGGCACCGATCCGCGACCGCGGTGGCCGGATCGTCGGCGCGGTCGTGGTGTTTCACGACGTCACGCGCGAGCGTCGGCTGCGGCGTGCGCTGGCCTACCAGGCCACGCACGACGCGCTGACCGGTTTGATCAACCGGCGTGAGTTCGACAATCGTCTGCACGAGGCGCTGCTGGACGCGCGCCGCAACGATACGCGGCACGCGGTGCTGTACATTGACCTCGACCAGTTCAAGGTCGTAAACGACACCTGCGGCCATTCCGCCGGTGACCGCCTGATCCGGGAGATCACCGGACTGATCCAGTCGCGCGTGCGTGCCGCCGACACCATCGCGCGGCTCGGGGGCGACGAATTCGGCGTGCTACTCGTGAACTGCACGCTGGAGCAGGCCGGCGGCATCGCCGAGAACGTGCGCCGCGCGATTCGCGACCATCGCTTCCTCTGGAACGGCTCGACGCTGGCGGTCGGCGCGAGCGTCGGCGTTGTCGAGATCTCGGCCGAATCCGAGAGCGCGGCGACGCTGCTGTCGGCGGCCGATGTCGCCTGCTACTCGGCCAAGGACGGCGGCCGCAACCGCGTCGAACTCTACGACGCGGATCGCGGCCGCGACCGGCATCGCGAGATGCGTTGGGTGGCGCAGATCACGCGGGCGATCGAGGAAGGAAGGCTCGAGCTCGTGCATCAGCCGATCCAGCCGCTGCGCACCGGACACCGGCAGCCGTTCCACGAGATCATGGTACGTATGCGCGCTGAGCAAGGCGAACTGATCCCGCCCGATCAGTTCATTCCAGCGGCCGAGCGCTATAACGTCATGCCGGCGATCGACTACTGGGTCCTCGAGGCGGTGGTCCGCCACTTGCGGAAACTTCCGGTGGGCGTCGAGCGGCCGCTGCTCGCCGTCAACCTATCGGGCAACTCGCTGTCGGATCAGTCCTTCCTCGAGCGCGTACTGTCGCTCGTGGACGCCTCGGGGGAGGGCGGCTCGCTGTGTTTCGAGATCACGGAGACGGCGGCGGTAAGCCATCTCGACACGGCCGTGCACTTCATGCGCGAGCTCAAGGCGCGTGGCTGCCGCTTCTCGCTCGACGACTTCGGCAGCGGCCTGTCGTCGTTCCGGTATCTGAAGCGCCTGCCAATCGACTTCCTGAAAATCGATGGTGAGTTCGTCGCCCATGTCGTCAACGACGCGGTCGACCGCAGCGTCGTGCGCTCGATCGTCGAGGTCGGCCGCTCGCTCGGCATCCAGACGGTCGCCGAAAAGGTCGAGACGGCCGAAGTGCTCGCGCTGCTGGCCCAGATCGGGGTCGACTACGCGCAGGGTTACCACATTGCCCGGCCGCAGCCGCTGACCGCCGCCGGCTGATCGCGAACCCGACCCTTGCGCTACACTGGCATGAACCGTGGTGTCCACCGCCAGCCTGCAACTGCCGCCATCCGCGAACCTGCTCGAGGCCGAGGATCCCGCGCCCGTCATGGTCCATCACCACGGCCGCCTCCGCCCTGCGGTGGTGGTCTGCGATCACGCCAGCAACGCGATCCCTGCGCGGCTCGGGCGACTCGGGCTCGATGACCGGGCGCTCGCGCGTCACATCGCTTGGGACATCGGCGCCGGCGCTCTCGCCAACGCGCTGGCGCGGCGGCTCGGGCTGCCGTGCGTGCTCGCCGGCTACTCCCGACTCGTGATCGACTGCAACCGCGAGCCATTCAGTGAGGCGAGCGTGCTCTCGTACAGCGACGGTGACATCGTTCCCGGCAATATCGAACGGACGCCGGTCGATCACGCACTGCGCGTCGACGAGATCTTCGAGCCCTACCACGCCGCCATCGATGCCGAGCTGCTCGCGAGCGGAAGCAATGCGCCGGTGCTGATTGCCGTGCACAGCTTCACGCCGTCCATGAACGGCTTTGACCGTCCCTGGCACTGCGGCGTGCTTTGGGACCACGATTCGCGTCTGGCGGCACCATTGCTCGCGGCACTGCGCGCCGACGCGGAACTCGTGGTCGGCGATAACCAGCCGTATTCGGGTCGCGACCCGTCCGACTACACGGTCTCGCGCCACGCCAAGGCGCGTGGCTGGCCGCACGTCTGCATCGAGGTGCGCCAGGATCTGCTGGCCGACGCCGCCGGCGTCGAGCGATGGGCGGAAAGGCTCGGGTGCGCGCTTGCGCCGCTGCTCGACGACCGGACGCTCTATGCGCCTCGGGAGGCGAGGTGACCGCGAGCCCAGAAAGCGCCGAGCCGTCATTTACGGTCGGCATCGAGGAGGAGTACCTGCTGGTCGACCGCGAAACCGGGGACCTCGACGACGATCCGCCGCAGGCACTGCTGCAGGAGTGCACCGAGCGCGGCGGCGGGCAGATCAGTCCCGAGTTCCTGCGGTGCCAGCTCGAGGTCGGCACCCGCGTCTGCCGCAGCCTCGCGGAGGCGCGCGCGGACCTCGCACGGCTGCGAGCGATCGTCGTCGAGGTGAGCGCCAAGCACGGGCTCGCGCCGGTGGCCGCCTCGACGCATCCGTTCGGACGCGTGCTAAGACAGAAGCGCACGGACAAAGAGCGCTACTACTTGCTCGCGCACGAGATGCAGGCGGCGGCGCGGCGGATGCTGATCTGCGGCATGCACGTGCACGTCGGCATTGACGATGACGAGATGCGCATCGACTTGATGAACCAGATGACCTACTTCCTGCCGCACCTGCTCGCGCTGTCGTGCTCCTCACCGTTCTGGGAAGGCGAGCGGACCGGCCTCAAGTCCTTCCGGCTGACGATCTTCAACTCCTTGCCGCGCAGCGGACTGCCCGAGCGTTTTGCGAGTTATGGCGAGTTTCGCCGCCACATCGAGACGCTGATCCGCAACGAGCTGATTGAAGACACTAGCAAGATCTGGTGGGACATCCGACCGAGCGCGCGCTACCCGACGCTCGAGACCCGGATCATGGACTGCTGCACGAGCATCGATGACGCGATCTGCCTCGCGGCCTTCACGGTCAGCCTGCTGCGGATGCTCTATCGGCTGCGTACCCAGAACCAGCGCTGGCGCGACTATCCACAGCTGCTGACCGCCGAGAACCGCTGGCGCGCGATGCGCTACAGTTTCGACGAGCGGCTCCTCGACCTTGCCAAAGGTGAACTGGCCGATTACCGGCAGCTCCTCGAGGAACTGCTCGCAATCGTTCGTCCCGACGCCGAGGCGCTCGGCTGTCTCGCAGAGGTCGAGCATGCGCGGCAGATCGTCGTGCGCGGCACCAGCGCGCACCGACAGGAGCGAACCTACGATACCGCGCGCGCGCGTGGTGCGACCGAGCGCGAGGCGCTGCGAGCAGTGGTCGAGTGGCTTATTCAGGAGACCGCAGCAGGTCTGCGCTGAAGCCGCTGCCGGAGCTGTGACACGAGTGCCGCGACAACGACGATGCCGATTGTGCCGAGGCCCCAGACCAGGCCGATCAGGATGCTGCCGGTCTGCTCGAGGAGCTGCAGCGACCCGCGCGTCCAATAGAGCAGCTGCGGCCATAATGCGAGCCAGTCGGCGTTGGCGTCGAGGAAGGCAATGGTCGGGGCGAGTAACAGCCAGGCACCGAGGCAGAGCAGCGTCCAGAATGCGATCGCGAGCGCGGTAAGCAACACTTTCATGACCAGATCCTAACGCCCCGCGGCCGCGCTGACGAGCAGGAATGCCCGCAGCGTCGCTACGGTCAGGACTGACGGTCGGTCGCGAGCAGCGCGGCCGCGTACGCACGCTTGCGGCGATTGCGTATGCATTCAGCCGCGGCTCATGTGCAAGATGTCGCGGTCTGGCAGAGGAGAGCGCCCCGTGTCCGTCAGTGCAGCGCTGTATCCGCGTGGCAAGGTGGCAGGGCCGTATCCGGCGCTGCCAGCCCGTGCCGACGAGGCCTACGTCGATTTTGTCAGCGACGCCCGCAACTTCCTGCTGCATGCGCAGCAACGCCCGATCGCTGCCTACAGCCGCGAGCTCCTCAGGCGAGCGGGACTCACCGCATCCCCTGATCCGGCCAACACGCGCCGGGCTGCGGAGATCCTCATGCAGGATCCGGCACTGCGCATCTATTACCGCGTCAAGCGCAGCCTCCAGGAGGCGTTCTGGAACCGCCTGCTCACCGCGTTCGGCAGCCGGCGCGAACGGCTGATGGCGGCACTCGACGAGGCCGATCGACGGGGTCCGGGCAGCGTCGAGTACGATCTTGATGGACCCGTGCCCGAGTACGCGCAGACGCAGATCCATCTGCAGCCCGGCGGTTACGCGGGCGAGCCCTTGGCCGGGATACTGTATGACTTGGGTCTGAAGGTCTTCATGGGCGGCGCGGCCGATCATGACGGCGTGGCGAAGATGGCGGCGCGGGCCGCGCCACCGCCTCTCGACGGGCAGGTTCGCCGTATCCTCGATCTCGGCTGCAGTGCCGGCGCGACGACCACGGCACTCAAGGAAGTCTGGCCAGAGGCCGAGGTCCACGGGATCGATCTCAGTGCGCACATGGTCCGCTACGCGCACCTGCGGGCCGTGGAGCAGGGCGTCGACGTGCACTTCAAGCAGATGCCGGCGGAGTCCTTGCGCTACCCCGCGGCGCACTTCGACATGGTGCTCGCGATGCTGCTGTTCCATGAGATTCCGACACCCGTCGCGCGCCGAGTCATCGCCGAGGCTTTCCGGGTGCTGCGGCCGGGCGGCACTTTCACGATTCTCGACTTCGGCGGCGAGCGCGGCAGCGACGTCTACAGCATGTTTTTCGCCGAGATGGATGCGGCCGACAACGGTGAGCCTTATCTGACCGAATACCGACGCTCGAACGTCGAGGATCTGGTGCAGGAGGCGGGATTCGAATTGCGGCCGTACGATCCGAGCGATCCGGGTGCGGGCCTGCGCAGCGGCCGCGTTGGAGTGAAGCCATGACGACTCAGCCCGCTGGCGCAGACGACTCGCTCGGCTATGTTCGCGATCTACCCGGCTACCGTCCGAACCGACCGCAGTACTTCGACAGCGAGGCAGTCGATCATCTGATCGGTATAGTACTCGAGCTCGGCGCCGAGCTATGGGTCATGCGCGACCGCCAGGCGCATCTCGAAGAACTTCTGGCACAGAAGGGCGTAGACGTACGTGCCGAGCTCGATATGGGACGCCCGTCTGCCGAGACGGAGCAACGACTGCGCGCCGAGCGGCAGGCGATGGTCAAGCGGGTCTACGGCCGGCTCTATTCGCGCTACGGGGGCGACCGAGTGGATCAGACGGCGGCGCTCTGATCCGCACCGGCTGTCTGCCCATCACAGAGCGGCCGGTGGCGAGCGTGGTACCGGGCACCAGGCAGTCACTCGCCCGCCAGTTCCCAATATAGCGCCTCGGCTCCGTACACCTCGGTCAGAGCCAGCTTCATGATCGCCGGATGTACGGCGATGGCCCGGTTCCTCGCGGCATCGAACCAGTAGTCGCCCGAGATCGAGTGGATGTTGCCATCGAAGATCAGCCCGACGACTTCACCGCGTGCGTTGAGCAGCGGGCTGCCTGAGTTGCCGCCGATGATGTCGTTGTTTGTCGCGAGGTTGAACGGCGTGTCCAGGGCCAGCCTCGGTTTCGCATCGAGCCAGCGCTGCGGCAGCGCAAAGGGTTCCTGCCCGGTGGCCCGCTCGTAGGTGCGCGCGAGGCGCGTGAACGGCTCGACCGGTACACCGTTCTCGGTCCAGCCCTGCACCGTTCCGTAGTTGAGACGCAGCGTGAAGGTGGCGTCCGGGTAGACGTCGGTGCCGAAGGCCTTGAAGCGGACAGCCGCGATCCGCTGGCTGGCCAGGCGTATCGGCGCCTCCACTTCGTCCTCGAAACGTTTGCGTACGGCACGCGACTCAGCGTCGAGGCTGCGCGCGAGCGCGATCATCGGATCCGTCGATGCCGCGATCGCGGCGGCACCGCCGTCCCAGAGCGCTTTCCGTACCGCCGGATCGCCGAGCCTGCTGCCATCGACGAGCTTCGCTGCGAGCGAATCGGGCGAATCCTGGGCGAGCAGCCGCCGCACCGTCGGCTCGTCGGGACCCAGCCATTCGCGCATCCGCTCGAGACTGAACGACAGGGTCAGCCGCTCGAGATCGGGGTAGACGGGGACGGCGGCCAGTAGTTGCTGTGCGAGACGTGGCAGGGCGCCATCGGTGTACTCGCGCAGCCGGTGGGTATTGGGTCTGGCGCGCTCGTCCGCGGCGCGAACGAGCTGTCGCGCATAACGGAAGAGCCGGCTGTTGAAGCCGGCCCCGCCCTCGTAGTGCGTATACTGCAGCCACTGCTCACGGGCACGATCGGCCGCGCGCGCGATATCGGCCCAAGGGTCTCCGACGGACATGCCTGGCGCGCTTGCGGCTGAACGCAGCGCGGCCTCATCGGCGCGCTTGCGCGCCATCAGGCCATCTTCGAGCAGCGAATCGAGCAGCCGGCGACGCACCTTGAGCCCGTTCTCGAGATTCCCGAGCGGCTCCGCGACGATCCGCCTCGCCTCGTCGCCCGTCTTCGAGTACTGGATGTAGCGGCCGCGCAGCTCCATGCCACGATAGAGCGCCTGCGGCAGTTCCGTGTCGCGCAGCAGACCGAGCTGAGCCACCGTGAGCTGGCGATCGGTGCCGCCAGGATGGCCGGAGACGAGCACGAACTCGCCAGCTTGCGGCCCAGCGAACTTGATCCGCAACGGATCGGCGACACGTACCGGTTTACCGTTCTCGTAGGCGCGCAGCAGTGCCATGTCCAGGCACCACCGCGGGAACTGGAAGTTGTCGGGATCGCCGCCGAAGGCACCGATGGCAGCCTCGGGCGCGAACACCAGCCGCACGTCGGTGTAGCGTCGGTACTTGTGCAGGAAGTAGCGGCCACCACCATAGAGCGTGACCGTTTCGCATTTGAGCGGCCCGCTACGGCGGTCCTTGCGCGCAGCGGCCTCGCAGGCGCTCTCGATTTCGGTGAGCCTGCGCTTGCGCGCCTCGTTGGCCGCCTTCTCGTCGAGTCCGCGTGTCGCCGAGTCGACCTGGTCGGTCACGTTCTCGAGGGCGACGAGCACATCGGCGACCTGGGTCGGACAGCGCAGCTCCGACCTCGGGTCGAGCGCGACATGGCCCGCATCGATCAGGCTGCGTTGCGGCGTCGAGTGCTCCGCGAGGCAGGCCGTGACGCAGTGATGATTGGTCAGGATCAGTCCCGTGCGCGAGACGAACGAGGCCGAGCAGTTGCCGAGCCGGATCGACCCGAGCCGTACGCGATCGAGCCAGCGCTGATCGATATCGACCCCGAACTGCTGTTTGACACGGGTCGAGGGGAAGTTGTCGAAGGTCCACATGCCCTCGTCGGCTCGCAGCGGCTGTGCGGCCAATGCCGCCAACAGCAGCGCTGCCGGGGGGATCGTCACCGATGCGTGCCTGATCATCTGCGGCTCCTCCGGGCGGGCCCAGCTCGTTCGTGGGCCGGTATCGTAGCAGTATGATCACGGTCGCTGACCGTCTGAAACGCAGCTTCTGTGGCGATGTCTGGACGGCGTAGGAACCTCTTGATCCGTGATGCTACGCTGCGCGCAGTCGATCGGATCACATTGGTGGCAAGAGCATCGACGCATGCATGGCGGCGGCGGTGACGTCGATGAATCGCTGGCCCGGCCGGGATCGCCGATTATGGCGGGAGCGGCTTACTTCGCCATTGTCTTCGCGTCGGGTTTCGTTCTCGGCACCGTGCGGACGCTCGTCGTGCTGGATCGGCCCGGTGGCGGGAGGCTGCTCGGCGTGCTCATCGAACTGCCGGTCATGCTCGTCGTCTCATGGTGGGCCTGCTGCTATCTGGTCCGTCGCATGTCGGTCGGTCGGGCAGCGCGTCCCCGCCTCGTTATGGGCGGCGTCGCCTTCACGCTGCTGATGGGTGCGGAACTGCTGGTCGGTATGCTGCTGTTCGGGCGCACGATACAGGAGCATTTCGCGCTGTATCGCGACGCGAGTTACGCGATCGGGCTCGCGGCGCAGCTGACGTTTGGGCTGATGCCGCTCCTGGAACTGCGGCGAAGCCGATGACAGTGGCGACCGCACGCGGACTCGGGCAGCAGCCATGCAACCTCGCCAGACAGCGGAACGTCGGTGCGCGCACCGATATTGTGCCAGCCCTCGCTGCCTCTGCACGATCAGTCGGCGCTCAACATCGCCCCCGATGAGCTTGCGGCGGTGCGTGAGCGCCTAGATCGCGAAGATGTCACCGTTCGCGACTATCGCTTCGAAGGCGACCGTCACTGTACGGCGCAGCGGTTCTCGGCCTTTGCGGCTGCGCGCGACTAGATCATCAGCTTCCTGAAAGCGCGACTGCGTAGCACCGGCTGATGACGACGATGCATACCGACGAACTCGGATTGTCCTTGACATTCGAGCGGCCGACCCGTTTCGTCGCTACGAGTCCCGACGATTGCGGCGGGAATCCGGCTCTGAAGGTGCCCACCCTCCACTGCGGCAGTTACCGGCTGTTCGGGACGGCCAACATTTGCTCCAGGCTAGCGGAAATCGCGGGCGGCGCGCACGACTCGCGCATCGTGATCTCCGGACCTTGGCAGCCGGACTTGTTGCTCAACGCTCAGGAACTCGTCTGGACCGGCATGGGTACGCAGGTCCAGCTCGTGCTCGGCCTCAAGGTAGCCGGATTGCCGAGGGAAAGCATGTTCTTCGAGCGCGCTCTACGCAGCCTGGCCGGTTCGCTCGCCTGGATCGAAGCCAATCTGGGTGCGATACTGGCAGCGCTACCGTCAACGCGGGCGACCAGTATGCTCGAGGCCGCGCTGTTCTGCCTCGTCGAGCACATCCGCTTTCGCTCCACGCTGCCGCTCGACGACTATCCGCGCATACTCGAGTTCGCCGCAGAACACGCGCGGCGCGACTCCGCGAAGTCCACGCCGTTTCGGTTCGATCCACCCGCCTAGCGAGGAGCTCAGCGAATGCTACAGAGAAAACCCGCTCTCGATCCGTCGTCGGTCGCGCCGCGCACCAGTTCGGCCTATCCGCCCGTGTTCCATGCGCGCGTGTTGCCGCGCGAGAAGCGGGCGCTCGGCGACGCGCTCGGCCTGTCGCGGGTCGGTGTCAATCTGACTAAGCTCTCTCCCGGTCGGAAATCGTCGCTGCGTCATTACCACTCGCACGAGGAGGAATTCGTCTTCGTGCTCGAGGGCGAGGTGGTGTTGCGGACCGATCAGGGAGAGCAGGTGCTCACGGCAGGACAGTGCGCGGGGTTTCCGGCCGGGGTGGCCGACGGACACCAGCTCATCAATCGCAGCAATCGACCGGCGCGGTATGTCGAAGTCGGCACCAGGGACCCGACTGACACGGTCGAGTACTGCGAGGACGATCTGCGGTGTCGGAAGGACGCCACTGGCAAGTTGGTGTTCACGCGATGCGATGGTAGCGGGTACTGACTCGCCCGTCGCCGCGCACTCCAAGTTCGCTCGGCGCTTCGGGACTCGAAG
>CAZAWM010000093.1:0-11876 GCA_964488605.1 uncultured Steroidobacteraceae bacterium | reverse complement strand
GGGCCGGCGTGGCGATGCGCCGGCCCGCGGCTTTATCCGGATCCGGGCCGGTATCAGACCACGCGCGCCCGGTGTCCGCCGGCGAGGCAGTCTGCGACGTTCGCGGCGAGCTCCTCGAGCGCGCGCTGCCGCGACTCGCGCGCTGCCCAGGCGGTGTGGGGCGTCAGCAGCAGGTTCGGGATGTGCGGTGCGAACAGCGGTGAGCCGTCGACCGGGGGCTCCTGCGGCAGCACGTCGATCGCGGCACCGCCGAGTCGTCCGGCCCGCAGTGCGTCGGCGAGCGCGCGAGCGTCGACGAGCGCGCCGCGCGCCGTGTTGATGAGCAGGGCGTCGGGCTTCATCCGCGCGAGCGCCCGCGCATCGATCAGCCCTCGGGTGGCCGGGGTCAGCGGGCAATGCAGCGTCAGCACGTCGGCCTGCGCCAGCAGCTCGTCGAGATCGAGCCGTCCGGCCAGGCGCTCGCCGCCCGGCCGGTTCGCGACCAGCACGCGCATGCCGAGTGCGGACTCGCAGGCTGCAGCGACGGCCCGACCGAGCACGCCCCAACCCACGATACCGAGCACGCGGCCGCGCAGCTCGCGGATCGGGTAGTCGAGCAGCGTGAACCGAGGAGACTGGCCCCACCTCTGGACCGCGAGCCGCGCATAGTCGGCAAACCGGTGGGTCAGCGCGAGGATCGCGCCGAGCACGTGCTGAACGACCGAAGGCGTGCAGTAGTCGCGGATGTTGCAGACCGCTACGCCGTGTCGGCGCGCGGCCTCGAGGTCGACATTGTCTGTACCGGTCGCGGACAGGCCGATCAGCCGTAGCGTGGGCGTCGCCTCGATCAGAGTGCCGTCGATCCGCAACTTGTTGAGGAGCACGGCCTCGCAGCCGGCGATCCGCTCGGCGACTTCCTCCTGGCGCGTCGTGTCGTGCAGCTGTAGCCCGGGCAGGACGCGCAGCAGCGCGCTGGCATCGAGGTCTCCGGTACTGAGGGTCCCGTAGTCGAGGAACACCGATCTCACAGCAGTGCCCCCGACGCTTCGGCCGCGCCGAGACGCTCGCGGTCGCGCGGCGCTTCGATGGTGGGCGGGATCAGCTTGTAGACGACCGGCGTCACGAGTCGGGCGAGCAGCGTCGAAGTGATAAGGCCGCCGATGATGACCCAGGCCATGGGAGAGTACAAACCGATGTTCTGCACGGCGAGCGGCAGCAGGCCGCCGATCGCGGTGACTGAGGTCAGGAGGATCGGTAGGAAGCGGATCTCGCCAGCCTGCTCGATCGCCTCGTCGAGCGCGATGCCGCGCTCGCGAAGCTGGTTCGTAAAGTCCACGAGCAGGATGGAGTTCTTGATCTCGATGCCGATCAGCGCGATGAAACCGATGCTGGCCGTAAACGACAGGTCGTTGCCAGTCAGCAGCAGCATCAGCATGCCGCCAAATACGCCGAGTGGCACGACGGTCAGCACGATCAGCGTCGACTTGAAGCTACCGAACTCGAGCACGAGGATTGCGAAGATCGCGAATACCGCGACAAGGGCCGCCGTGCCGATGCCACCGAAGGCCTCGGCGCCCGCTTCGGCGTCACCACCGAGCACGAACCTATAACCGCGTGGCCAGTCGATCCGCTCTAGGCGACGGACCGCATCGGCGGTCACCTTGGCGGTGTTGTAGCCGCGCTCGATCTCGGCATTGACGGTCACCGCGCGCTCGCGGTCGTAGCGCGCGATCTGCACGGGCGCGCGCTCGAATACCAGTGAGCCAAGCTGCGCCAGCGGCAGCGACGCGCCGCTCCCGGTCGGAACACGTAGCTCCTCAAGCGCATCGAGGTCGGCGCGACCCTGGAGCGGAGTCCGGACCGTGATCGGGTACTGCTCCCCGCTGGGGTCCTTGTACGTGCCGGCCTCGACCCCGGAGACCGCGAGCCGCACGGCGCGATCGATCTCGACCGTTGGGACGCCGAGCAGCGCAGCCTTCTGCGGGTCGATGTCGAGCTTCAGGTTGGTACGCGCGACTCGCAGAGGATTCTCGACGTCACGGGCACCCGGCGTGTCGAGCAGGACCCGCTCGACTTCACGCGCGAGCCGTTCGATGACATCGAGATCCGGTCCCACGACGCGCACCGCCAGCGGGGCACTGATCGGCGGGCCGTTCTTGAACTCGCGGACCGTGTAGCGCGCCTTCGGATAGCCGGAAAGTTCAGCGCGGAGCGCATCGAGCCGAGCCGGAGTACGGCGCGTATCGAAGTCCCTCAGCCGCACGAACAGCTCGCCATAGTTGGCCGCGTCGTTGCGTACGATCAGGTTGTAATAGATGAGTGGGTTGCCGTGCCCGACGTTCGCGAACCAGGAGTAGACCTCGGGCATCTGCGCGAGCTTGGCCTCGACGTAACGCACCGCCTGATCGGTCTCGGCGAGGCTCGCGCCGTCGGGCGTCTCGACGGAGATCACGAACTGGGGCGTATCGGCTTTCGGAAACAGACTCGAGCCTACGACGGGGACGAGCGCGGCGGAGAGCGCCAGCGAACCGCCGATCGCGATCGCGACCGTGGCGCGCGGCCGCGCCAGGCAGTAGTGCAGCGCGGGCCGATAATAGCGGTGAATCGCGGCCATGACCCGCTGCAGCAGCGGGTTGCCGCGCTCGTCCCGCTCCTCGCGCAGCAGGCGGTTCGCGAGGAACGGGATGATGAACAGGGCGATCAGTAGCGAGCCGACGATCGTCGAGATCACCGTGGTCGGCAGCACGCGGATGAACTTGCCGGCGGTGCCGGGCAGAGCGACGAGCGGCACGAATGCGAAGACCAGCGTGGCCGTGCAGCCGAGGATGGCGACGAATATCTGCCGGGTTCCGGCGATCGCCGCCTGCAGCCGGCCGTAGCCCATCCGCAGGTGCCGCGCGATGTTCTCGACGACGACGATCGAATCGTCGACCAGCAGTCCGAGCGCGACCACGAAGCCGGCGATCGACAGCTGGTTGAGCGAGTAGCCGAGGAAGTAGAGCACGATCATGCCGAAGGCCAGCGACAGCGGAATCGCGATCATGACTATGCCCGCGGCGCGCCAGCCCAGCGGCAGCAAGGTGAGGATCACCAGCGCGATCGCGATGCCGAAGTCGAGGTAGAGGCGCTCGAGGCGCGAGGCGACATTGCGCGACTGGTCGAAGCCCTCCTCGAGGGCGATGCGGGCCGGCAGCGTCTCGCGGTACAGTGCGACCCGTTCGTCGATGCGCCGCTTGACGTCGAGTATGTTGTAGCCCTGCTTCATGTTGGCGGTGACGAATACCGCCCGCTGGCCGTTGTAGCGGCCGACGTGGGTAAGCTGCTGCGAATCCCAGCGCACCTCGGCAACGTCCCTGACGCGCACCACTCGGCCGTCGACCGCGGCGACGACCGTATCGCGCACCTGATCGAGGTCAGCATAGGCGCCGGAGGTCTTGAGGCTGAAGCTGCGGGCACCGAGATCGAGCGCGCCGGCCGGGATGTTCGCATTCTCGCCCTGCACGGCCGCGACGAGCTGGAACGGCGACAGGCGCAGCTCCGCCATGCGCTTGAGATCGACCTCGACACGCAGCTCGCGGCGCGGGTAGGCCCACGTCTCAGAAGTCAGCACGCCGTCGACAGACTTCAGGGCATCCTTGAGATTGCGGGCGTGATCCTCCAGTTCGCGGTAGGGCGCATCCGCCGAGACCAGGGCGAACTGGACGATGTTCACGAGACCGGGGCTGAACTTGCGGATGAGCAACTCCCGTAGCTCGGCCGGCAGCGAAGGCCGCAGCGCGTTGATCTCGCGCGTCACCTCGTCGTATTTGGCATCGGGATCGGTAGTGGCGTCGAACTCGATCGCCGTGAAGGACAGGCCGTCGACGATCGAGGACTCGATCTTGTAGACGTCGTCGAGTTCGGCGAGCCGGTCCTCGATCGGCTTGACGACCAGCCGCTCGAGGTCCTTGGGGTCGGCGCCGGGCATGATTGCCGCGATCGAGAATCCCGATATCTTGAAGGAGGGATCCTCCTCGCGAGGCATCTGCACGAAGGTGAACCAACCCAGCGCAACGAGGCACAGGAACAGCACCAGCGTGAACTGGTAGCGGCGGATCGGAAACTCGAGGACCTGCATCGTGGCTTCCCCGGTTCAGCCGGACGGGAGGACGCGGACGGATTCGCCGTCCTCGAGGTACGGTGCGCCGTCCGTGACGATCCGCTCGCCGACGGTCACGCCCTCGGCGAGCGCGGCCTGACCGTTGGTCACGAACGCGACCCTCACCGCACGGCGTCGCGCGACGGCACCATCGAGCACGAAGACGCTCGCGCGGTCGCGGTCACCTTCGACGAGCGCTGCGAGCGGCACCCAGGTCAGGGTTGCGCCGCGCGCCGCCGCCGGCTGGATCGATAGCTTCGCGACCAGACCCGAGGCCAGCGGCATGGGCGTGCTGTCGATGCGTACCTCGACTGGAAACAGGCCGCTGCGCTCGTCTGCGGCGCGCGAGACCTCGCTGACCGTGCCAGGCAAGATCCGGTCCGGCAGCGCGTCGAGGCGGATCTCCGCGGGATCTCCGGCACGGACCTGCACGACCTCGCGATCGGCGAGCGCCGCCTTGACCACGTAGCCGCCATCGCTGGCACCGAGCGAGATCACCGGCTGACCCGCGGGCACGAGCTCGCGCTCCTCGACGTAGCGACGCAGCACGACCCCATCGCGCGGCGCGGCGATCACCGAATAGCCGAGATTGAAGCGCGCGGCCGCGAGCTGGGCGGCCGCGACCTTTGCCTGCGTGCGCAGATCCTCGAGCTGCGCGAGGCTGATGACCTCGTCCGCGTGCAGGCGCTCGCCACGCTCGAGATCGCGCCGGGTCTTCTCGGCGGCCTCTCGGGCCTGCTCGACCTGCGCGGCGACCTCATCGAGCTCGATCTCCGCGAGGACCTGCCCGCGTCGGACTTCGTCACCCTCCCGCACCGTGATGCGTCGCACGATGCCAGAGGTCTTGAACGACAGTCGCATCTCGTCGCGCGATCCGACGAGACCGCTGGCGGAGATCGGCGGCAG
The DNA here is from genome assembly GCA_964488605.1 of uncultured Steroidobacteraceae bacterium. Classification (GTDB taxonomy): domain Bacteria; phylum Pseudomonadota; class Gammaproteobacteria; order Steroidobacterales; family Steroidobacteraceae; genus UBA964. Next base: position 6,853 of record CAZAWM010000093.1, on the reverse strand, counting down.
CGCCGGCCCGGCAGCCGCAAGCGCGACATGTACGGGGGTCGGTGCGCGACGCGGCGCCGCCTCCTCGGGTTTCGCGCTGCAGCCAGCGAGCAGCGCCGCGAGCGCGAGCAGCGGAAGGCTGCCGAGGTGACTTCGATGACTCATGGGGGCGTTACTCCGGGGTCGAGCGGCAGCGAACCGGCCGCAGTCGCGTAGTCGAGTTCGGCCTGTTCCGCGAGCAGGCGGAAGCGGGTCAGATTGAGGTTCAGCTCAGCGCTGGTCAGCGCAGTGCGCGCATCGATGAATTCAGCCTGACTGATCACGCCTTCGTCGCGCTTGCGGCTCGCGATACGGAATGCGGCGCGTGCCGCCGCGGCGCGTGCCTCGGCCGTGCGCAGCGAGGCAGCCGTGGTCGTGATCCGGTCGAGCGCTTGCTCGACCTCGAGCGCGATCTGCTGCGCCAGCTCGTCCCGCTCGCTGCGTGCGCGACGCTCGCCGGCGCGCGCCGCGCGGAGTTCGGCGGCACGCGCGCCGCCGTCGAACAGGCTCCACTGCAGCAGCAGCGACACGGTGGCGAAATTGCGGCCGCGACCGAACTCGTAGCGTTCTCCCTGGGTTCCCGCATCGACGCCGAGCGACAGCGTCGGTTGGCGGGCCGCCTGCGCGAGCTCGATGGCATAGTTCGCGGCCGCCATCGCCCGGTCGGCCTGCGCGAGTTCGGGCCGGGCCTCGAGGGCGCGCGCGCGCAGCGTGGCGAGGTCCTCGAGGGTCACGGCGATCTCGGCCGCGGGTTCTCCCGGCTCCGGTGCGTCGTCGAGATCGCGAGCGAGCAGGAAGTTCAGGTAGCTCGCCGCGCGGTCGCGCGTATCGGCCGCCTCGCCGAGCTGCTGTTCGACGGCGAGCAGCTCGGCACGCGCCCGCAGCACCTGGTCCTCGGTCACGCGGCCATTGCGGCGCAGGGATTCGTTGACGCGCAGGTTCTCGGCTAGAAGCTGCCGGCTCGCCGCGACGATCTCCACCGCGCGACTGGCCTGCAGCCAATCGAGGTAGGCGACCGTGACATCGCGCTTGAGGCGGCGGGCGGCGGCAACGCGCGCAAACTCGCTGGCCTCGAGGCTCGCGCGACTCGCGCGTACGGCGGCCGGAATGGCGGGCGCATAGAGCGGCTGCCGCAGGGTCAGGCGCGTGTCCTGCTCGCGCTCACGGAGCAGCGGAAAGCCTCTGTCGCCGATTGGGGAGAATCCGGCGGGACGGCCCGCTCCCACGAGCAGATCGTTGAGGGTGCCGTAGATGGGGTTGACGAGGTCCGCGAGCGGCAGTTCGATCTCGCGGCCGCCCTCAGCGCGCGTGTAGCGCGCGTCGAGCGCGAGCTGCGGCAGATAGCGGGCGCGGGCGGCCGCGAATGTCGCCTCGCTGCGCTCGACATCGAAACCGCGTGCGTGCAGACCGTGGTTGGCGCGTAGGGCGAGGCGCACGTAGTCGTCGATCACGGCGCCGACCGGGCGCACCGCTGCTGCCGGGACCTGCGGCCCGGGCGCGGCCAGATCGGCGGCGGGCAGGGTCGTGGGCGTCAGCGCCAGGAGCAGGAAGGCAAGACGCGCCCGCCCTGCCGCCGGCGACGCCCTTTGTCGTACCCTTGGCATAGCCGCCTGTTCAGTAAGTAGACACGTGTCAATCTCGTGGCGCATCGATGCGTACCGGTGCTCGGAAGCGGCTCAGGTCGGCGGTGCTGTGGTGGGGCGCAAGGCTCGCGAACAGAGCGTCAGGGCCTGGTCGACGAGCTGTTGGGTGGCGATCGCATGCTGGGCCAGTACCTGGCCTTTGGTGGCGGCGATCTGGATGATGCCGTGCAGGAATCCCCAGAGCGTGATCGAAATCAGGATCGGCGAGCCAGCGTCCCGCCGGATCGAGCCATCGACGATACCGCGCTCGATGCAATCGACCATGACCGCATGCACCTTGCCGCCGCGCAGCATGCAGGCCTGTTCGTTGCCGACCGCCGGTGCGGTGCCGGAGGTATCGGGCGCGTGAGCCTCGAAGCGGGCCAGCGCCTCGAAGTAGACTGGGAATTCCTGGGCGAAGGCGACATAGGCACGGCCGCAGGCCTCGATCTGCTCGAGCCCGAGTCGGTGCCGAGCCGACGCCGCGATGAACCGCTGGTGCAGCGTATCGAGCGCGCGGTCGCAGAGGCCGAACAGCAGATCCGACTTGTCCGCGAAGTAAACATAAAGCAGGGCGCGCGACAGCCGCGCGGTGCGCGCGACCTCATCCATGGTCATCGCATCGATTCCGACCGCGCCGGCGACCGACTCGGCCGCATCGAGAATCTCGGCGCGTCGGCGTTCCTTCTCCTCGAGGCGGCGCTCGGTGACGTAGCTCATCGGATCCGAGCCTACCCTATGAATTGTCAGTCTGTCAATTTATAGACGAATGTATAGCGGTCGTGCCCGCCCATGGTTACACGGGCCGTTCAGAAGAGCCCTTCGAGTGCCCAGAACACGATCATGCCCCCGCCGATGGTGCCGATCACGCTGCGGAAGGTGACGAACACTGCCGCACCGGCGACGCCCGCGAGCAGCCGATGGTTCGTCCATGACAGGCCGGCTTCGCCGCCCGCAAACAGCAGATCGGGAACAATGATGGCGGCGAGCGCGCAGGCTGGCGCGTATCGCAGCGCCGCCTCGACCGCAGCGGGGAAGCGCAGCGACAGGCCGACGAGCAGCAGCGTCGACCGTGTGAGGAAGGTCGCTGCGGTCAGCCCGGCGATCGCGCCCAGGGTGTACAGCTCGGTCACGCCCTGATACCTCGCCGTCGCAGGTCGACAGCAAGCGCTACCCCGATGCCGCAGAGGATACCGAGCAGCATGCCGAGTTTGAGCGGCAGGGTGTGCGCCAGCGAGGCGACCGTCGCGGCCGCCGCGACGCCCGCGAGCGCCGGCCGCTGCATGCACAACGGCATGACCAGGGCGATCAGCGCGAGCGTGCCGGCGAGTTCGAGACCCCATGCCGCCGGTATCGAGCCGGCCGCGAGGATGCCGACGACCGAGGCGATCTGCCAGATCAGCCAGTTGCAGCATGCGCCGCCCAGGTAATAGGCAATCGCCTGTGGATCGTCCGGACGGCGCTGCGTGCGCGTGACGAACTTGACGAACATGACGTCGCCAACCATGTAGCCGAGCCAGAGCCTGCGCCAGGCGCTCTCGCGCGCGAAGTAGGGACGGGTCACGACGCTGTAGACGACGAAGCGGAGATTCACGACGATCGCAGTCAGCATGATCAGCCACAGGGGCGCCTGTGCTGCGATCAGCGGTAGGGCCGCGAGCTGCGCCGAACCCGCATAGGCGCTGAAGGTCAGCAGCAGGGCTTCGGCGGTCGCGAGGCCCGACTTGGCCATCGCGACGCCGGTGACGAGCCCCCAAGCGAACACACCCGGTGCTGGACCGAGGAGGTCGACGAAGCCCTCGCGGAAGGCGGCGCGTCGGGCGAGGGATGCGGACGACAGCGCCCGTTGCGAAGCGCTCAGGTCAGATCCACGGCGTGCGCCTTGAGTACCGCGACGTCGACGACATCGAGGGCGCGCACGTGCGTGGCCTTGAGCACGACCCGCGGCGCCTTGCCGGCCTGCCATGCCTCGAGCCAGCGCGTCGCGCACAGGCACCAGCGGTCGCCAGGCACGAGACCCGGGAAGTCGAACTCGGGGCGCGGCGTCGTGAGATCGTTGCCGCGGGAACGCGAGAATTCGAGAAACTCGGCCGTCATGATCGCGCAGACAGTGTGCGAGCCGAAGTCGCTGGCGTCTGTCTCGCAGCAACCGCTGCGTGTCAAGCCGGTCAGCGGTCGCTTGCTGCAGAGCGCGAGCGGCTCGCCGAACACGTTCAGTTGTCGGGGACTGCGCCCGCCACCACCACTGCCGTCCATGCCGTCACCATATCAAAACCGGTACTCGAAACCGAACTGTAGCTGACGCGGCGTACCCGGAATGAGCCCGCGGCTCATGTCGGCGACGTAGAGCTTGTCGGTCAGGTTCTTGACGCTCGCATAGGCGGTCAGGTTGGCAGTGACGGCGTGGTTCACGGTGGCGCTCAGTACGCCGTAGCCGCCGATCCGGCCGCGCTGGCCATTCGCGGTGACGGCTACCGTGTTGAGGTCATCGGTATAGGCGGCGCCCGAATAGACCCATTCGAGTTCGGCGCTCAGGCCGGCGGGCATTTCGAGGCCGACGGCGACGGTCGCGAGTTGCTCGGGCGCATAGGGCAGGCGATTGCCCGAGACGCTCACGGACGGGGTGATCGCGGAGAACCGCGTACCGCGATACTCGGCGACGACGAGCCAGGTCAGCGCGGCTCGGCCATAGAAGTTCCAGGACGTGCTCAGCGCCTCGCGTGAGTCGAACCGACCGGCAAACTCGACACCGCGGTGTGTCGTGCGGCCGGCGCTCGTCAGTGTTGCGCCAACGCCGCCGGCCACGCTCGCGGGCACGATCTGATTCGTGAAGTCGAGATTGAAGGCCGTCAGTTCGAGGTCGACGCCGCGGCGCGGCGCGATGCGCAGACCGATCTCGGAGTTCCAGGAGCGCTCGGCATCGAGATCGACGCTGCCACCTGCCGCCGTGACGATGTCCTCCACTCGCGGCGGCGCGAAGCCTCGATGGAGGCCCGCGAACAGCGTGGTGCCGCGGCCGAGTTCCAGCGTGACACCGACACCGGGAATCCACTCCTCGAGTGTCGCGCGGCCAGCGCCACCGCCGGCGAGCAGGTTGCGCCGCTCGAACTCGATGCTCTCGAATCGCAGACCCGGCTGCACACGCCAGCGCCCCTGTCCGAAGCTGGCTGCAATGAACGCCGACGCGGCGGCGACATCGCGCCGGTTGTTCTCGCGCAGGCCACCGTTGATGCCGACGCCGGGCGTGCGCGCGGTCGGCGTATCGCCGTTCGCCTGGACGCGATACTGCTTCTCGACGTGCCAGCGCAGGCCGGCCTGCAGTTCGCCCGATGCTGCGCTGAACTCGAGTGGCTGCAGCCAGCGCGTCTCGGCGCCCGCGGTGTAGTACTGGCGCAGCCGCCCCTCGTTGCCGCAAGTGGTCAGCAGATTGGCCATGCCGCCGCAGAGCGGGTCACTCGCGTCGTTCGGCCGCTGACCGGAGTTGCTCGACTGCCGCCACCAGTCGCGGTTCAAATAGGTGTAGTAAACGGAAGTGCGGAGCTCGGCATCGCCGCCGAAGCGCTGGCCGAGCGTGGCAGACAGGGCCCAGCGATCGAGCTCGAAACGGTCGTTGACGAAGGCGTTGCCGCGCGGCTTGCTCTGCCATTCGGCGAGCGTGAGCCCGGAGTACGGTACCTGCGAGTCCTCGCGGTACAGGCTGGCTCTCACCGCCAGCGAGCGCGACTCGCCGAGTGGCTGCTCGAGGCGCAGTGCCCAGTCGTCGAAGTCAAGATCGATGTTGTCGCGCGCGCCATCGCTGCTCTTGTGCGTCGCGCTGAGCAGCCAGCCGGTGCCGGTTGCGTCGATACGGTTGCCGACACGCAGCTGCGCATCGCGTAGGCCACGATTGCCGCCGCGCAGGTTCAGCACGCCCGCGAATTCCTGCGGCGTCCGGTACGTCAGGTAGTTAATGACGCCACCGATGGTCTGTGGCCCGAAGGCAATCTGGCTTGCGCCCTTGAGCAGCTCGATCCGTTCGAAGCGTTCGACGGGCGGATGAAAATATGAGGCGTTGTCGCCATAGGGCGCAAACGTGAGGGGCAGGCCGTCCTCGAGCAACAGCACCTTGGACGAGCGCGTCGGATTGAGACCGCGAATGCCGATGTTGGGTCGCAGGCCAAGTCCTTCCTCGTCACGGGCGAAGACGCCTGGAACCTTGCGTAGCGCCTCGTTGACGGTCAGCACGCGCGAGCGGGCGAGCGTGTCGGCCTCGAGCAGTGCGCCGGCACCGGCGGTGGTCTCGAGCCGTGCGCGCGAGCCGAGCACCACGATCTCGGAAAGCGTTTCCTCGCGATCCCGGCCGTCGCCGCCGTCCCCGGTCGTCGAAAGCGACGCCTCGGCAAACGGCGACAGGATGCAGACCGACATCATCGCGAGCAAACAGTTGATTTTCTTCATATTTGACAGCCTCAGGCAATTGCGACAGCATCCAGAATTAATGCGAATGATAAGCATTTAACACTAAATGCGAATTAGCCGCAATTGCGTGAGATCCGACCGCAACCGATACTGTGAGCCCTTTTGCGATCCGGGGAACTTCGCGGGTGACGACCGACAACGAGCCGACGCTGGCGAGTCTGCGCCGTGGCGATCGGGCCATCATCGTCGCCGTTGACGACGGCGGCGACCTGTTCGGCGACACCCGCTCGTCCACGATCGCACGCCGGTTGCTCGAGCTCGGTTTCGTGCCAGGCGCAGCGCTCGAAGTCGTCGCGACGATGTGGCCCGGCGACGATCCGCTCGCGGTCAGGATCGGCGGTTCAACTTTCGCGCTGCGCCGCCACGAGGCGCGGGCCGTGCGCGTCAGGGCCGCGGCGCCGGCCGCAGCCTGAATCATGGACGCGGCCAGTCATGCGCTGTCTGCGGTGCGCCTCGCGCTGATTGGACTGCCGAACTGTGGCAAGACGGCGCTGTTCAATCGGCTCACGGGCAGCCGCCAAAAGGTCGCGAACTACCCCGGTGTCACGGTCGAGCGCAAGGAGGGCAGCTTCGTCGCTCCACGGTCGCGTCGCCGTTATCAGGTACTGGACCTGCCGGGCACCTACAGTCTCCATCCGACGACGTTGGACGAGGCGATCACACGCGATCTCGTCCTCGGACGTCTGGCTGGCGAGGCGGCGCCGCAACTGGTCGTGCTGGTGGCCGATGCGACGCATTTGCCGCTGTCGCTACGC
>CAZAWM010000092.1:0-11899 GCA_964488605.1 uncultured Steroidobacteraceae bacterium | reverse complement strand
CGACTCGGCGCGCCGGAATTTCGGCCGGATCGAGTCCGGCGAGCTCGGCAGCGCCGGCACTCGTTTCTATCTTTCGGCGGTCGACGGGACCACCGAGAAGTGGAAGGGTGCGGGCGATCAGGACCAGCGGATGGCGAACCTCAAGATCGTGCAGCCGATCGGTGCTCTGACCTTCACCGGTTATTACAACTGGTCGGATCGCGCCGAGATCGACTACCAGGACCTGTCGTTCGATATCATCAATCGGCGCGGCAGCGAATGGGACAACTATTTCCCGAACTATGCGGCCGCCGTCGCAGCCGCTCAGGCCTGCGCGGCGGGGGGCTTCGCGGTGCCAATCTGCGACGATGCCTACTGGAACGCGGCAGGTCTGCGCGAGGACCGGCTCGGCTACCTCGCACTCGATCTGCCAGCCGGTGAAGCACTTCAGTTCCGCGTCACGGGCTACACGCACCGCAACGAAGGCCAGGGACTCTGGGGCACGCCGTACGTTCCGACCCCGGGCGGTGCGCCGCTGTCGGTGCGGACGACCGAGTACGACATCGATCGGTACGGCATGATCGCCAACGGCACGTGGACCCTCGCGGCGCACAAGCTCGAGGCCGGCGTCTGGTTCGAGGAGAACGAGTTCCGGCAGGCGCGGCGCTTCTATCCAGAGGGCAGCCTGACGACACCGACACAGGACTTCACGAACTTCCTGCGCAACCCGTTCCGCACGCAGTGGGAGCACGTGTTCGATACCTACACGCTGCAGTTCTACGTGCAGGACACCTGGCAGGTCAGCGATGCCGTGCGCGTGAACTTCGGTTTCAAGTCGATGGACGTCGAGAACAAGGCGGGCACGATCCAGGTCGACGGCGCGCCGAACTTCTCTGCTTCGATCGAGACCAAGGAGAGCTTCTTGCCGCAGGTCGGCTTTGCGTGGGCGCTTTCCGACCGCAACGAGCTGTTCGGTCAGTTCGCGAGGAATGCGCGCGCGTTCGTCAGCGCGAAGACGGCCGGTCCGTTCAGCTCGAGCGCTGCGGCTGCGCCGGGTTTCCAGCAGGTGCTCGACGCGCTCGATCCCGAAACCTCGACGACGGCCGAACTCGGCTGGCGGTTCCGACGTGAATCTCTCGAGGGCGTGCTCAGCGCCTATCAGGTCACGTTCGACGACCGGCTGCTCGCAATCCCGCAGGGTCCGGGCATCGTCGGCAACTCGCCGGTGCTGGCCAATGTCGGCTCGGTGACGAGCAGGGGACTCGAGGCCGCGCTGGCCTGGCGCCCGCTGCGCTACCTGACCTGGTTCAACTCGGTTGCCTGGAACGACTCCCAGTACGACGATGACTACACCCGCTTCACGGGCAGCGGTCCAGTCGTCGTACGCGTCTCGGGCAAGCAGGTCGTCGATGCACCGAAGCTCATGATCAAGAGCGAGCTGGCCTGGGACAACGGCACGCTCTTCGCACGAGTCGACGGCAGCCACGTCGGCAAGCGCTTTTACACCTATCTGAACCAGGGTGGCGTCAACGCCTACGAACTGTTCAACGCGAGTGCTGGGTACCGCTTCAAGGACCTCGGACTTTTCGAGGAGCTGACCGTGCAGGGCGCGGTGACTAATATCACCGACGAGTTCTATATCTCGACGATCGGCAGCAACGGCTTCAGCGAGTCGGATCCAAACGGAACGAGCCAGACCTTGCTGCGCGGCGCGCCGCGTCAGTTCTTCGTTTCGGTCAAGGCCCGGTTCTGATGCGACGTCGCGACCTGCTGGTCGGCGCTGGCGTCACGGGTTCGCTCTCTGCCCTCGGCCTCACGTCCCCTCCCGCCGGACGTGCAGCCGAGGGCGGCGGGCGTGCGCTAGCGCCACTGGCAGGGCCGGTCCACTCGGGTGCCCGCCCGCTGGCGAGAGGTGTCCTGCCCCGTCGAATCGCTTTCGGCTCCTGCGCGAAGCAGGACGAGCCGCAGCCGATCTGGAATGCGATCAATGCGCTCGAGCCCGAGCTGTTCATCTTCCTCGGTGACAACATCTATGGCGACACCCGTGACATGGGTGTGCTGCGCGCCAAGTACGCGCAGCTCGCCGCGCAGCCTGGCTTTCGCCAGCTGTGCGCGCGCACGGCCGTGCTTGCCACCTGGGATGATCACGACTACGGCGAAAACGACGCCGGCGCAGACTATCCGTTCAAGCGCGAGTCCCAGCAGATCTTCTGCGACTTCTGGGGTGAATCCCCGGACTCGCCACGCCGTACGCGCGACGGCATCTACGATTCCGTGATGCTCGAAGCCGGCGACCGTCGGCTGCAGATCCTGCTGCCTGATCTACGGTTCAACCGTACGCCGATCCGCGAGCTTGATCTCGGTGGCAAAGCCTATCGGGACTGGTCGCGGGAACTCACCGACGCCGGGCGCGAGGTGCCCGGCCCATACGCGCGTAACCCCGATGCCGGGGCCACCATGCTCGGCGAAGCCCAGTGGCGCTGGCTGGAGGCGGAACTGGCGAAGCCCGCGGACGTGCGGATTCTCGCCTCGAGCCTGCAGGTAGTGGCCGACTTCCCGGGCTGGGAAGCGTGGATCAACTATGCCGACGACCATCAACGCCTGATCGAGACGATCCGCCGCGTGCGGGCACATGGCCTGTTCTGCATCAGCGGCGATACGCACTACGCCGAGCTCTCACGGCTCGATCGCAACGTTCCCTATCCGCTCTGGGACCTGACCTCGAGCGGCCTCACCGAAGTCTGGCCCGTGACGCCGCCGAACTCGCGCCGGATCGGTCAGGTGTTGCGGGCGCGCAATTTCGGCTGGATCGAGATCGACTGGACGCCGCGGCTACCGCAGGTGATCCTGCAGATCCGCACCGAAACGGGCGAACCGTGGCTGACGCAGAGGCTCGACCTCGCGGCGCTGCGCGTTAGGTGACCAGGTAGCCGATCGCGAAAACGCCGAGCATCGCGAACACGAGTGCGATCTTCGCGAGCGAACCGACGGCGAGGCCGAGCCAGGTGGCGAGCCCGACGCGAGCCGCGGCGTCGAGGCGCCACTGCGTCACGAACTCACCGGCCACCGCACCGATGAACGGTCCGACCAGCAGACCCGGCAGTCTAAACGGCAGGCCCCCGAGCGTGCCGAGCGCTGCCCCGACGAGCGCGAGGCGGCTCGCGCCGACGCGGCGCGCGCCAAGCAGGCTGCCGAGGATGTCGGCCGCGAACGCCAGCGCCGTCAACACACCGAGCACGATCAGCGTCGGCCAGCCGACGCGCGTGAAATCGTCGAGCCAAGCGGCGAGCAGCATGCCGCCGAAGACGGCCACCGCGCCCGGTACGCCGGGCAGCACGGTACCGAACACGCCGACGATGATCAGCGTCAACGCGCACAGCCATAGGAAGGTGGGATCCAGCGGCATCGGCGGCCTTCAGCGCTTGGCGTCCTTGAGCAGGTTCCGCTAGCGGAAGTTCGCGGCAATAGAGACGCCGGCTCGAGCAGCCGATGCGGCGAGGGCGAACAGGGGCGTAGGGAAGCGATCGCGCACGAGCGTTCTCCGGGTGACGGCGGATGCCTCGATCATATGACAGCAGATTGGCCGGCCAAACCAAAAAAGGCCGGCAGCTGGCGCTGCCGGCCTCTCGCGATCCCGATAGGCGCGCTGCTCAGAACTTGTACTTGGCGGTCAGGCCGTAGGTGCGGCGTTCGCCGAGACCGACCACATACGAGTTCGCGAACGTGATCACGAACGAATTCGCCGCGTACTTTTCGTCTAGCAGGTTGCGAGCCCAGAGGGCCGCCTCCCAGTGCTCGCTCGACAGGCCGATGCGCAGGTTCGTGACCGTGCGCGGTGCGGTCGAGCCGAGGTTGAGCGCCTCGATGAACTGCTTGCCCTGATAGTTGACGTCGAGATTCGTGTAATAGCTCCAGTCATCGTTGATCGGTCGGCCGTAGCTGAGCAGCAGCGCGCCGGACACCTTCGACTGACGCTCGAGACTGTTGCCGTCGATGCTGCCGTCGGCCGCGCAGAGCACGCCGTCGCAGCGGATGTTGCCGAGTGGCGGGTTGTCGCGCGTCGGGTTACCGACCGGTGGGATCGCATTGGCCGCGAACAGCCGCGCGTCCTTGTACTGGGGGTCGTTGAACGCGAGCGCCAGCGTTGCGTTGAAGTGCGGCGTGAACGCGTAGCCGAGCTCGAGCTCGATGCCCTTGGATTCGGCGCCGCCGATGTTCGAGATGATGGCGGGGTCATTCGGCGTCAGCGGCCGCAGCACCGGGTCGTCGGTGAACTGCGGTGTAGAGGCCTGCAGATCCTTCCAGTCGATGAAGTAGACCGCCGCGTTGAGGCGCAGCCGGCGGTCCAGCCAGTCACTCTTGATGCCGAGCTCATAAGTCGTGTTCGTCTCGGCTTCGAATTCACCCTGGTTCAGGAAGCTCGGATAGCGTGCGAGGTTGAAACCGCCGGTCTTCTCGCCCTTCGCCGCCGACAGGTACGTGAGCACGCCGGGCAGCGGCCGGAAGTTGACCGAGGCGCGCCAGGTGAACGGCTTGTAGTTCTCGGTCTGGTAACTGCCCGGACCGACGAGCGGACCGCCGGTGGCGGTCGTGAGCCTGAAGATCTCCTTGTCCTCATCGCCGTAACGGGCCTCGGCGGAGACCGACCACGCATCGCTGAAACGGTAGTCGACGAGCCCGAAGACGTTGCGGATCCGGTCCTCGAAGCGCACGACGTTGAGGTTGCTGTTCGCGATCAGGCTGAAGATCGGCGTGAGCTGCAGCGGCGGCACGCGGCCGGTGAAGACGGATTGGCGCTCGCGGACGTCGGAGTAGTAGAGCCCGGCCATCCAGGTGAGCGCCGTATCGGCGGCGGACTGCAGCCGCAGCTCGTGAGACGACGAGCGCAGCTTGCCGTTGGGTCGCGAATCGATCGTGTTGCAGGTCGTAAGACCGCTCGGGCACGGCGAGAAGACCACCGAGTTGTTGCCCGTCACGGCGTTGCGATCGTTGGGGCCGCCGCCGAGCCCGAAGTAGTCGTTGCGCCCGTACAGGTAGAACAGTTCGACGGCGTCATTGAGGTCCCAGTTGATCGACGCGGTCGTAATGGCGCTGTCGGCCTGCAGGCCAAGCTGACGGGGGTCGATCACCACGCCAGGCGGGCGCGTGTCCATCGGATTCGGTGGCGGCGCAAGCGGCAGCTCACCGCACCAGACCTGGTTACCGACCAGCGGTCCGAGGGTGCGGGGCAGGCAGTTCAAATCGTTGATCGGCTGCAGGCCGAACAGCTGGACCGCGCCGAATCCCTGGATCGTGTAATTGCCGTTCGGTTCGCGCGAGATGTCGGACTTGAAGTAGCCGAGGTTGACCTCGACGCCATCGCGCGGCTTGACCGTCAGGCCGGCCGTCCAGGTATTCGTATCCCAGCCGCCGATGTTGCCGCGGTTGCCCGGGCGCACCCCCTGCGCCGCGAGCGGGTGGTTGTTGGGCCAAGTCCCGTCGAATTCGGTCTGGCCGTAGGACAGCTTGAACAGCACGCGGTCCGGCGACAGCGGGCCGCTGATGAAGGCATTGTAGTCGCGGCGGTCGTCCGAGCCGACGGTCACGCCGACCTCGGTCTTCCACTGGTCGGACGGCTTACGGGAGATGTAGTTGATCGCGCCGGCGAAGGCGTTGCGGCCGTAGAGTGCGCTCTGAGGACCCTTGAGCACCTCCACGCGCTCGATGTCGAAGACGCCGATGTCCTGCAGGGCCTGGTTCTGCAGGTAGATGCCGTCGTAAAACACGGCGACGTTCGGAATACGGTTCGTGAGCTGGGTCGGCGCGAGGCCGCGGATCACCGCCGCACCTGCCTGGCCGGCGCTGGCGTAGCCCTCGTAATTGAGGCCCGGGGTGCGAAGCGCGACGTCGGTCAGGCCCTGGATGCTGGCGCGCTCGATCTGTTCCGCCGTCAGCGCATTGACGACCAGCGGGATGTCCTGTACCGACTCCTCGCGCTTGCGCGCCGTGACGACGATCTCCTCGAGGCTGCCTGCGGCGACATCCTGTTCCTGCGCGAAGGCAGCGGGCAAAACACATGCCGCAGCGGCCGTCGCCGCCATCATGACCCAGCGTTTGGTCATCTCGAGACTCCCTCAGTGACGGACGAACTGAACCCGGTCATGCCGGAGGATCGGTTGTACTCGACGCGCCCGGGCGTGGTCAAGGCGCTACACGGTCAGGTCGGCCGAAAACCCGCCCTCGCCAAGCCCGCGAACGTCATGAGTCGGCCAACGTGGCGACGCAGCAACGACCGTGCGGCCACGCTCAGCCGCCGGTCGGCCGGTTCGCCTCGCGCGCCCCGCCGCCGCGCGCCGAGCGATACGCCGCGACGCCCGCCGTCAGGGTCGCGTAGATGCTCTCTGCCTGCCCGCCGATCCGTGCGACGAGCTGGCGGTGGGAGGGCCAGGCCGCACGCCGCCATGCCTCGCGCTGCTCCGGCGCAGGCCGGTAGAGCGTGACGCCGCGTTGCGGCAGCGTTCGCTCGAGCGCCGCGACCGACTCCCGCGCCGTGCGGCGCGCCTTGACGGCGCCGCCGAAGCTGCCGTCGACGAGGCGCTGCGCACGGTCGTCGAGAGAAGCAAACCAGCGCCCGTTGGCGAGCATCACGCCCATGTCGTAGCTGTGCTGCGTGAGCACGAAATAGGGCGCTTCGTTCAAGATGCCTGACAGCGAATACATCGTCGTGCTGGTCACGCCGCCTTCGATCAGCCCCGTCTGCAGGCTTGGCACCACGTCGGAGAACGGCATCGTGATCGTGTCGGCGCCGAGGGCCGCGACGAATGCCTGCGAGGCGATCGACGAGGAGGCGCGTATGCGCCGGCCGAGCAGATCGTCCGGCTCGCGCAGCGGCTGCCGGCCGTAGAGATTGACCCAGCCGACGTCCGTCCACTGCATCAGGCGCAGACCCTTGGCGGCGAACAGCTCGCGGAAGGGCGCCAGCATGTAGCGGTCCATGACGAAATCGACCTCATCCGTGCTGTCGAACAGGAATGGCACCGACAGCACCGCGATTTCGGGAACGAGCGTCGCCACACCTGCGAACGAGCCGCCGGCGATCTGCAGGCGGCCCCGCCGCAGCATCGCGAGCATCTGCTCCTCGGGGCCGGTCTCGCCGCGGATCAGCAGCCGTACATCGAAGTCCGGCAGCTGCGATTCCAGGCGCTGCTCGAACTCGAGCCACAGCCGCTCGTCCGCCGACTTCGGCAGCGAGAATCCGCTGGCGTACACGACCGTGCGACCGTCGATCGCGCGCGGCTTGCAGGCCGCGGCGAGCGCTGCGATCGGCATCGCCGCCGCGCGCGCAAGAAACTGCCGACGTGAGGATCGCGGTGGTCGACGCATTGACGCTCCGTGCGAGCGGCGACTATAACCGCTGCCGGAGGGTCCATGAACGAACCGAGGCTCGAACGCTACGTCGCTCTTGCACTGCAGATCGACTGCGACGGTGTGCACCCCGATCACGATCGCGCCCACGCCAACCTGCGGATCCAGGGCTGCCTGCGCCGCATCGACGAGGCAGTCGGCGGTGCGAAGCGCTGGATCGGATCCGATCTCAGGCTCGTCGTGCTGCCCGAATACGTGCTGACCGGCCCGCCGTGGGGCGAGAGCATTGCCGAGTGGACCGATAAGGCTGCGCTTGCGCCCGACGGCGCCGAGTACGAAGCGCTCGCCGCCATTGCGCAGAAGCACTCACTGTATCTGGCGGGCAATGGCTACGAGACCGACCGTCACTTCCCCGGGCTCTATTTTCAGGCGAGCTGGATCTTCGCGCCGAACGGCGCGCGCGTGCTCACGTACCGCCGTCTGATCTCGATGTTCGCGCCGACGCCGCACGATGTCTGGGACCGTTACCTCGACATCTACGGTCTCGAGGGAGTGTTCCCGGTGGCCGATACCCCGATCGGACGGCTGGCGGCGATCGCCTCCGAGGAGATCCTCTATCCCGAGATCGCGCGCTGCCATGCCGTGCGCGGTGCCGAGGTGTTCGTCCACTCGAGCAGCGAAGTCGCTTCCCCCCAGCTCACGATCAAGCAGATCGCGCGGCGCGCCCGTGCGCTCGAGAATCTCGCCTACGTCGTCTCGGCCAACAACGCCGCGCTGCGCGGCATCGACGTGCCGGTCGATTCGAGCAACGGCTATTCGGACATCATCGACTACCAGGGCAACCAGATGGTGGTGGCGGGCAGCGGCTGCTCGTCGGTCGCCAACGCAACGCTCGATCTCGCGGCGTTGCGGGCCTGGCGACGTCGCCCCGGTATGAGCAACCTGCTGTCGCGCCAGGCGCTCGACCTGTATGCGGAGATCTATGCGAGCGCGGACATCCGCCGGCGCAACGGTCTGCTCGATGGCGACCGGATCGTGATCCCGGAGCGCAGCTACTTCGCGCAGCGTCAGGCGGAGGTGCTTGCCCGCATGCGCGAGCGCCAGCTCATCCTCTGATGCCGGAGACCCCGATCGCGGAGCGCGACTGGCGGGTCGACTCGCTCGGACGCGGCGTCTATCTGTTCCGCTGGCAGCGCGGCTTCTACCTGAGCCCGTTCATCGTCGGTGACCGCGGCGTGACCGCTTTCGATCCGATCAACGAGACCGCAGCGGCGGCCTACCGCGCCGCCATCGCCCGCGTGACCGACCGTCCGCTCGTGCGGATCGTCTACTCTCACGACCACCGCGATCACATCTGCGGCGGCGCCGTGCTCGCCGCAGGCGCCGACTGCGAGGTCTGCGCGCACGAGGCCGCGCACCGGCGGATCGACCGGCGCGGCGATCGCGACGTGCTACGGCCGACGGGCGTGATCGGCGACCGTGCGGTGATCGCCGATGGTGCCGCGCGCATCGAGGCACGCGACTTCGGCCCGAACCACTCGGATTCCAACCTGCTGTTCCTGCTGCCGACGGACCGCGGCCGGCTGCTCGTCTGGGTCGATGGCGTCGAGCCCGACGTCGCGCCATACCGCAATCTGCCGGACACCGACTTCGCAGGCTATCTCCACTCGCTCGACGAGGCCTCGAAGCTCGACTTCGACCAGGTCGTCGGCGGGCATACCGGACCCGGAGACCGGCGCTGGGTCGCCGACTACCGGGAGTACCTGCTGCGGCTCCTCGACGCGACGCAGCGGGCCTTCGCGGCGTCCGGCGGGCAGGTACCGGCGCCCGGCGAGGACGGCGTCGCCATGACCGAGCGCGTCCGCGGCGAGGTGTCGCAGGCCGCCGCGCGCGCGATCGAACCGAGGTTTGGCCATTGGACCGGCTTCCGTCAATGGGCGCCGCAGACGGCCGACCGGATCCTGAGTTTCCTGATCACCGGCAACTGAGCCGCGATACCGGAGTTCCCCGCAGATGAAGAGTGTCGTCCACGACCGGTTCGGTCCGCCGCGCGAGGTGCTGCGTATCGTCGAGCGACAGCCTGAACAGCCCGACGCGGGCGAGCTCGTCGTGCGGATGGAAGCGGCAGCGATGCACATCGCCGATCTGCGCACGATCGAGGGTGCCGGCGATTTCCAGTTGCCGCTGCCGCGCACTCCCGGTTTCGAAGGGATCGGCCGGGTCGTTCGCATCGGTGCCGGTGTCAGTGGCTTCGCGGTCGGCGACCGCGTTTTCCCGCCGCTGGGGAGCGGAACGTTTCGCGAGGAGGTCCGATGCCGTGCCTCGGGTTGCATGCCGGCCCCCGAGGGCGACGCCGTGCAACTGTCGCTGCTGACCGTGAACGGGCCCACGGCCGAGGTGCTGCTCGAGGACTTCGCCGACCTGCAGCCCGGCGACTGGCTGATCCAGAACGCCGCCAATTCGAGCTGCGGCCGCTATCTGATCCGGCTGGCGCGCATCAGGGGCGTGCGCACCGTCAATGTCGTGCGTCGCGCCGAGATCGTTGCGGAGCTGCGCGAGCTCGGGGCCGACGTCGTGTTCGTCGACGGTCCGGATCTCGCCGCGCGCGTCGCGGAGGCAGTCGGCGGTGCACCGGTGCGGGTCGGCATCGATGCCGTCGGCGGACCGGCGACACAGCGCATCGCCGAGTGCCTCGCGCCAGGCAGCACCGTGGCCAGCTATGGCTCGATGTCGGGCCAGCCCTGTCACCTCGACTTCTATCTGATGTTCCGGCGCGATATCCGGCTGGTCGGCGTGTCCTTCGTGCGTCAGTTCGAGCGGCGCTCGCCGGAGCAGGTCCGGCAGATGTATGCGCGTCTCGCTCGCCACATCGCAAGCGGTGAGCTCCGCGCGAAGATCGCCGGCGTCTATCCGCTCGAGCGCATCGTCGAGGCCTGCGAGCGCGCCAGCTGCACGGGCGCCGAGCGCGACGGCAAGGTGGTCGTGAGCTTCGGCTGAGCGGGCAGCCCGTCCGCGCGGAGCGTCACGGGTTGACGAGAACGATCTTGCCGAAGTGCAGACGCGCATCGACCATCGCGTGCGCGCGGGGCAGCTCCGCCATCGGCAGCACGGTGTCGACGACGGCGCGGAAGTCGCCGGCAGCGAAGCGCGGCAACGCGAGCCGGCGAAAACTCGCCATCGTCTCGGGCAGGAACCGGGCACTCGTCGAAATGCTCATCGAGGACAGCCGCAGGTTGCGGGTGCCTATGTTCAGGCTGAAACAGACCTGCCGTCCACCGGTGCTGCCGTACATGACGATGTGGCCTTCCGGCGCCATCGATTCGAACAGGGCGGCGGCCGTCTCCTCGCCGATAGTCATCAGGCCGACGTCGACACCGTGCCCGTCGGTATCGCGCTTCACGGCAACGGGAACGTCTTCGGATTTGTAGTTGTAGGCCGCGTCCGCGCCCGCCGCGCGGGCCCGTGCGCACTTGTCGTCGCGGCTCGCCGTGCCGGCGACCCAGGCGCCGCGCCAGCGTGCGATCTGCAGCGCGGCGCTGCCTACGCTGCTGGCGATCGCCTCGATCAGCACGCGCTGTCGTGCCTGCACGTCGGCGACGGTGATCAGCGCATGCCAGGCTGTCAGCCAGCCCACGGGAATCGCGGCGCCCTGCTCGAAGGACAGTCCAGCCGGCAGAGGCAGCGTGTGTGCGGCCTCGAACAGCACATGAGTCGCATGCGAGCCGCGCGCGCGCCCGAAGACGCGATCACCGACCGCATAACCGTCGATCCCGGGTCCGATGGCCTCGACGACGCCGGCGGATTCCATACCCATGACGAAAGGCAGCGTCTGGCCGGAATAGGTGCCCGCGCGCATGCGCGTCTCGGCGAAGTTGATGCCGGAGGCCCGCACACGCACGAGCAGTTGCCCGGGACCCGGCACCAGCGGTTCGAGCGCGCTCCAGCGCAGGGCTTCGACGCCGCCGAACTCCCGGACTACCCAGCCGTGCATGCGCTCAGCGTCGCGCGGCGAAGAACGCCTGCATCGCGGCGTTGTACTCGGCGATGAACGGGCCGGCGATCGGGTCCTGCTGCATGTGCGCGAACCACGCCTTGAGCCGCGGGCGGTCGGCGTAGAGGTCGGTAATACCGAAAGCGGCGACGACTCCGCTCATCATGAGCAGGCACGGCAGCATCGCGCAGTCGGCTTGCGTCGGCGCTGCATAGAGCGCAAACGGGCCGCCGCCCATGAAGTGCTCGAGATCCGCCATCGCCTTCGCGAGTCCCTGCTTGGACGCCTCGACCTCTGTCTGGTTGCGCTGCGCCGGGTTCATGTTGCGGAAGAACCCCGTCCCCTGCGACATCACGTAGAGGTCGGTGATACGGCCGAGCAGACGGACCCGGGCGCGGTCGAGGGGTGCGGGCGGCAGCAGCGACTTCAGCGGATGCGCGTCGTCGAGGTACTCGAGGATGACCATCGATTCAGCCAGATAGCTGCCGCCATCCTCGAGAGTCGGCATCTTGCCCATCGGGTTGATCGCCAGGTACTCGGGCGACTTGATGCCGCCCCCAGGCGGCGCCTCGGGCGAGAGCGCGA
>CAZAWM010000091.1:0-11926 GCA_964488605.1 uncultured Steroidobacteraceae bacterium | reverse complement strand
GGAACACGACGGCGGCGCGCGGGTTGTCGGCGAGCTCCCGGCCCTTGTGCGATTCGTAGTTCGTATAGAACGAGAGCAGCCCCGGTTGCGGCAGGATCTCCTTGCAGAGCACGATGCGGGCCGACGGCTGGCCGTCGCGGCCGACCGTCGCGAGGGTCATCGCGTTGGGATTGGGCTGCGCGCCGAGCCGGGTCGCACGTTCGAGCCAGTCGGCGGCCAGGGCCAGAGGTTCGGCTGGCAGCGGCGTCGGCAGTAACTGTCGGGGCAATGGCATGTCGCGATGTTAGCGTCCGCTTGCGCGCCCTGCCATGGATCGCTAGGGTGACGCGCCCATATGACCAGCCTCGACGAACTGCGGCAGCGTCTCGACGAAATCGACGCAAAGCTGATCGAGCTCATCGCGGAACGACAGGAGAAGAGTCGCGAGATCGCACGCGTCAAGCGCGCGACCGGGCGCGCCACGCGAGACTACCAGCGCGAGCGCGAAGTGATCCTCTCCGCGCGCGCTGCGGCCGAGCGCGCCGGCGTCCCGCCGAAAGTCGCCGAGTCGCTGATGCGGATGCTGATCCGCTCATCGCTGACGACGCAGGAGCAGGCGAGCGTCGTCGCCCATGGCACCGGCACCGGTCGGCGCGCACTGGTCGTCGGCGGCGCCGGCAAGATGGGGCGCTGGTTCGTCGACTTCCTCGGCTCGCAGGGCTTCGCCGTCGAGGTCTGCGACCCCGGCGGCGTACCGCCGGGGGCGAGCGATGCGGGCGACCTGCGCACGGCCGACATCGGCCAGGACTTCATCGTCGTCGCGACGCCGCTCGGCAGCACCGACCAGACGCTGCGCGAGCTCGCGCTGCGGCGCCCGCGCGGCGTGATCTTCGACATCGGCTCGCTGAAGTCGCCGCTGCGCGGCGGCCTCATGACGCTCAAGTCCTTGGGGTGCCGCGTCACCTCCGTGCACCCGATGTTCGGTCCGGACACCGAGCTGCTTTCCGGCCGCCACGTGATCTTCGTCGATCTCGGTCATGCCGAGGCGCTCGAGCGCGCTCGCGAGCTGTTCGCACCTACGATGGTCGAGCAGGTCGTGATGAGCCTCGATGACCATGACCGGCTGATCGCTTATGTGCTCGGACTCTCGCACGCTCTGAACATCGCGTTCTTTACCGCGCTGGCCGAGAGCGGCGAGGCCGCGCCGCGCCTGGCGCAGCTGTCCAGCACGACCTTCGACGCCCAGCTCGACGTCGCGACGCGCGTTGCCCAGGAGAGCCCGGATCTGTACTTCGAGATCCAGAGTCTCAACGATTACGGCGCCGAGTCGCTCGAGGCTCTGGCCAAGGCCGTGGAGCGCCTGCGCTCGGCCGTCCTCGAGCGTGACCGCGAGGCCTTCAAGGCGCTGATGACCCGCGGCCGCGAGTACCTCGAGGACCGGCGTAGCCTCACGGACCGGCGCGCCTGAGCAGCGACAGGAAGGCCGGCGCGCCGATCAGCGCCAGCAGCGCGCCGACCGGCAGTTGGCGCGGCTCGAGCAGCGTACGCGCGAGCGTGTCGGTGAACGCGACCAGCAGTCCGCCGAGCAGCGCCGCGCCGGGTGCCACGACGCGATGCGCGCCGCTGCGAAACAGCAGCCTCGTGGCGTGCGGCCCGAGAAGCCCGACGAAGCCAATGGTCCCCGCAGTGGCGACGGCCGCCCCCGCGAGAACGGCCGCGGTGGCCACCACCGCGCGCCGGGCGCGGCGCAGATCGAGCCCTATGCTCTGCGAGCGCAGCTCGCCCGCGGCCAGCGCGTCGAGCGGACGGCCCAGAAGGGTGGCGACCGTCGCGCCCGTTAGCGCGAGCGCGAGCACGGAACGCGGTTGCGCCGACCAGCTCAGGTCACCTGCGAGCCAGAACAGCATGCCGCGCAACGCCTCGGCGCTGGCCAGCGCCAGGATCAGCGTGACCACGGCGCCACAGACGGCGGCGACGACGACCCCCGTCAGCAGCAGCCGGTTCGGTCCACCGTCGGCGCCGAGCCACCAGACCAGCGCGACGGCCGCGGCTGCGCCAAGGGCCGCCGCTGCCTGTGTCAGCAGCAGCCCGGCGCCCGCGGCGAGGGCGAGCAGGGCCGCGACGGCCGAGCCGCCGGAGACCCCGAGCACGTACGGATCGGCGAGCGGATTGCGGAACAAGGCCTGCAGCAGCACGCCGGCGAGTGCGAGCAGTGCGCCGACGGCGAACGCGGTCACGATGCGAGGCAAGCGCAGCTCGACAACGACCGTTCGCGCGATCTCGTCGCTGCCGTCGCCGGTCGCCAGCCTCCACAGATCCGCGAGCGAGATCTCGGCCGGGCCCGATAGCAGCGCGAACAGCAGTACCGCCGCGCAGAGCGCGCCGAGACCTGCAAACCGACGCCAGTTGGAGACAGTCGACACTCCCGCAGACTATTCGCTGGTGGCGCGCCTGTCATGGTGGCTGCCGCGCGCGCCATCGGCTTGTCCCTGTCTGCGGGGGTGGCGATACTGCCTCCATGGCGGATCTGATCGATGCGCAAGGCTATCGTGCCAACGTCGGCATCGTGCTGATGCACGAGGACGGGCGGGTCTTCCTCGGTCGCCGATCCGGCGGACGCGGCTGGCAGTTTCCGCAGGGCGGAATCCAGGCTGGCGAATCGCCGCAGCAGGCGCTGTACCGGGAGCTTCGCGAGGAGATCGGACTTGCGCCGGAGGACGTGCACCTCGTCGGCGCGACCTCCGGGTGGCTCCGGTATCGACTGCCGCCGCGCTTCGTGCGACGCGACCGGTCGCCCGTCTGCATCGGGCAGAAGCAGCGCTGGTTTCTGCTCCGGCCCGCGCGCGCGGATCTGGCATTCCGGCTCGACCATACCTCGCTGCCGGAGTTCGACCGCTGGCGCTGGGCAGATTTCTGGGAACCGATGCGCGAGGTGATCGAGTTCAAGCGAGGCGTCTATCGTCGGGCGCTGCATGAGCTCGGGCGCATCGCTTTCGGCGGCGACCTGCCGCCCTATCCCGACTGGTGGTCGAGCGTCCTTGCCGGAGCGCGGGCCTCGCCGCCAGTGGGCCAGCGGGTCCGCCGGCTGCGGCGCCGCGGTGCGCGTGTTCAGGCTGCGCCGCCCCGTGGGGGCTGAGAAGTGGCCGAGACGCCACCCAAAGTTGTCATCCGGACCTACGCGCCGCAGAGGGCGTGGATCGTCGGCGCCGGGCTCGCCGCCGTCGCCGTGGCCGGCGGCTACCTGCTGTTCGAATACGGCCGCTCGCGGGCCGGCTTCGATCAGCTCGCGGCCATACGTGAACGCGCCGAGCTGCGGCGCGAGATCCGTGCACGCGACGCGGCCATTCGCGAGCTGCGGCGCGAGGCGGCCGAACTCGCCACGCTGCGCCGCAGCCAGGCGCAGGAGCGGGCCGAGGTTGCGCGCACCATCGGCGAACTGCAAGCCGAGGTGGCGAGGCAGTCGCAGCAGCTTGCGTTCTACCAGGGCATCGTGGTCCAGCGCGCCAACGCGGCCGAGGCCAAGGTGCAGCAACTGCGCGTGGTACCTGGCAGCGCGCCCGGGCGCTTCGTGGTGCGCTTCACGCTCGTGCAGAGTGGGCGGCCTGAGCGCAACATTTCCGGAAGGGTGCTTCTGACGGTCGAAGGTCGACGGTCGGCGGCCCCCGCGGTCCTCGACATGGCCTCGCTGTTCGGTAAGCCGGGCTTCGAACTGCCGTTCAGTTTTCGCTATTTCGAGAACCTGGATCCCGAAATCGTGATCCCTGACGGATTTCGACCCGAGCGAATTATTGTAGAACTCGTTTCGAGCCGCCGTGAGGTCGCGCCTGTTTCCCAGACCTTCGTCTGGGAAACAGGGCCCTCCTGAGCCAACGCCCGAGGAGCCCGCTATGTTCGGACGCAAAAAGACGCCTCTGTCGAGCCGTATCGACACCCTGATCGCCCGTTCGGCGAGGTTGCAGGGCGACATCGAGTTCGCCGGCGGACTGCACCTCGAGGGGCATGTTATCGGCAACGTCAGGGCGGCAGCGGGCGAGAGCGCGACGCTGTGGATCAGTGAGCAGGGGATCGTCGAGGGAGCCGTCGACGTGCCGAGTCTCGTCGTCAACGGCGTGGTCAACGGCGACGTTCACGCGCGCGAACGCGTCGTGATCGGCGCGACGGCGCGCATTCACGGCAATGTCCATTACGGCACTATCGAGATGGCGCTCGGCGCTCAAGTGTCGGGCAAGCTCATCCCGATGGTCGCGAAGTCCCAGGCCACGGGCAGCGGCGCCACAGACGTGGTCGACGAGCCATCGGGCCAGCGGCCGGACGCGCCGCACTCAGCCGCCGAACTGCCACCGGCCGCGGTCGACGCGCTCTTTGACGCTCGGAGGTGCGGCACCTAGAATCTGGCGTCATGAGCAATACCGCAACATTGCCTCAGGACGCCCCTGCAGACCTGCCGCCGCCGGCGCTGGTGTTCACCGACGCCGCTGCCCGCAAGGTCGGTTCGCTGATCGAGGGTGAGGGTAACCCGAACCTCAAGTTGCGCGTGTTCGTCCAGGGGGGCGGCTGCTCGGGTCTGCAGTATGGCTTCGAGTTCGACGAAGAGATCCAGGATGGCGACACCTGCATCGAAAACCTCGGCGTCAAGCTGCTGGTCGATCCCATGAGTTTCCAGTACCTGTCGGGCGCGGAGATCGACTACCGCGAGGGTCTCGACGGCGCGCAGTTCGTCATCCGCAACCCCAATGCGACGACGACCTGCGGTTGCGGCTCTTCCTTCTCGGCCTGACGAAGGTGGCCGGTGCCCCGTAAGGCTGCGGGGTCGGTCCCCGAGCTCATCGCGGCCGTCGATCTCGGCTCCAACAGCTTCCACATGGTTGTCGCCCGTCACCTGCACGGGCAGCTCGTCGTAGTCGATCGTCTGCGCGAGAACGTTCGGCTCGGAGCCGGCGTCGACGCAGACGGACGCCTCGATCGGGAGGCCGCCGCTCGCGCCCTTGCTTGCCTCGAGCGCTTCGGCCAGAGACTTCGCGACATGCGGCCGGGCAGCGTCCGTGCCGTCGGCACCAATGCGCTGCGGCGCGCTCACCGCAAGCAGCAGTTCCTCGAAAAGGCTCGCGCGGCGCTCGGTCATCCGATCGAGATCGTCTCCGGCATGGAGGAGGCGCGTCTGATCTACTCCGGCGTGGCGCATACCCTACCTGCCTTGCCCGGGCGGCGACTTGTCGTCGACATAGGTGGCGGCAGCACCGAAATCATCATCGGCGAGGGACTGACACCGCTCGAGCTCGAGAGCACCCAGCTCGGTTGTGTCAGCATGAGCCAGCGTTTCTTTGCCGACGGCCGCATCTCTGCCAAACGCATCGCGCGGGCGCGCGTCGCCGCGCGCCTCGAGCTCGAGCCAGTGAAGGTCGCCTTTCTTCGAAGGGGCTGGGACCAGGCCGTCGGCAGCTCGGGAACAGTGCGCGCCATCGGCGAGGCCTGCCGCGAGCTCCTGCCCACTGCGCAAGGCATTACCCCCGAGGGTCTCGAGCATGTCATCGACGCGCTGATCCGCGGTGGGCACGTCAGCACCATACCGATCCGGGCGATCAACGAGGAGCGCAGCGTCGTCTTCCCGGGCGGTGTGGCCATCCTCGCCGAATTGTTCGAGGTGCTGGGTCTCGAGCGGATGGACGTCGCCGAAGGCGCGATGCGCGACGGTCTGCTTTACGACATCATCGGCCGATACACCGACGAGGATGCGCGTGCACGCACCGTTCGCGCGATGCAGGAGCGGTACCACGTCGACGCCGGTCAGGCACAGCGCGTCGAGCGCACGGCGCTGGACTTTCTTGCGCAGGTCGCGACCGCGTGGCAGCTTGAAGATCCGCTCGCCGAGCTCGCGCTCTCGTGGGCGGCCCGACTACATGAGATCGGGCTCGATGTCGCGCATTCGCGCTATCACCAGCATGGCGCCTATCTGCTGGAAAACGCGGACATGCCGGGCTTCGCCCGCGAGGAACAGCGTCTGCTGGCGAAGATCGTCGGCTGTCACCGCCGGCGCCTGTCCACCGAAGGCTTCGATCAGCTGCTGCCACCCTGGGACCGGCGCGTACTTTATCTGATCGTGCTGCTGCGTCTCGCCGTACTGCTGCATCGCGGCCGCAGCGACGTACCGCTGCCCGAGCTGACGTTGCTACCGCGCGGCCGTTCTCTTGAGGTGCGCTTTCCTTCGCGCTGGCTGCGTGATCACCCGCTGACGGTGGCCGATCTGTCGCGCGAGATCGAGCAGCTGCGCGAAGCCGACTTCCGCCTGCGCGTGTTCAGCGAACGCAGACGCGCCGCGGCCTGAGCACTGCGCCGCATCGTCATGCGCGCCGGGCCGGCGGCCAGATCTCACTCCGTTGATTCGTCGGTTCCGGAGTAGGTGTCGAGCAGTTCCTGCTGCGCGACGACTAGCGGCTCGTTGCCCGATTCGCAGCGTCGGTAAGTGCCCCCGCAATCGAGCAGCCAAGCCTGCGAGTTGTCCCAGAGATAGGTCTCGAGGTCGCGCAGAATGCGCGCGCGGTGCGAGGCGCGCAGGATCGGGAAAGCGACCTCGACGCGGCGGAAGAAATTGCGTTCCATCCAGTCCGCGCTCGAGCAGTACAGTTCGCTCTGGCCGCCATTCTCGAAGTAGAAAACGCGCGAGTGCTCGAGGAATCGTCCGACGATCGAGCGCACGCGGATGTTCTCTGAGACACCCGGCAGGCCGGGTCGCAGTGCGCAGACGCCACGTACGATCAGGTCGATCTCGACGCCGGCTCGCGAGGCCCGGTAAAGCGCCTCGATCGCGCGCGGCTCGACCAGCGCGTTCATCTTGAGGATCACGCGCGCCGGCCTGCCGGCGCGCGCGTGCTCGGCCTCGCGATCGAGCTTCTCGATCATCGCCGCATGCAGTCCGAATGGCGACTGCAGCAGGCGCTTGAGGCTCGGCGTGCTCGTCAGGCTCGTGATCTGCAGGAAGATCTCATGGACGTCCTGACCGATGTCGGGATCGCAGGTCATCAGACTGTAATCGGTGTATGCCCGCGCCGTGCGCGGGTGGTAGTTGCCGGTGCCCAGGTGGCAGTAGCGGCGGATGCCGTCAGCCTCGCGTCGGACGATCAGGGCCAGCTTCGCGTGCGTCTTGTAGCCGACTACGCCATACATGACGTGCGCGCCGGCTTCCTGCAGCCGGTTCGACAGCTCTATGTTCGCCTCCTCGTCGAAGCGGGCGCGCAGTTCGATCACGACCGTGACGTCCTTGCCGACATGGGCGGCCTGCACCAGCGACTCGACGATCGGCGAGTTGGAGCCTGCGCGGTACAGGGTCTGCTTGATGGCGAGAACGGCCGGATCGCTGGCGGCCTGGCGCAGTAGGTCCACGACCGGCTGGAAAGACTGGTAAGGGTGGTGCAGCAGCAGATCCTTGTGCCGTATCGCGGCGAACAGGTCGGTGGGCGTGGCGATGCGTCGGGGAAGACCGGGCGTGAACGGCGGGTACTTGAGATCGGCGCGCTGCGCAAGATCGTAGATGGCCGACAACCGGTGCAGATTGACCATGGTCGGGACGCGGTACAGATCGAGCCGCGTGAGCGAGAACTGGCGCAGCAGGAAGTCGACGATCTCGTCTGGACAGTCTAGCGAGGTCTCGAGCCTGACCTCGTCGCCATAGCGGCGCTGCATGAGCTCGCCCTCGAGCGCCCTGCGCAGGTCGTCGACTTCCTCCTCGTCGACGAACAGGTCGCTATTGCGAGTCAAGCGGAACGGATAGCAGCCGACGACCCGCATGCTTTCGAACAGCTTGGGCACGAATTCCTGGATCAGCGCCGCCAGCAGTACAAAGCTCTGACCATCGCGCTCGTCACTGACCGGCAGGACCCGCGGCAACGAGCGGGGTGCCTGCACGATCGCGAGATGGGCCTCGCGTCCGAACGCGTCCTGACCCTCGACACGGACGATGAAGTTCAGGCTCTTGTTCTGGATCTTTGGAAATGGCCGCGAAGGATCGAGCGCGAGGGGACTCAGGACCGGTTCGACCTCGAGTTCGAAGTGCCGCTCGAGCCGGGCGTACATCGCGCTCGACCACTCAGCGCGCGGCACGACGCGAATGCCGGCGGCGCGCAGCGCCGGCAGCAGCACCTCGCTAAGGCAATGGTACTGCCGCTCGACGAATTCGGTGGCACGCGCATGGATGGCCGCGAGCTGCTCCTCGTTCGTCATGCCGTCCGGGCTGCGCTGCGTTGCGCCGCGTTCGATGAGCTCCTTGATGCCTGCGACGCGGATCTCGAAGAACTCGTCCAGATTGCTGGACGAGATGCAGAGGAAACGCAGCCGTTCGAGCAGCGGCACGGACTCGTCGAGGGCCTGCGCCAGCACTCGCTCGTTGAACGCGAGCAGCGACAGCTCGCGGTTACTGAAGTGCTGCGGTGCGGCGAGGTGCGGTGCGTCCACGTCGGGTTGGGTCGTCCGAGATGGGATTATGGGAACACGGCGCCGTCGAAAAGTCTGTGACATCGTGCCGCGCATGGTCGGCGTGACGGCGACAGCGCGGCCGCCGTTAAACATAATTTGACCGCCGCGCTGCGGAGAGGTTTCAGCGTGCGAGGCGTGCGGGCGATGCGCCGGTCTCGAGCGAGGCCACGAGCGGGGCAGTGCGCGCGCGGAAGTCCTCGAGCAGCGACGCCGGCACCGGGTCAGTCATCGGCAGAGCCGCGGTCTGGGGATTCATGTGCACGCCACGGACGCGGTACTCGTAGTGTAAATGCGGGCCGGTAGCGAGGCCGGTCATGCCGACGTAGCCGATCACTTCGCCCTGCTGCACGCGGTCACCGCGCGACAGGCCCCTAGCGAATCGTGACAGGTGCCCGTAGACGGTCAGTACGCCACCGGCGTGGTCGAGTTCGATGACCTTGCCGTAGCCGGCCTGCTCACCGACAAAGCGGACCCGGCCGTCGCCAGCCGCTCGCACCGGGGTGCCGATCGGCGCCGCATAGTCGACGCCGCGATGCGCGCGGATACGGTTCAGCACGGGATGGCGCCGGTACAGGTTGAACTGCGAGCTGATGCGCGAAAATTCGACCGGGGCGCGCAGGAAGGCTTTGCGCAGGCTCCGGCCTTCGGGCGTGTAATAAGCGGCGCGGCCGGCGGGGTCGACGTAGCGGACCGCGCGGAAGCGGCGCCCCGCATTGACGAACTCGACCGCCAGGACGTCGCCGTCGCCGACTGGTACGCCATCCTGGCTGAGCGCCTCGTAGGTGACCGTGAAAGTGTCGCCGGGCTGGATCTCGAGTACGAAGTCGATGTCCCAGGCGAAGACCTCGGCGATGGCGAGTGCCGTCGCGTCCGACAGCCCGGCCTGCTGGGCCGCGCGGAACAGGGAACTCGTGATGTTGCCGGTCGCCGTGCGGATCTCGCGCTCGAGCGGATTGACCACGACGTCGGTAGCGAAGCCGGACCCGGCGCGCTCGATCTTCAGGGTGTCGCTCGCCGAAAGCTGCCGCTCGAGGCCGAACAGCTCGTTACCGCGCATCACGAACGTGATGGGGTCCCCGGGGCGCAGCCGATCGAGATGCGCGCGCAGCTCCGGGACCGCCCGCAACGAGGCCAGGTCCTGCAGCGAAAGCTCGAGCCTGCGGAAGATGCGCTCGAGGGTATCGTTGCGGCCGACGATGACCTCGATGTTCGACAGTCCGAGCGCGGCCCGGTAGGCCGTGGCATCGACCCGAAGGCCGGCCTCCTCGGCCACCGCGCTCTCGTTTCGCAGCGCTCGCTCGATCGACAGCTGCTCGTTGCCGCGAAACCACGCAAGCACGAGCACTGCGCACGCGAAACATTGCAGCCACCGGGTCGGTGGCATGTTCAAGACGTGCAGTGCGGGCCACAGCGAGCGGCGCGACTCGGCGCCGCCGGCCGCATGGGCGGTTCGAGATTCGGGAGCCCGTGGCTGCGACATGCCGTAAACTATTGAACAAGAAGGGCGCGACGGTACCCGAGGGCGCGGTCCGGGGTCAACCTCGGGCAGCTGTGGAATTGATGCGAGGCGCAGGACGATGACGATTCCCGTGGATCAGCAGCTCGCCGAACTCCGGCGCGGGTGCGCGGACCTGCTGATCGAGGCCGAAGTGGCGAGAAAACTCGCGCGCGGCAGGCCGTTGCGCGTCAAGGCCGGCTTCGACCCCACGGCACCGGACCTGCACCTTGGCCACACGGTGCTGATCAACAAGCTGCGCCAGTTCCAGCAGTTCGGCCACGACGTCATTTTCCTGATCGGTGACTTCACCGGGCTGATCGGCGATCCGACCGGCCGTAACGCGACGCGGCCGCGGTTGACGCCCGCGGAAGTGCAGGCGAACGCGCGTACCTACCAGGAGCAGATCTTCAAGATCCTCGATCCTGCGCGCACGACCATCGAGTTCAACTCGAAGTGGCTGAGCGAAATGCCGCTGCCCAAATTCGTCGAGGTCGCCGCGCACTATACGGTCGCGCGCATGCTCGAACGCGATGATTTCGCCCGGCGCTACAAGTCCGGGCAACCGATCTCCGTGCACGAATTCTTCTACCCGCTGGCCCAGGGCTACGACTCTGTCGTACTGCGCGCGGACGTGGAACTCGGCGGCACCGACCAGAAGTTCAACCTGCTGGTCGGGCGGCAGCTGCAGGAGGCCTACGGGCAGGAGCCGCAGTGCGTGCTGACCATGCCGCTACTGGAGGGTCTCGACGGCGTTCAGAAGATGTCTAAATCGCTCGGTAACTACGTCGGTATCGCCGAGCAGCCCGATGTCCAGTTCGGCAAGCTCATGTCGATCAGCGACGAGCTGATGTGGCGCTACTTCGAGCTGCTGTCCTTCCGGCCTCTGACTGACATCGAGCGCCTACGCGCCGAGGTGGCTGCGGGACGCAATCCCCGGGACGTGAAGTTCGAGCTGGCTCACGAGATCGTCGCGCGCTTCCACGGCGAAGCGCAGGCGGCTCGGGCCCAGCAGCGGTTCGTTGCGCGGTTCCAGCAGGGCGCTCTGCCCGATCAGATCGGCTGCACCGTTCTCGAGGCGCAGGGCGGTGCGATGCGGCTCGCGAACGCGCTCAAGGGCTGCGGTCTCGTTGCAAGCACCTCCGATGGCAACCGGATGATCGAGCAAGGCGCGGTGCGTGTCGGCGGCAGCGCCGAAACCCTCGAGAAGATCGCATCGCGCGAGCATCGGCTCGTGGCACCCGGCCGCTATCTGCTGCAGGTCGGCAAGCACAAGTTCCGCTGGCTCGAGCTCAAGTCCGCCTGAATGGTCGACTGCGGGTGCGTAAGTGTTTGAGATGAAAAGGGATTCGCTCGGCCGAAAAACTCATGACAACGCGTTGACAGAAGCGGTCGGCCCCCTATAATGCCCGCCCTCAGCTTCGAGCCCGCACCGCGGTCCTCGCGGTGACGGTCACGACGAGATCAATACTTATTGACGGGAAGGGCCTTTGGGCTAAACTTCCCGGCCCGCTCGACCCCTGCGGTCCGAGCCGCTCTTTAAAAGTTCGGCAGGTAATTTGTGTGGGGACTCGCGTCGATGTGTCCGCAACGGACGCAAAAACCGAGTGACCAAATAGTCCAGCAATGGGCCGTTTGATCACTTCTTCGTTCGAAGCTCAAAAGCTTTAAGTGAAGAGTTTGATCCTGGCTCAGATTGAACGCTGGCGGCGTGCCTAACACATGCAAGTCGAGCGGCAGCGCGGGAGCAATCCTGGCGGCGAGCGGCGAACGGGTGAGTAATGCTTCGGAATCTGCCCAGTAGTGGGGAATAACCAGTCGAAAGATTGGCTAATACCGCATACGACCCACGGGTGAAAGCGGGGGATCGCAAGACCTCGCGCTATTGGATGAGCCGAAGTCGGATTAGCTAGTTGGTGAGGTAACGGCTCACCAAGGCGACGATCCGTAGCTGGTCTGAGAGGATGATCAGCCACACTGGGACTG
>CAZAWM010000090.1:0-12039 GCA_964488605.1 uncultured Steroidobacteraceae bacterium | reverse complement strand
TGGTTCGCGCGCGCCGGCGTGACCATCACCAGCGGTCTCGCGCGCGGCATCGACGCGGCCTGCCACGAGGCGGCCCTCAGCGCCGGTGGTCTGACCATCGCGGTCTGTGGCGGCGGCCTCGACCGCATCTACCCGCCGGAACATGCGCTGCTCGCGGCGCGCATCGCGGCAAGCGGTGCGCTGATTTCCGAGTTTCCGCCCGGCACGCCACCGCTCCGGCATCAGTTCCCGCGCCGCAACCGGCTGATTGCGGGCCTCGCGCTCGGCACGCTGGTGGTCGAGGCTCGGCAACAGAGCGGCTCGCTGATCACGGCGCGCC
Organism: uncultured Steroidobacteraceae bacterium; assembly: GCA_964488605.1. Taxonomy (GTDB): domain Bacteria; phylum Pseudomonadota; class Gammaproteobacteria; order Steroidobacterales; family Steroidobacteraceae; genus UBA964. The sequence goes on along the minus strand of CAZAWM010000090.1, from coordinate 11,720 downwards.
ACGCGGCCGAACTCGGCCGCGAAGTGTTCGCGATCCCAGGATCGATCCACAGCATGCTCTCGCGTGGCTGCCATCGACTGATCCGCGATGGGGCGATGCTCGTCGAAGACGCCGCCGAGGTGCTCTCGGTGCTTAAAATTCCGATTTTGAATCAATCAGTTAAATGCTCCTTCGGTGAGTCGGCCCGGCCCCCCGCGACGACGCGGCGGTTGGACAAGGACTACGAAATCCTGTTAGATGCGCTCGGCTCCGGGCCGACCGGGATCGATGATCTCGTCGCCCGAACAGGCCTGCCGAGCGAGTCCGTGGCCTCGATGCTGCTGATTCTCGAGCTCGAGGGCGAAATCACCACGGAATCGGGTGGACGCTACAGCCGTCACCCGGACACGACAGACACCCCATGACCGAAGACAGCGGCACCGTCCTCGATATCCTGATCTACGTATTCGATCGCTACATGCTCAGCGACGAGCCGGACGTGCCCGAGCGCGAGGAACTCGCCGAAGACCTCGAACGTGCCGGCTTCGAGCAGTCGAGCGTCGAGCGCGCCCTGGACTGGCTCGCCGATCTGGCAGGCGAGCGCGACCGCGCCCCGGGCGCCGACGGCGTCGTGGCGGCCGGCGCTGGCTGCGCCGCGATACGCGTCTTCACCGACGCCGAGCGCGCGCGACTGTCGGCTGAATGCCAGGGTTACCTGCTGACTCTCGAGCAAACCGGCATCCTCTCGGCTGCCCAGCGCGAGATCGTCATCGACCGCCTGCTTGCGCTCGACTGCGAGGAGCTCGGCGTCGACCAGCTCAAGTGGGTGGCGCTGATGGTCCTGTCGAGCCAGCCTGGCTCGGAGCTCGCCTGCTCACGGATGGAAGATCTGGTCTGGGGAAGTCCGGAGCTCATGCACTGAGGCCCGCGTCGTCCGGCGCGGCATGGCCGCGCGCAGCATCGACCGCGGTCCTACCGCGGTTTTTCGTTTCTTGAGTATTGGGAATTTCACACCCCTGACATGGCCGAAAACCTCGTCATCGTCGAATCGCCCGCCAAGGCCAAGACCATCAAGAAGTACCTCGGCAAGGACTTCGAGGTCCTGGCCTCGTACGGTCACGTGCGCGACCTCGTGCCCAAGGAAGGCGCGGTGGATCCCGAGCGCCGCTTCGCGATGAAGTACGACGTCATCGAGCGCAACGAGAAACACGTCGAAGCGATCGCGCGCGCGCTCAGAAAGGCGAAATCGCTCTACCTGGCGACCGACCCGGACCGCGAGGGCGAGGCCATCGCGTGGCACCTGCACGAGCTGCTCAAGGAACGCGGCGAGCTTGCCGGCAAGACCGTGCGACGCGTCGTTTTCTACGAGATCACGAAGAATGCCGTGCGCGAAGCGATCGACGCGCCCCGCGACCTCTCGCTGGATCTCGTCAATGCGCAGCAGGCGCGGCGCGCGCTCGACTACCTCGTCGGTTTCAATCTCTCGCCGCTGCTGTGGAAGAAGGTGCAGCGCGGACTGTCGGCGGGCCGCGTGCAGAGTCCCGCGCTGCGCATGATCTGCGAACGCGAGGCCGAGATCCAGGCGTTCGTGCCGCAGGAGTACTGGACGCTCGACGCCGAGGGTGAGCATGCGTCGGAGGCCTTCCCTCTGAAGCTCATCGAGTATGCGGGGCGCAAGGTCGAGCAGTTCACTTTCACCAACGAGAACAGCGCGCTTGAGGCCGAGAATGCCATACGCGCGGCTGCCGCTTCCGCGGGCGGCGTCCTGCGCGTGGTCGCGATCGACCGCAAGCAGCGCCGGCGCAATCCGTCGCCGCCGTTCACGACCTCGACGTTGCAGCAGGAGGCCGCGCGCAAGCTCGGCTTCTCTGCGCAGCGCACGATGCGCATCGCGCAGCAGCTCTACGAGGGCGTCGACTTCGGCGAGGGCTCAGTCGGTCTCATCACCTATATGCGAACGGACTCGCTGAACCTCGCCAAGGAGGCCGTCGCCGAGATTCGTAGCGTGGTCGAGCAGCAGTACGGCAGGGAAGCGCTGCCCGATGAGGTTCGCGTCTACAAGACGAAGTCCCGCAATGCGCAGGAGGCGCACGAGGCGATTCGGCCGACCTCGGCATCGATACTGCCGTCGCGGCTCGAGGGCAGGATCGACCGGGATCAGCACAGGCTCTACGCCCTGATATGGAAGCGAGCCGTCGCCTGCCAGATGGCGCACGCGCTGTTCGACACGGTCGCGGTCGACATGGTCGCGGGCGCCGACGGGGCGCAGCGTCATCTGCTGCGCGCCAACGGTTCGACACTCGTGAAGCCCGGCTTCATGGCCGTCTACCAGGAGGGTCTCGACGACGGCGCCGCCGACGAGTCGGAACGTATCCTCCCGGCGATGACGGAGGGCGATGCCGTGAAGCTGCTCGGCGTGCGTGCCGAACAGCATTTTACCGAACCACCACCCCGCTTCACGGAGGCCTCGCTCGTCAAGGCGCTCGAGGAACACGGTATCGGCCGGCCCTCGACTTACGCATCGATCATCTCGACTCTCAGGGATCGCGAGTACGTCGAGATGGACGGCCGCCGTTTCATCCCGACGGACATGGGCAAGATTGTCAACGCCTTCCTGTCGAAGTTCTTCCACAAGTACGTCGAGTACGGCTTCACTGCCGCGATGGAGGACGAACTCGACGCCGTCTCGCGCGGCGAGGAAGAATGGACCGAACCGCTCGAGAAGTTCTGGAAGCCGTTCATCGAGCTCGTCGAGCGCACTGACAAGAACGTGTCGCGCGAGGAAGTCGCGCAGTCGCGTGAGCTCGGTACCGATCCCGTCACCGGCAAGCCGGTCAGCGTGCGCATGGGACGCTTTGGCCCGTTCGTCCAGATCGGCGCAAAGGACGACGCCGAGAAGCCGAAGTTCGCCGGCCTGCGTCCCGGCCAGAAAATGGACCGGATTACGCTGACGGAGGCCCTGGAACTGTTCAAGCTGCCGCGCAAACTCGGTCTCGTGCCGGAAGGACTCGAAGGCGCGGGAGCGGAGATCATCGCCAACATCGGCCGCTTCGGCCCCTACCTCAAGTACGGCAGCCAGTACGTCTCGCTCAAGGACGGTGACGACCCGTACACGATCGAACCGACGCGCGCGATCGAGCTGATCCGTGCCAAACAGGCTGCGGACGCCAGCCGGATCATCCGCGACTTCGGCGGCGGCATGCAGATCCTCAATGGCCGCTATGGGCCTTACGTCACCGATGGCGTGAAGAACGCGCGCATCCCGAAAGATCGCGACCCGAAAACGCTGACGCTCGAGGAATGTCAGCAGCTGCTCGCGACCGCACCGGCGAGGACCGGCCGGCGCAGCGGCCGCCTCAGCGGTCGCGCCAGGAGCAACCTCACCCCGGCAGCGAAGTCCGCTGCAGGCCACGCCGCGGTCGGCCATGGCGCCGACGACACGCCGGCGGGGACTGCGGCGACGATGGCGCCGAAGAAGGCCACGGCGACGGCCAAACCAAAAACGGTCCGCCGGGCCAGCGCCGCGCGCGGCAAGGCGCCGCGCAAGCCCAGAGCCGCGGGCAAGCCGGCGCGCGGAGGGAACGGCGTGCGCAAGTCCAGGAGCGCGACGGCCGACGCGTGAAATACCGGCACCGGTTCCATGCCGGCAACTTCGCCGACGTGCACAAGCACGTCGTGCTGATCGCACTGATCGAGGCCCTGCAGCGCAAGGAAAAGGGTTTCCTGTACGTCGACACGCACGCCGGCGAGGGTCTCTATGATCTGCGCTCCGACCCCGACACCCCGGGCGGGCACGAATCGGTGCAGGGCATCGGGCGCCTGCTACGCGCTCCGCCGCCCGGCAGCGGCGCCGTGCCGACGCCGATCGCACGTTATCTCGATCTCGTGACCGACGCGCGCCACTGCAGCGGACTGCGCCGCGCCTGTCCCGGCTCGCCCTGGATCGCGACCCGCCTGCTGCGCCCACAGGATCGCGCCGTTTTTTGCGAATGGCGTACCGAGGCTTTCGTCGCCCTGCGCCGGCTGCTGCACGATGCAGCCCACGTGCGCTGCGAGCATGCCGACGGCTACGCACGGCTGCCGGCCCTACTACCGCCACCGGAACGGCGCGGACTCGTGCTGATCGACCCGCCATACGAAGATGGCCGTGAGGACCGAAGCCGGATCGCCGCCACCCTGGAGCGCGCACTGCGACGCTTCGCGACCGGCGTCTATGCCCTCTGGTATCCGATCAAGCGCGAGGCCGACAGCAGCCGCTGGCTTGAGACGCTGACCGGCCGGCTTGCGGTGCCTGCGCTGCGCACCGAGTTGTGGCTGCATCGGCGCGACTCGCGCGTCGGCCTCAACGGCTCGGGCCTGCTCGTGCTGAACCCACCCTGGCAGCTTGCCACGAGGCTGCGCGAGGTACTGCCGGCGTTGCATGCATCGCTCGTAACGGCCCCATCGGCTGGCGGTTGGTCGGTCGCCTAAGGGGGCTCTGCCAGCGCCGCGCCCTGCGTCGACCCGAGCTCGGCGGCGATCTCGCGCGTCGAAAAGCCGCCGAGCGCCTGCATCACGAGCGGTTCGCGATACTCGGCTGGCATTCGCGGCATGGCCGCACGCAGTTCGCGTATCTGCTGCGGATCCGCGCCAGCCAGAGCGCGAAGCCCAACAGCTGCGGCCGCATGCCCTCGAGCCAGCGCTCGAATTCCGGGTGGTTCATGTACAAGACCGGCCCATTGCAGGTATTGTTTCCGGCCGCATGAAGCCACGGGCAGAAGACAGTAACGGGCCGGACCGGTATGGCGTGGTCGGGCATCCCGTTGCGCACAGCCGCTCACCGTTCATTCATGGCATCTTTGCACGCCAGACGGAGCAGGATCTCGTCTACCGCCTCTACGACGTCAAACCGGAGGACTTTGCCGCCTTCTGCACGCAGTTCTTCGGCACTGGCGGCCGCGGGCTCAACGTGACGGTGCCGCACAAGGCGGCGGCGGCAGCCTTCGCCGACGAACTGACGCCGCGCGCCGCACGCGCCGGCGCGGTCAATACGCTCGCCAAGCGGCCCGATCGCGTGCTCGGCGACAATACCGACGGCGCCGGGCTGGTGCGCGATCTCGTGCAGAACCTTGGCCTCACGCTCGAGCGCATGCGCATACTGATCCTCGGTGCCGGCGGTGCCACGCGCGGCATCCTCGCGCCGCTGCTCGAACAGCAGCCGGAGGAAATCGTGATCGGCAACCGCTCGGCGGAGCGCGCCCAGGGACTCGCCGGTATCTTCGGCGACCTTGGCAGCGTGCGCGGCTGCGGCTTCGACGACCTGCCGCACCGCCCGTTCGATCTGATCATCAACGCGACGTCGGCGGGCCTTTCGGGCACAATGCCGAAAATTACGAGTGCGGTCGTCAGCGCCGCGACGACCTGCTACGACCTCTCCTACGGCAGGGGTGCGACACCGTTTGTGAGCTGGGCGCGGCAGCACGGCTGCGCCCAGGCCGTCGAGGGCTGGGGCATGCTGGTCGAGCAGGCCGCCGAGTCGTTCGAACTGTGGCGCGGCGTGCGCCCGCAGACCGCTCCCGTGCTCTCGCTGCTGGCCGGGCCCCGCTGAAAGGACCAGACTTGCGCCGCCCCGGGGTAGGCGTTTAGCGCATCGTCACGAACTCTTCGGCGCTCGTCGGGTGGATGGCGACCGTGTCGTCGAAGTCGCGCTTGGTGGCACCCATGCGCACGGCGTAGCCCTGTAGCATCTCGTCGGCACCGGCACCGATCACGTGGCAGCCGACGATCCTCTGCTCGGTGCCGACGGTCACGAGCTTCATCTCGGCGCGCGGCTTGCGCGTCGTGAGCGCGTGGTACATCGGCACGAACTGCGAAGTATGGACACGCACGGCGTCGCCGTAACGCGCGCGCGCCTCCGTCTCAGAGAGACCGACCGTGCCGATCGGCGGGTGACTGAACACCACGGTCGGGATGTTCGAGTAATCGAGATGCCGGTCCGCCATGCCGCCGAACAGCCGATCCGCGAGCCGCCTGCCCGCCGCGATCGCCACGGGCGTGAGCGGCACACGGCCGGTGACGTCGCCTATCGCATAGTGTCCGGCGAGGCTGGTCTGCTGCCAGGCGTCGACGACGATGTGGCCGGCCGCATCGACCGCGATGCCAAGGCGCTCGAGACCGAGGCCCTCCGTCGAGACATCGCGTCCGATCGCCCAGATGAGCGCGTCGAACGGTCCGAGCCGTCGCCCATCGATGGCCTCGAGCCAGCGCTCGCCGCCGGCGCCGGCATGCAGCGCTGCCGGCACGGTCTGCGCAGCGAGCCGCAGCCCTTCCTCCTGCATGCTGCGCAGCAGTGCATCGCCGAGCATCGTATCGAAATGCCGTAGCACCTGCGCTGTGCGGATCACGAGCGTCGTCTCGGAACCGAGCGCGAGAAAGACGCCGGCGAGCTCCATGGCGATGTAGCCGCTGCCGACGATGGCGACACGTCGCGGCTGGACCGGCAATTCGAAGAAGCCATTGGAAGTCAGACCCAGATCCGCACCGGGCACGGCCGGGAGATGCGGCCTGCCGCCGGTCGCAATCACGATTTGCCGGGCCGTGACATGTCGCGTGCCGATCTGCAGCTCCGCGGGTCCGACGAGGCGCGCCCGGCCGCGCAGCAACTCCACGCCGCGCTTCGCGAGGTTGCGCTCGTAAAGGTCGTTGAGTCGCGCGACGTACGCGTCGCGGCCGCGCTTGAGCGCCGCCCAGTCGAGCGCGACGCCGTCCACGGCAAAGCCGTACCCCGCCGCATCCTCGATCGCGTGTGCGATCTGGGCCGCATTCCACATGACTTTCTTCGGCACGCAACCGACGTTGACGCAGGTGCCGCCGAGACGTTGCGCTTCGACGATCACGGCCCGGGCGCCATACTCGGCGGCGCGCTGGGCGCAGGCGAGCCCGCCGCTCCCTCCGCCAATGACCGCAAGGTCGAATTCATGCTGCATATGCGGAATTATCGCAGGTTTGCGCCTTGGCGCTCCGGCATCGGTCGAGTCCCGCATGCGCGTGGTCGCGACAGGTTCTAGAATCGATCGCCATGGACACGCCACGCTACCGCGCCTGGCTCGACGCGCAGGGACTGCCGCCTTTCCGTGCGATCGTGCCGGAGGACGTCGAACCGGCCATCCGCGAGCTGCTCGACTCGCTGCGCGTTCGCGTAGGCGTGCTCGAGCGCCTCGAGGACCCGACCTTCGCGAACTTCGTCGAGCCGCTCGAGGAACTGCAGCACCACGTCGCGCGTGCCTGGTCGCCGGTCGCCCATCTCAACGCTGTCCGCAACAGCGAGCCGCTGCGCGCCGCCTACAACGCCTGCCTGCCACTGCTGTCAGACTTCCAGACCGACCTCGCGCAGAGCGAGGCGCTGTATCGCAACTACCTGCGGGTCGCCGAGACCGAGGGCGAACGGCTGACGGGGCCGCAGCGTCGTGTCCTGGAGCTAGCCCTGCGCGAGTTCCGTCTGGCCGGCGTCGCGCTCGATCCGCAGCGCAAGCGACACTTCAAGGAGGCGATGGCAGAACTCGCCCGCCTCGGCGCCAGGTTCGAAGAAAACGTGCTCGATGCGACGCGGGCCTGGCAGTACGCTGTGAGGGATGTCGCCGAACTCGCCGGTCTCAACGAGGCGATCGTGGCACGCGCCGCCCACAACGCGCGGGAGGCAGGCCGCGACGGCTGGCTGCTCAAGCTCGACCAGCCGACTTACGTCGCGGTCATGACCGACGCGCAATCGCGCGAGCTGCGCCGTGCCTTCTACGAGGCATGGCTGACTCGCGCTTCGGATCGCGGTCCGTTCGCCGGGAAGTGGGATAACGCCCCGGTCATCGAGCGCATCCTCGCGCTGCGTCACGAGATCGCCCAACTACTAGGCTTCCGTCATTTCGGCGAGCTGGCGCTCGCACGGCGCATGGCGCACGACCCGCAAGAGGTGCTGCAGTTCCTGAGCCGCCTGTCGGGCGCGGCGCGCGCTGCGGCGCTGCGCGAGTTCGCCGAGCTCGAACGCTTCGCGGGTGAGCGTCTCGAACCCTGGGATGTGACGTTCGAGGCCCAACGGCTGCAGCGCAGCCGCTATGCGGTGTCGCAGGAAGAGCTGCGGCCCTATTTCCCGCTACCGCGCGTGCTCGCTGGGCTGTTCGGCACGGTCGAGCGCCTGTTCGGACTGAGCATCGCGGAACGCAGGGACGCACCCCTGTGGCACGAGGACGTAAGGTACTACGAGATCCGCGCGGCGGACGGCCAGCCGATCGGCACCTTCTACCTCGATCCGTACGCACGCGCGGACAAGCGCAGTGGCGCCTGGATGGACGAATGCATTGGCGCGAAGGCGATAGGGGGCCGCGAGGTGCGCCCGGTAGCGTATCTCGTCTGCAACTTCCTGCCACCTTCGCGCGGTGCCGACGGGTTCGAGCGGCCCGCTCTGCTCACGCACGACGACGTCGTCACGCTGTTCCACGAGTTCGGTCACGGCCTGCATCACCTGCTCACGCAGGTGGCCTATCCGTCGATCGCCGGCATCAATGGCGTCGCCTGGGACGCCGTCGAGCTGCCGAGCCAGTTCCTCGAGAACTTCGCCTGGCATCCGGAGGTGATCGCCGGTATGGCCGCACACTGGCAGACTGGTGAGCCGCTGCCGGAGACAATGCGCGCACAACTGATCGCGACGCAGAAGTTCCATGCCGGCCTCGCGATGGTGCGTCAGCTCGAGTTTGCGCTGTTCGACTTCCGGCTGCATGCCGAGTACGACGCGGCATCGGGCGGTCGCGTCGCGCAGATCCTCGACGAGGTACGTCGTGAGGTTGCCGTGCTCGAACCGCCCGAATGGAATCGCTTCGCGCAGAGTTTCAGCCACATATTCGCAGGCGGCTACGCCGCGGGTTACTACAGCTACAAGTGGGCCGAGGTGCTCGCTGCCGATGCCTTCGCGGCCTTCGAGGAGCGCGGTGTGTTCGATGCGGTCACGGCGGCGCGCTTCCGTCGCGCGATCCTCGAGACCGGCGGCAGCCGCGATCCGGCCGAAGCCTTCGTCGAGTTCCGTGGCCGGCCGCCTGCAGTCGATGCGCTGCTGCGGCACTACGGGATCTCCGCCTGAGCCCTCCATGACCGCGCTGCGCATCGCGACCTGGAACGTCAACTCGCTGCGCGTGCGGCTGCCGCAGCTCAGTGGCTGGATCGCCGGGACCCGACCGGACGTGCTCGCGCTGCAGGAGACGAAGCTAACGGACGAGGAGTTCCCGGCGGCCGAACTGCGCGAACTCGGCTACCTCAGCGCCTTCGCCGGCCAGAGGACCTACAACGGCGTGGCTGTGCTCGTGCGCGAACCGCTGCTCGACGGCGCGGCACTGGCGGCCGATGCCACCTCGATCCCAGGCTTCGCGGATCCGCAACGCCGCGTACTTTCGGTCACGCTCGACCTGCCGGGCCGCGCACTTCGCCTGATCGATCTGTACGTGCCCAATGGCCAGGCGGTCGGCTCCGAGAAGTACGCCTACAAACTCGAGTGGCTCGCGGCGCTGCGACGCTGGATTCGCGCCGAAGCGGCTGCGTACGAGCACCTCGTCGTGCTCGGCGACTTCAACATCGCGCTGGAGGACCGCGACGTTCACGACCCTCAGAGCTGGGCGGGTGGCGTACACGTCAGCGAGCCCGAGCGCGCAGCACTGCGCGCCCTGCTCGACGACGGCTTGATCGACGTCTTCCGCCGCTTCGAGCAGCCGGAGCGCAGCTATAGCTGGTGGGACTACCGCGCCGGCGCGTTCCGCCGCGACCACGGTCTGCGCATCGACCTGATCCTCGCGAGCGCAAGTCTCGCCGCGCGCTGCACCGCCTGCTACATCGATCGCGAGCCACGGCGCGCCGAGCGACCCTCCGATCATGCGCCCGTCGTGGCAACCTTTGACATATGAACTCCCCACCGCCCGCACAAACCGCGAACCGCGCCCCATCGCCGTCGGCGCCGGGGTACCAGACTGCGATACCGATGCAAAATCCGCGGCGCAGCGATTACGACGTCACGAACACGGTGCAGGTCAGCTCGCCTGTCGCCGTGCGCCTGGCGATCGCGCAGCTATTCGGCGAGTGCTGGCCGCGCTCGCCTCTCGACGCGATCGACATCTCGTTCGCGCGCTTCGAGGAGATTTTCACCGGCCGCTCGCCCGAGTATGTCGGCGTCGATACGCTCTACCACGATACCCAGCACACGCTCGACATCACGCTGGCGATGGCGCGTCTGGTGGCTGGTTATGAGCGGCAAGTGGCGTCTGCGGAACGTTTCGGCGCTGAGCGGGCTCTGGTCGGCGTCGTCACGGCGCTGTTTCACGACGTTGGCTACCTGCGCGAGCGTGGGATCGACCAGGCGGCCAACGGCGCCGAGTACACGCGCTCGCATGTCTCGCGCGGCGCGCGCTTCCTCGAACGCTGGCTGCCGCAGATCGGGCTCGGCCACTGGGTCGGAATCGTCGCCGAACTGATCCACTACACGGGCTACGAGCGTCCGCTCGCCTCGCTGCGGCTCGACGACACGCGCGACCGCAAGCTCGGCCACCTGCTGGGCACCGCCGACATGATCGCCCAGATGGCCGATCGCTGTTACCTAGAGAAGTGCCGTGACTGCCTCTACCCGGAGTTCGTGCTCGGCGGCGTCGCCTTGCCCACCGACGCCGAGGGTTACCGGCGCGTGGTCTACGCCTCGGGTCTCGACCTGCTGCGGCAGACGCCGGATTTCATGCAGGCGGTGCGCGCCAAGCGCCTCGATGGTGAGTTCGAGCGCGCCTACCGCTATCTCGAGGTGCTGTTCGACGGCCGCAACCCCTACATCGAGGCGATGGAGCGCAACGAGGCCTACCTGCGCGAGGTGCTGCGCAGCGAGAGCTGGCGCATGTTGCGGCGCTCGCCGCCGATATTCGCGGCAGTGCCGGATCCGGTCGGTACCGTTCGCAGCCTGATGGCCGGCTATGTCCGCAGGGTCTGGACGGAAGAGTGAGACGTCAGACTGAGCGCAGCGCGTCCGGCGCAGGCGCATCGACGCGCGCGACGTAGCGCTCGTGGATAGGCTCGAGGCGCGCGATGACCTCGGCGAGCCCCGCGATCGGCTCGTGCAGCAGCGCCTCGCGCAGCAAGGCCACGCTCGTGGCGGCGAGTGCCGGGACCGACACGGGCGCGTAGCTCAGGTGCCAGGGCTCCGGGCGCACACCACCCCGATCCGTCACATACGGCCGAAAAAACCCGAACCGACTCATGTGCCGCTCGAGCCAGCGGTCCAGCCTCTCGAAGATCGCACCGGCGGCGAACTCGCGCGGCACGAGCTCCACCCGGTATCCGGGCGGCACGGCCGCGGCGTCGATGACGTCGATCTCGCTACCCCAGTGATGGCGGCTCGCGCCCGGCAGCGCCGACCAGAGCAGGATCGTATCGATGAGCTCCGCGCCACCGAGGCCGCTCGGATCGAGCGGTTCGCCGTCGCGGTCGAGCAGCGTGCGTTCGCCGCGGAACTTCGCATTCCAGATCGCGGCCTGGCGAGCGAAGTCGCGGAACGAGGAGACCGGCACGAGATCGATGCCGTCCGCCGCCGCCGCCGCGCGCATCTCGAGGAAAGGCTCGACCGCGGCGCGGTGCAGCGTGCACGGCGGCGCGTCGAGATCGACGACGTGCGTGCGCGCCCGGCCCGTCAGCTCGGCCGGATCGAGCTCGAGCCGCATCAACGTGGCGTCTCGGCGGCGGCCGCGTCGAGC
>CAZAWM010000089.1:0-12096 GCA_964488605.1 uncultured Steroidobacteraceae bacterium | reverse complement strand
GTCGTAGCGCGTGTAGCCAGCCGTCGCTTCGAGAGTCGGCCAGCGCGCCGCACGCGCGGCGCGCTCGCTCGCCGCCGCCGCTCCAGCGTCGGCCCGGACCGCCGCGAGCGCCGGATCGCGGACGAGGGCCATTGCCCAGGCGTCCTGCAGGGTCTCGGCGCTCCTCGCGGCCGGGACGAGCGCGACGATAGCGATCGCCAACCAGGGCGCATGCAGCCGAGGTCGCCGTGGTCGACCCCGCAGCGTCACCTGTGGACCTCCTTGAGCGACACGATGCCGAGCGCCTTGAGCACATACGTCTCGTAGACCGGCGCCAGCGACCCGGTGCGCACTTTGCGAAGGAAGTACTTCTCGAACGCGATCTTGGCCAGGTGCACCCACTTGCCCTCCTTCGCCCAGGTCACGTTGCGCGGCGGGATCTGCGGCAGTGCGACGAACGCCGCGCCACGATCGCCGAAATCGGCGAGGCAGATCGCATTCCAGCTCGCCTGCGCGGTGGCAGGTCTGCCCTCCAGCTCGGCGACGATGTTCTCGCAGATCGCCGAGACCATCGATTCGATCATGTATCCCGTCTTCGGTGCGCCAACCGGCAGGGGTGTCGGCTCGACCGGCGGGATCGCCACGCAGACGCCGGCCGAGAAGATGTTCGGGTATTTCGGCGAGCGTTGGTGTGCATCGATCAGCACGAAGCCGCGCGCGTTACAGAGACCCGGAACCGCAGCGACCGCGTCGACTCCGCGGAACGCTGGCAGCATCATCGCGTACTTGTAAGGCACCGCATGCTGTCTCTTCGGCCTGCCGTCCTCGTCGACCTCGGTCACCTTGAACTCGGTCGGCGTCACCTCGTCGACCCGCGCGTTCGTGATCCACTTGATGTGACATTGACGCAGCTCCGACTCCATGAGTCCCTTGCTGTCGCCGACGCCACCCAGGCCCATGTGGCCGATGTAAGGCTCGCTGGTCACGAAGGTGATCGGCACCTTGTCGCGCAACCTGCGCTTGCGCAGATCGGCGTCGAGGATCATCGCGAACTCGTAGGCGGGGCCGAAGCAGCTGGCGCCCTGCACCGCCCCAACGACCACCGGACCCGGATCTTCCAGAAACTTCTGATAGGCGTCCCAGGCGCTCAGCGCGTGTGCCTGGGTGCAGACCGAATGGGTATGCGCCGCGGGCCCGAGTCCGGGAACCTCGTCGAAGGCGAGCTTCGGGCCCGTCGCGATGACGAGGTAATCGTACCGCCTGGTGGCGCCGTCGGCGAGCGTGAGCTGGCTCTGCTCCGCATCGATCTTCGTGACCGGCTGCGGTATCCAGTCGATCCCTTTCGAAGTCAGCGGATCGTGCATTTCCACGCGGGTCTGCTCGGGCTTGCGCCAGCCGACCGCGACCCAGGGATTCGACGGCGTGAACTCGAAGAACGGCGACGACCCGATCAGGGTGACCTGGTGCTCGCGACCGAGCTTCTTGCGCAGTTCGAACGCACAGGGAATGCCGCCCACCCCCGCGCCGACGACGACGATATGCGCCATGACACTATCCCCTCCTGCGGTATGCGTAGTAGAGAACCGGGATCACGACCAGTGTCAGCGCGGTCGAGACCAGGATGCCAAAGATCAGCGAAACGGCGAGCCCGTTGAAGATCGGGTCGTCGAGGATGAACAGCGCTCCGATCATGGCCGCGAGCGCCGTCAGCGCGATCGGCTTGGCGCGGATGGCGCCGGCACGAACCACCGCATCCTCCAGCGATCGACCCGCTGCCACCTCGACGTTGATGAAATCGACGAGCAGGATCGAGTTGCGGACGATGATGCCGGCGAGCGCGATCATGCCGATCATCGACGTTGCCGTGAATTGCGCGCCGAGCAAGGCATGCCCGGGCATGACGCCGATGATGGTCAGCGGAATCGGCGCCATGATGATCAGCGGCATCGCATACGAGCCGAACTGTGCGACGACGAGCAGGTAGATCAGCACCAGGCCGACCGCGTAGGCAAGACCCATGTCGCGGAAGGTCTCGTAGGTGATCTGCCACTCCCCATCCCACTTCACGGCGAACTCGTTCGGGTCGTCCGGCGGAGCGATGAAGCGTTGGCTCAGCTGGACACCGCCGGGCTGCTGCCCTTCGATGCGGCCGACGATGCGGAACATTCCGTAGAGCGGGCTGTCAAGGCGACCGGCCATGTCGCCGGTCACGTAGGCCACCGGCAGCAGATCCTTGTGATGGATCGCGCCGTCCCAGGTTTCCTCGCGGACCGAGACGACCTCCGAGAGCGGTACGAGCCCACCGGCGGCCGAGCGGACTTTGAGCGCAAGCAACGAGCGTGGCTCGGCCTGATCTCCGGTCGGCAGTTGCAGACGGATACCGGTCGGCTCGCGCTCCCGGCCGCGATGCACGAAGCCGACGTCGGCGCCGCCGAGCGCCAGCGCGAGCGTTTCCACGACCTGCTGATGGCTGACGCCGAGCAGCGAGGCCTTCTCGCGGTCGACGGCGTAGACATACCTCGCCGCCGGTGCCTCGAGGCTGTCGTCGGTGTCGACGATGTCGGGCGTCGTATCGAACAGGCGCCGCAAGTCGGCGGCGACCCGCCGCTGCGCGTCGTAGTCCGGCCCGTAGATCTCGGCCACGAGCGGCGCCATCACCGGCGGACCCGGCGGCACCTCGACCACCTGCACCGAAGCGCCGTAGCGACGCCCGATCGCGGCGAGCGCGGGACGCACCGCGAGCGCAATCTCGTGGCTCTGCCGATCGCGCTCGTGCTTGTCCACGAGGTTGACCTGCAGGTCGCCTAGCTCCGGGCTCTGCCGCAGGTTGTACTGGCGGACGAGGCCGTTGAAGTTGATCGGCGCAGAGGTTCCCGCATAGGCCTGGAAATCAGTGACTTCGGGCAGCGCCCGTACGACGGACGCGAGCTCATCGAGCACGCGCGCCGTGGTCTCGACGGGAGTTCCCTCCGGCATGTTGACCACCACCTGGAACTCCGACTTGTTGTCGAAGGGCAGCATCTTGAGCACGACGAGCTGCACGACCGCGAGACCTACGGCCAAACCGATGCCCGCGAGCACTCCCCAGTAGAGCCGATGGCGCCGGGCGCGGCCCTCGGCAGCGGCGAGGAACGGTCGCACGAGCCGTTCGAAAAGCGCCTGAATGCGCCCCTCTGCCGCCGCGGGGGTATGGCTCCCGGCAGCCGGAGCATCGTGCGAGGAGCCGAGGAGATGGCGGCACATCCACGGCGTGAACACGAGCGCGACGGCCAGCGAGATCAGCATGCCCATGCTCGAATTGATCGGGATGGGACTCATGTACGACCCCATGAGTCCGCTGACGAAGGCCATCGGCAGCAGCGCGGCGATCACCGTGAAGGTCGCGAGGATGGTCGGCTGCCCCACCTCGTCGACGGCCCGCGGGATGATCGAGGACAACGGCTCCCGGTCGATACCCATACGCCGGTGGATGTTCTCGACGACGACGATCGCGTCGTCGACCAGTATGCCGATCGAGAAAATCAGCGCGAACAGCGAGACGCGGTTGATCGTGAAACCCCAGGCCCACGACGCGAACAGCGTTGCCGCCAGCGTGACCAGCACGGCGGCACCGACCACAATCGCCTCCCGACGCCCCATGGTCAGTACGACGAGCAGGACGACGGATGCGGTCGCGAACAGCAGCTTCTGGATCAGTTTCTTGGCCTTGTCATCGGCCGTTACGCCGTAGTTGCGCGTCACGGTGATCTCGACGCCGTCCGGCACGAAACTGCCCTTGAGCATCTCGATTCGTTCGAGCACCTGACTCGCGACGTCGATCGCGTTCTCGCCAGGCTTTTTCGAGATTGCGATGGTGACCGCAGGCGCATGATCGATCCTGCGATCTTCGGGCGCGGCCGCGCCGCTGCCGAACCAGACGTAAGAGTCGGCCTGCTCGGGCGCCGCGCGGACGTCGGCTACATCCTCCAGGTAGACGGGTCGGCCGGCGCGCGCACCGACCACGAGACCTGCGACTTCGTCGCGGTCCGCCAGGAACTCGCCGGCCTGGACCGGCGCGATGCGCCCGTCGCCGACGAGCTGACCGGCCTGGCGCACGAGATTCGCGCCTTGCAGCGCCATCGCCACTTCGCCCGCCGTCAGTCCGTGGCCCGCCAGCCGCTGGACATCGAGCTCGACGCGCACGACGTCGGCAGGGCTGCCTATCGTGTAAACGTCGCGCGTGCCCGGCACGCGCTTGATCTCGGTCTCGATCGAGCGCGCGACCTTGCCGAGGTCCCAGGCGCCGCGGTCGGGGTCACGGGTCCAGAGCGTCAGCGTCAGGATGGGCACGTCATCGATGCCGCCGGGACGTACCAGCGGCTGCAGCACGCCGAGGTTGGCCGGTCTCCAGTCCTGGTTCGAGTAAATCGCGTTGTAGAGCCGAACGATCGCTTCGGTACGTGGCTCGCCGACCTCGAACTGCACCGTCAGGATGGCGAGGCCGGGCCGGGAGGTCGAGTAGATGTGCTTGACCCCGGCGATCTCGCCGAGCACCTGTTCCATCGGCGAGGCGACGAGATTCTCGACCTGGCGCGCCGAGGCGCCCGGGAACGGCACGAAGACGTTCGCGAAAGTGACGTTGATCTGCGGCTCCTCCTCGCGCGGCGTGACGAGCACGGCGAACAGCCCGAGCAGCAGGCCCGTGAGGGCGAGCAGTGGCGTCAGCTGGTTCTCGAGGAAGAAGCGGGCAATACGGCCGGATAGGCCGAGACCGGCGTCGGGCGCCGCCCGTTCGGATTCGCTCACGAGCTCCGCCCCGTGAGTGCCACGGCCCCGGCGAACCGCGCGGCCTCTAGGGGGCGCGCGGCCACGCGGTCACCGGGGACGAGTCCAGCGAGCACTTCCACTCGATCGTCGATCCGGTGCCCAAGCCGCAGCTGCCGTAGCGCGGTGCGGCCGTCGGTGGTGAACAGATAGACCGCGGTTACCTCGGCGCGCTCGACCAGGGCCGAGACTGGCAGCATGATCCGATCGGCCTCGCCGACCACGAACCCGACCTTGACGAACATGCCAGGGTAGAGGTCGGCGGCATTCTCGGGGAGGTCGACCCGTGCACGGAAAGTGTTCGACTGCGCAGTGGCGACCGGAAAGAGGGTCAGCTTCGTGGCCTCGACGCGCCGGCCATCGACATAGACGGCCGCTTTGCCGATGCGCCGCACCTGCTCGACCACGCGCTGCGGGATGTCGACGCCGACGCGCAGGTACCGCAGCGACAGCCCGCTGACCAGCGGGCTACCGGGCGCGACCGACTCGCCCAGCTCGACGTGGCGCTCCGTGATGACGCCGGCGTAGGGGGCGCGGATCGCCGTATAGTCGACACCCTCGCGTGCGCTCGCCACCGCGGCACGGGCAGCCGCGAGCCGCGCGACCGCTGCGTCGCGATTGGCCGTGGCTTCGTCGAGTGTCGCTCGCGGCACGACCTTGCGCGCGTGCATGTCGACGATACGCTGCCAGCGCGTCTGGGCTTCGGCCTCGCGCGCCGTCGCCTCCTTGAGCGCCGCCTCGGCTTGGGCGAGGCCAGCGCGCTGCTCTGCGGATCGCAGTTCGACGATCACGGCGCCGGCGGGCACGAAGTCGTTGACGTCATAATGGATCTTCTGGACGCGACCGGCCGTCTGCGCCGAGATCGTGCTCCGGTTGACGGCCTCGATCGTGCCGTCGAGTCGCCGCTCCACCGGCACGCGCTCCGTCTTGATTTCGATGACTTCGTACGGCGGCGTCGCTGGCGCGGCGGCAGGAGCCGAGGCCTCGCGGTCGCAGGCACCAAGCAGCAGCAGGGCGGCCAGCAGTGCCGCGCGCCTCCCACCCGACCGAGACGGCACGGGCGGCCTCAGCGGAACGCGGGGCCCGACAGCAGCCCGACCCGCCGCAGGATCATCGCGAGCGGACAGAAGCCCGTGAACGCCGCCTGGAACATGTTCAAACCGACGAAACCCGCGAGCAGCAGCCACCACGGACTGACGAGGGTCGCAAGCAGCAAGCTGAGCAGCACCATGAAGCCGGCAAACGCCAGCACGAAGCGGTCGATGTTCATCCTGGACTCCTGCGCCGGCACCGCCGGCATCCTTTTGTTTCGAGATTATATTAGTATAGGCTAAATTAGAAATCGTGGAATATACTAGGCCGCAAGCGAAAAAACCGGCAGTACAATGGTGCTGTGGCGCGTCATGCAGCGAGAAGAACCGGCAGAGCCAGCGAGTCATTGCGCGCCCAGACGATGCGACCCCACGCCGAGAGCGCGGCCAGCCTGCTCAAGGCGCTGGCCAACGAGCAGCGGCTGCTGATCCTCTGCAATCTCGCCGACGGCGAGCTATCCGTAGGCGAACTGAACGAGCAACTGCCGTTGAGCCAGTCGGCGCTGTCGCAGCACCTGGCCGTGCTGCGCGAGCAGGGCATCGTCGCGACACGTCGTGAGGCCCAGACGGTGTTCTATTCGCTCCGGCCCGGCGCCGCGGCGCGCGTCGTCAGCCTTCTGCACGAAATCTACTGCGGAGCCTGATCCGGCGCCGAATCGGCGGCGGTTCGCACGGCCGGCTTGCGACCGGGCTCACGTTCCGGCGTGCTGTCATCAAAACTTCATCCACCTCCCCTGCGCTCGCCGCGCTGACGCCGATACCGTGAGGAGACTGGCCACCGGAGACTCGAGATCGGACATGACCACAGCCGAGGTCCTGATTCAGCCCGCCACGACCGTCCCACCGACGCTACCCGTCCGCGATCTCGTTGCCCTGTTGCGGGCGCATCCGGGCGAGGATGCCCTTCCGGTCGTCGAGCCGGATGGCCGATGCGTCGGTATCATCCGTCGCGACAAGTTCCTGCTGCACTACAGCAAGCCGCTGCACGCGGAGATCCTGAACAAACAGCCCGTTTCGGCAGTCATGGACCCGCGGCTGCTGCAGATCGAGGCCACCGCGGACCTGCAGGAGACGAGTCAGCTGGTGACGGCCTACACGACCGACGGCAGCGCCGATCCGTTCGCGATCGTACGCGGCGGACGGTACGCCGGCATCGGTCGCACGTCCGAGCTGCTACGGCGCGTGACGGAACTGCGCATCGAGGCCGCGCAAGCGGCGAGCCGCGCAAAGGACGAGTTCCTTGCCGTGATGAGCCATGAGATCCGCACGCCCATGAACGGCGTGCTGGGGTTTGCGCAGCTGCTGCTCGAAACGAAGCTCGACGCGCAGCAGCGCGACTATGTCTCGGTCATCCTGCAGTCGGGCGAATTGCTGCTCGGTGTCATCAACGACATCCTGGATTTCTCGAAGATCGAGGCCGGCAAGATCGAACTCGACTCCTCGCCCGTGAACCTCGAGACGCTCGCTCACGACGTCGCGAGGCTGCTCTCGCCGCTCGCGCACGCGAAGCACATCGACTGCACGATAGAGGTCACCGTCGAACGCCTGCCGCCGGCGATCGGTGATCGCGCCCGCCTCCAGCAGGTGCTGACCAATCTGGTCGGCAATGCGATCAAGTTCACCGAGCGCGGGCAGGTGATGATCAGACTTGGAACCGCAGCCAACGACACCGTGCTCGTCGAAGTGATCGATACGGGCATCGGTATCTCGAGCGACGTTCAGGCCAAGCTGTTCCAGAGGTTCTCGCAAGCCGACTCTTCGACGACCCGACGCTTCGGCGGCACAGGGCTAGGTCTGGCGATCTGTAAACGTCTCGTCGAGCGCATGGGCGGCAGCATCGGCGTCCGCAGTGCACCGGGACAGGGATCGACATTCTGGTTCACTGTGCCACGAGGCCCTTCCAATGCGCAGCCTGCAAGGCCGGAGTCGGCCGCCGCAGCGGGCAGCGGCGCGATGAGGGTCTCCGGTCGTGGCGAAGCTGCGCCGGTCGAGGGGCGACCTCGGCGGCGCGTGCTCGCCGCCGACGACAATGCCACCAATCGCAAGCTGCTGTCGCGACTGCTCGAGAGACTGGGTTACGAGGTCGATGTCGTCGCGGATGGGGCCGGTGCGATCGAGCACTGCGCTCGCGCGGCCTATGATGCGATACTGATGGATTGCCACATGCCTGGCATCGACGGCTTCGAAGCCACGAGACTGATCCGCGCCGCGCAGGGCAGCGGGGCCCGCGTCCCGATCATCGCGCTGACGGCGAGCGTCACGGCTGCCGACCGCGAACTGTGCATGACGGCGGGCATGGACGACTTCATCGCCAAACCCGTAGTCGTCGAAGAATTGCGCGCCAAACTCGAGCACTGGGCGCGGCGTCGTCTCGAGCCGGCCATGCCGGCCGCCGACGCGCTGCAGCGATCGGCTTGACTCAGGCCTTCGGCCTGCGCGGCACTCGCGGCAGGCCCGTATGCTGCGTCCGGAAAGGCCGACCCGGCGTCGCTCTGCCGCCGCCGTGCTTGCGGACCGAGTCGCGCCTGCGCCGCCCTTCGGCCGAGGCACCGGTGCCGGGTGGCTGATAGGCGGGCACGAGCTGGCGCTTGCCCGGCCCGATCAGGTCCGCGCGACCCATGCGTCGCAGCGCTTCACGGAGCATCGGCCAGTTGTTCGGATCGTGATAGCGGAGAAATGCCTTGTGCAGCCGCCGCACCCTGAGGCCCTTGGGGACCACGACCTGCTCGCTCGTGCGCGTGATCCGGCGCAGCGGGTTGCGGTGCGAGTGGTACATGGCCGTCGCAGTCGCCATGGGCGATGGCAGAAAGGCCTGCACCTGGTCCGCGCGGAAGCCGTTCCTCTTGAGCCAGAGCGCGAGCTCGAGCATGTCCGCGTCGGTCGTGCCCGGATGCGCCGCGATGAAGTAAGGAATCAAATACTGCTCCTTGCCCGCTTCCTTCGAGTAGTGCTCGAACAGCTCCTTGAATCGGTAATAGGTGCCGATGCCGGGCTTCATCATCTTCGACAGCGGCCCCTCGGAAATGGCTTCGGGCGCGATCTTCAGGTACCCACCGACGTGCTGCTGCGCGAGTTCCCTGACGTATTCGGGCGATTCGATCGCAAGGTCGTAGCGTACGCCCGAGGCAATCAGCACCTTCTTGATCCCGGGGACGGCGCGCGCCTTGCGATACAGCTCGATGAGCGGCTTGTGGTCGGTGTTAAGGTTCGGGCAGATGCCGGGATAGACGCAGGACGGTTTGCGGCAGGCGCTCTCGATCTCGCGGCTCTTGCATGCGAGCCGATACATGTTGGCCGTCGGGCCGCCGAGATCGCTGATCACGCCGGTGAAGCCCGGCACCGTATCGCGAATCTTCGCGATTTCGCGCAGCACCGAACCCTCGGAGCGGCTCTGGATGATTCTGCCCTCGTGCTCGGTGATCGAGCAGAAGGTGCAGCCGCCAAAGCAGCCGCGCTGGATCGCGATCGAGAAGCGGATCATCTTGTAGGCGGGGATATTCGCCTCGCCGTACGACGGGTGCGGCCGACGCTGGTACGGCAGCTCGTAGACCCAGTCCATCTCGGCCGTAGTCAGCGGGATCGGCGGCGGATTCAGCCAGACGTCGACCTCGCCGTGTCGCTGTGCGAGCGCACGCGCGTTTCCAGGGTTCGACTCGAGATGCAGGATGCGCGATGCGTGCGCATACAGCACGGGGTCTTCGACGACCTGTTCGAACGAGGGCATCCGGATCACGCTGCGGCTGCGATCGGCATTCTTCACGCGACGCAGGAAGCGCACGGGACGCTCGCTGACCGCCTCGCCCGATGCTGTCTGCGCTGCCACGGACGCTTGCGCCGACGGCGCGGCCGCGCGTGCCCTGATCGCGCCGCGATCTTCCATTGCGTAAGGGTCGGTCGGCGGATCCAGAGGTCCGGGCGCATCGAGGTGCGTGGAGTCGATCTCGATCCACCCGTCCGGGATGCCGTGGCGGACGAAAGCCGTACCGCGCACATCGGTGAGCCGCTCGATGCGCTCGCCGGCGGCGAGCCGATGCGCGATCTCGACGATCTGCCGCTCGGCGTTGCCATAGACGAGCAGGTCGGCCTTGGCATCGAGCAGCACAGAGCGGCGCACCTTCTCCGACCAGTAGTCGAAGTGTGCGATGCGCCGCAGCGACGCCTCGATGCCGCCGATCACGATCGGCACGTCGCGATACGCCTCGCGCGCGCGCTGCGCGTACACGATCACGGATCGGTCCGGCCGCCTGCCGCCCTCGCCGCCGGGCGTGTACGCATCGTCGCTGCGGATGCGCTTGTCGCTGGTGTAGCGGTTGACCATCGAATCCATGTTGCCGGCGGTGATACCGAAGAACAGGTTCGGCCGGCCGAGCGCCGTAAACGGCTCGGCGCTGTGCCAGTCCGGCTGCGCGATGATGCCGACGCGGAAGCCCTGTGCCTCGAGCACGCGGCCGATGATGGCCATGCCGAAGCTCGGATGATCGACGTAGGCATCGCCGGTGACGATGATGACATCGCAGCTGTCCCAGCCGAGCGCGTCCATCTCCGCGCGCGACATCGGCAGGAAAGGCGCCGGGCCCAAACAGGATGCCCAGTACCGGCCATAGGATCTGATGTCGCGCGCGTCCTGCATGGGCGCGCATTACACCAGAATGCGTCCGCGGTGACCCAGACACTGGTTTCGCCCTGCCGCGCCGGGTAGGCTGGCCCGCAAATGGCGATCCCTGATACCCCGGCCGCTGGTCTGCATGCCCGGTGGCGCCACGGCCACGACTTCCTGCCGGACCGCTCGGCCGCGGAGCGCAGCACGCGCTGGGTGATGCTGCTGACCGCCACCACCATGGTGCTCGAGATCGTCGCCGGCACGCTGAGCGGCTCGATGGCGCTGCTTGCCGACGGCTGGCACATGGGCACGCATGTCGCGGCCTTCGGCATCGCGATCTACGCGTACCGGTACGCGCGGCTGAACGCACACGACCCGCGCTTCACGTTCGGCACTGGCAAGGTCACGGATCTGGGCGGCTTCGCCAGTGCTCTCGCGCTCGCTTTCGTGGCGCTGGCGATGGTGATCGAATCGGTGCGGCGGCTGTTCGAGCCGCGACAGATCGCCTTCGACGAAGCGCTGTGGGTCGCGGCGCTGGGGCTCGCAGTCAACCTCGCCAGTGCGCTGATCCTGACGCGACAGGGCAGCCACCACCATGATGACGAGCACCACGACCATGATCACGATCATGAACACGACGCCGATGCCGAAGATCACAACCTGCGCGCCGCCTACCTGCACGTGATCGCCGATGCGCTGACTTCGGTGCTGGCCCTCGTGGCCCTGATCGCCGGCAAATACCTCGGCTGGAGCTGGCTCGATCCGGTCATGGGCCTGGTCGGCGCGGTGCTGATCCTGCGCTGGGCGCAGGGGCTCGCTCGCACCACGGGGCGGGTACTGCTCGACGGTGTCGACCATACGCGCATGCGCGACGAGATCCGCGCTGCGATCGAAGGGCATGCCGACGCTGCACGCCGCGGCGAAAGCGTCAGCGACCTGCACCTGTGGACCGTCGGGCCCAGACGCCTCGCGGCCACGCTGTGCATCGTCGCACACGAGCCGGATACGCCTGCTGCCTATCGCCGGCGCCTCGCGCGCTTCCAAGCCCTTGTCCACGTCATCGTCGAAGTGAATCGCTGCGACGATCCCGCCTGCCGACTGGAGTTGCGCCGATGGTCACCGTAAGCCAGTTCCGCCCACACCCCCTGCATGGACTCAGCATGGGTCGCGAGCCGCCCGAGTTCGTCAATGCTTACGTCGAGATCACGCCGTTCGACCTCATGAAGTACCAGGTGGATAAGATCTCGGGATATTTACGGCTCGACCGCCCGCAGCGCACCTTCGGCGACTCCGCCAACCCTGTACGGCTTCATTCCGCGGACCCATTGCGGCGACCGTGTCGCGAAGCTCGCGGGTGGCGCGAAGCGCAGTGACGGAGATCCACTCGACATCGGCGTGTTGTCAAAGCAGCCAGTCGTGCGCACGCACTGCGCGTCATCCGCGCCGTGATGGCGGACTACGCCGATACCTACTCGTACTGAGGCCGCAAGCACCGCGAGGCCCGGAGCACGAACGCCACGGGCGCGGCCCGTCGCAGCCCCGCGACGGCCAATCCTATTTGACGGGAGCCGGTTTCTGTTTGACCGCGTAGTTCTCGAGGGAAGACAGCGAGGGACCGTAGTC
>CAZAWM010000088.1:0-12401 GCA_964488605.1 uncultured Steroidobacteraceae bacterium | reverse complement strand
GCACGGTCCCTGGCGTGACGCCCGAATTGCGGGCCAGGTTGCGCCGGTGGTTCGCCTTCGCGACACGCGTCTCGCCGCAACTGGCCGCCAGGCTGGCGCTCGAGCTGTTCGTGACGCCGCCACGCCGCAAACTCGACGCGGTGGACGTACCGGTCGTAGCGCGCGCGACGCGACACGCACTCGCCGTCGACTCAGACCGTGTCGCGGCACTCGAATGGATGCCCTTGCGGGCACGCGCTCCGGCCACCGCACCGGAAGGCACGCTGCAAACGGTGCTGCTCCTGCACGGCTGGGGGTCGCACGCCGCACGCTTCGGCCACTTCATCGACCCTTTGACGACGCGCGGCTTCCGAGTCGTCGGCCTCGACGCACCCGCGCACGGCGACTCGACGGGCCGGCGCTGCGATCTGTCTCGGTTCCGGGCAGCGCTGCGCACCGCGCTGGCCGAGTTCGCGCCCGTCACGGGGATCGTTGCGCACTCGATGGGCGCGAGTGCCGCGGTCTGGCAGCTCGCCGACGAGCCGCATCCGGACGTGCGCGCTCTGGTCGTGGTCGGCATGCCGCGCGACGTCGGCTACATGCTCGAATCGTTCGCTCTCGTGCTCGATCTGCGCGCCGACGTCACCCGGCGCCTGCGCTCGCTATTCACGCAGCGTTTCGGTGCGCCACCCGAGCACTTCTCGGCGCACGCGCTCGCCGGGCGGCTGGCGGTGCCGACCCTGGTCGTCCACGACCGTGATGACGACGTCGCGCCGGCGCAGCACGCCCGTGAGTTCGCCGCGCGCCTGCGCAACCCTCGTCTCCGGGAGACGGGCGGACTGCACCACAGTGGCGCGCTGCGCGACTCCGCGACGATCGATGAAATCGTTGAATTCCTGAGCGACACGACGCCGGGGCACCGCGTCCCACGCGAGGACAGCGGCCTCAGAAGCTGACGCGGAAGAAGATCTCCGGGCCGACCGACTCGAGGGCGACGCGACCCGGCAGGTCGGGGTCCGTGATATCGACGTCTAGGGTGAGTTTCGACCAGCCGATACCGAGCGCGAGATTCGGCCGCCAGCGGTACTGCACGTCGACATGATAGTCGGCGAAGCGCCCGTCGACATCGCTCGTGCTCACGGACAGGTACTGCGCCCGACCCGTCAGCGCCCAGCGGCTCGATATCCGCCAGCTGCCGTCGACGGCCAGAGTGGGCAGTACGCCGACGCCGCTGCCCGCTTCGCTGACGTTGCGCGCGCGGACCTCGGCGTTCGCGGCTGCCTCGAGCAGGTGCAATCCCAGGCCGAGGCCGACTTCGAATCGCTCGCGACGCAGCACGGAGCCGGCGTAGGTCACCCCGAGCATGCGGACGTTGAAGTCCGACAGCACCCGGTCACCGGTGAAGTAGGTCGTGTTGCGGTAGACGATCGGCCGCGTCAGCGTGCTCTCGCCATAGCGGTCGAGCTTCAGGTAGTCGATGCGGACCCGGTGTCGGTCGCGCATCCGCAGCATCAGCTCCATTCGCCCCTGATTGGCCTCGTCGTCGAGGCCTAGATCGTCCTCGCCGCTGAAGGGCGTGCCGGGAGTCCCGGCGTCGCTGTCGAACCGCGCGTCGGTCGTGAGCGAGGGCTGGAAATAGATGCCACGCATTGCGAACCGATCGGTGATCGGACTCGGGATCTGCTTCGGTCCGCGTGACGGCGCGGCGAGCGCGACGGGCACGGACAAAGCAAGACAGAGGGCCCACTGGCCCATCCGGCTGGTCATGAAGCCACTCCTCGAGGACAGGCGGCAAGATGATCCTACAGGTAGCAGCCGCCCGCCACCGTCGCAACCTGCCGACCGGTATTACGTCACGGATCGGAAAGCGCGGCTACCGCTTCATCGCCTCGAAGAACTCGGCGTTCGTCTTCGTATCCTTCATCTTGTCGAGCAGGAACTCGATCGCCGCCAGCTCGTCCATCGGGTGCAACAGCTTGCGCAGGATCCAGATCTTGGCGAGTTCGCCCGGATCCGTGATCAGCTCCTCCTTGCGCGTACCCGAGCGGTTGATGTTCACGGCCGGGAAGACGCGCTTCTCGGCAATGCGCCGGTCGAGGTGGATTTCGCTGTTGCCGGTGCCCTTGAATTCTTCGTAGATGACGTCGTCCATCTTCGAGCCGGTGTCGATCAGCGCCGTCGCGAGGATGGTCAGCGAGCCGCCCTCCTCGATGTTGCGGGCGGCGCCGAAGAAGCGCTTCGGCCGCTGCAGAGCGTTCGCATCGACACCACCCGTCAGCACCTTGCCGGAGCTCGGCACGACCGTGTTGTAGGCGCGGGCCAGACGCGTGATCGAGTCGAGCAGGATCACGACGTCCTTCTTGTGCTCGACGAGACGTTTGGCCTTCTCGATGACCATCTCGGCGACCTGTACGTGTCGCGCGGCCGGCTCGTCGAAGGTCGAGGAGACGACCTCGCCCTTGACGGTACGCTGCATCTCTGTCACCTCCTCGGGCCGCTCGTCGATGAGCAGCACGATCAGGTAGACCTCCGGGTAATTGGCGGTGATGGAGGTGGCGATGTTCTGCAGCAGCATCGTCTTGCCGGCCTTCGGCGGCGAGACGATCAGCCCTCGCTGGCCCTTGCCGATCGGTGCGACGAGGTCGATCGTGCGCGCAGTGAGGTCCTCGGTCGAGCCGTTGCCGCGCTCGAGCTTGAGCCGGCGCGTCGGGTGCAGCGGCGTCAGGTTCTCGAACAGTACCTTGTTGCGCGCGTTCTCGGGCGAATCGAAGTTGATCTCGCCTACCTTGAGCAGCGCGAAGTAGCGCTCGCCGTCCTTGGGCGGGCGGATCAGGCCCGAGATCGTGTCGCCGGTGCGAAGGTTGAAGCGCCGTACCTGGGCAGGGCTGATGTAGATATCGTCAGGACCGGCAAGGTAGGAGCCGTCGGCCGAGCGCAAAAAGCCGAACCCGTCCTGCAGGATCTCGAGTACGCCGTCGCCGTAGATCGGCTCGCCCTTGCGCGCATGAGCCTTGAGCAGGGAGAAGATGATGTCCTGTTTGCGCGAGCGGGCCATGTTCTCGATGCCTAGCGACTCGGCGAGCCGCACGAGCGCACCGATCGGCATGGCCTTGAGCTGGGTCAGGTTCATCGAGCTGCGCGACTGCGCAAGCTCTTCGGGACTGATGATCTCCGCGTCTTCTCCGGAATCGATGAAAGGTGCGTGATCGATCGGCTCTTCGTGACGCATGCCCCCTGGCAGACGATTTGGATCGCGGTTGCCGTCGCGGTCGCGATGACGCTGACCCTTGGGCCGGTTACGGCCCTGATTGCCGAGGTAGCCTCTCACAGGTTGCTGTCCAGAAAGGACGCGAGCTGCGACTTGGAGACCGCCCCGACTTTCTGCGCCTCGACCGTGCCATTCTTGAAGAGGATCAGTGTCGGGATGCCACGAATGCCGAACTTCGGCGGCGTCAGCGGATTCTCGTCGATGTTGAGCTTGGCAACGCGGACGCGGTCGGCGTACTCGGTCGCGATTTCATCGAGGATAGGCGCGATCATCTTGCAAGGGCCGCACCACTCCGCCCAGAAGTCGAGCAGGACGGGCTTGTCGGATTTGAGCACGTCCTGCGAGAACGTGGCATCGGTGGTGTGCACGATGTGCGGATTACTCACTGCGAGGTCTCTCAGTTGGGAGGGTGAAGGGATACGGCTGAAGCGGCGGTCATCGGGGAATCGTTGATCGGCATCGGGACTGGCGGCGCAGCCTGCTCTGGCGGGTGGAAGCCTGCCGTATCGGGGGGGCCCGCAAACGGTTACACTATGTCTGGTTTAAACCTTGGGTTTCAGACCCTGGGGCGAGGCCCTGGTTGGATTCCCAGTCGGGAACTCTGTCTTGGCAGCTTGCACCGACCTCACGTCGGCACGGGTTTGGACAGGACGTCCGCTCCAATGCCCTATTTTTTATCCCGTCCCGCGCCATTTTGCAAGCGGCGCTGCGCGAGGATACAGACGGATGATTCATGGCTGACACACACCTCTCGTCTCTGACCTTCGATTCCCTGCCACTGGCTCCCGAGGTGCTGCGCGGTGTCCTCGAAGCAGGCTTCACTCACTGCACGCCGATCCAGGCGCAGACCCTGCCGATCGCGCTGGCCGGACGCGACGTCGCCGGCCAGGCCCAGACCGGCACCGGCAAGACAGCCGCCTTCCTCGTCGCCCTGTTCCAGCGGCTGATCACGCAGCCGGCGGCGGCCACGCGTAGTGCAACCGCCATCCGCGGGCTCATCGTCGCACCGACACGGGAACTCGCCGTGCAGATCCACAAGGACGCCCTGCTGCTCGGCCAGCACACCGAGTTCCGCATTGCCGTGGTGTTCGGTGGCGTCGACTACGAGAAGCAGCGGCGGCAGCTCGAGGATGGCGTCGACATCCTGATCGGCACGCCTGGCCGCATCATCGACTATTACAAGCAGCACGTGTTCGACACGCGGCACGTGCAGGCCGTCGTGCTCGACGAGGCGGACCGCATGTTCGACCTCGGATTCATCGCCGACATCCGCTACATACTGCGCCGCCTGCCCGCGCCTGAGCATCGACAGTCGATGCTATTCTCGGCGACGCTCTCGCAGCGCGTGCTCGAACTCGCCTACGAGCATATGAACGAGCCCGAACTCGTGCGCATCGAGCCGGAGAAGGTCACGACCGACCGCGTCCGTCAGCTCGTGTACTACCCGGCGATGGAAGAGAAGTACCCGCTGCTGATCAACCTGCTGAGGGCGCAGGGCGCGAGCCGGACCATGGTGTTCGTCAACACTAAGCGCGTCGCGGAGCGGCTCGAGGACGTACTGCGCGCCAACGGGATCAATGCACAGGCGATGTCGGGCGACGTGCCGCAGAACAAACGGCTCCGGTTCCTGCGCGAATTCCACGAGGGCAAGCTCGCCGTGCTGATCGCGACCGACGTCGCGTCGCGGGGTCTGCACATCGCGGACGTCAGCCATGTTTACAACTTTGACCTGCCGCAGGATGCCGCGGACTATGTGCACCGGATCGGCCGCACCGCGCGCGCGGGGGCGCAGGGCGATGCGATCAGCTTCGCCTGCGAGGAGTACGCGATGGCGCTGCCCGACATCGAGGCCTACATCGGCCACAAGTTGCCCTACGCACCGATCACGGCGGAGTTGCTCGCGCCGGTGCAGCTCCCGCCTCGCCGCCCCTGTCGCGACGAGGCGTTCCGCAGCAGTCGCGACGCGCGGGGCGGTCGGTCCGGTCGCGCTCGACAGGGCGGCGACGACCGACGGCCCATCGTCGACCGACCCTCGCTCGAGCTCGGCAGGATGACGCCGGAGCCGGCGGCCGTAAACGTTCCGCACGCCACGACGGCGCCCGCCGCGGCGACGGCTGGCCGGTCAGCGGAGGCAACCGGTCGCCGCAGGCGCCGGCGCGGTGGTCGGGGGCGCAGCCGCCAGGGCGGACGCCTGGAAGGCGGCGGGGACCCCCTGACGCGCGGCAATTCGACCGCGACGTCACCGGCCGAACCGGCGTCCGGCGGCGGCGCGCCGGACTGACGGGGCGGCCTCGACGCCGGTCACTCAGCCGAGCTCGGCAACCGCATCGACGGCGGTGAATTCCTCGTGCGTATGGCTGCGTCGCGATGAATCCGGCCGGCGGATGGCGAACACCCAGCGGATGCCCGCCGCACGTGCAGCGCGCAGCACGGCGGCGCTGTCGTCGACGAAGACGGAACGTTCCGGGTCGAAGGGCTCGACTGCGCGGGCCTCGCGCCAGAAGCGCGGGTCTTCCTTGGGCGCGCCGAACTGCTTCGAGCTGAATGCGGCGTCGAAATAGTCGAGAACGCCTGTCTGCTCGTGCTTGATCGCGAGCGTGACCGGGTGCGAGTTCGTCAGTAGCACCCGTCGCTTGCCGAGCGCGCGTAGACGCTCGAGAAAACCCCGTGCGCCAGGGAGCCAAGTGATACGGTGCGCCTCTTCGCGGTGCACCCTTTCGATATCGATTCCGAGCGCGCGCGACCAGTGCTCGATGCAGTACCAGTCGAGCGTGCCCTGCAGCGCGCGGAACTTCGGCGCCAGCGCCGCCTGGGCTTCCGGTACGGACAGGCCGCGCGCTTCGGCGTAGATCTCGGGAATGCGGCCGAGCCAGACGTAGTTGTCGAAGGCCAGATCGAGCAGCGTGCCATCCAGATCGAGCAGGACGGTGTCGATGGCATTCCAATGCGGCAGGTTCGCAGGAGCCGATAGCATGCCGCTATGATAAACGCGGTGACCTCGCACGCCGACCTGCATACCCACAGCGACCGCTCGGACGGCACGCTCCCGCCCGCCGCGCTCGTCGCCCACGCGGCCCGCCACGGCGTCGCCTTGCTCGCGCTGACCGATCACGACTCCGTCGACGGCTGTGAGGAGGCCGCGCAGGCCAGCGCCTCACACGGGCTTCGCTTCGTGTCGGGCTGCGAATTGTCGCTCGGCTGGCGAGGTCAGCCGATCCACGTGGTCGGCCTCGCGCTCGATGCGGCCTCCGCAGTACTGCGGGCTCACTTCGACGGCATTGCGCGCCGACGCCTCGATCGTTTGCACGAGATCGGCGAACGGCTCGAGCGGCGCGGCCGGCTCCCGGGACGCGAACTCGCCGCGCGGATCGCCGCCCGGGTGGCACTGCCCACGCGCACCCACCTCGCGCGCGAACTGGTCGCGCTCGGGGCCGCCAGGGACGTGCAGGAGGCAATCGATGCCTGGCTGGCACGCGGCCGCCCGGGCCATGTGCCCGTCGACTGGCCCGCGCTCCCTGACGGCGTGGCGACGCTGCGCGCCTGCGGCGCCTGGCCGGTCCTCGCGCATCCGCACCGCTACCGGCTGTCGACCGGTGCGCTGCGCGCGCTGGCGACCGAGTTCGCGGACGCCGGCGGCGTGGCGATCGAGGTCAGCATCGGCGGCATGTCGCGCTCCGACCTCGATCGTCTGGCGACGCTCGCACGCCGGCGCGGGCTTGCCGCCTCCTGCGGCTCCGACTTCCACGACCCGGCCACGCCGTGGAATCCGCCGGGCCGGTTCGCTAAGCTACCCGACGATCTCGAGCCGATTTCCGCGCGCCTCTAGGAAACCCCGCTCCCAGCATGCCAGACGACGACCACGACAAGGTCGACCGCGAGCTGTTCCGCAACATCGAGAAGCTGCGCCAGCTGCGTATCGAGCATCGGGACCTCGACCAGATCATCGAGCGTCTGTCGATGGACCTGCATGTCGACGAGATACAGCTCAAACGACTCAAGCGCCGCAAGCTGCTGCTCAAGGACCAGATCGCGCGCTTCGAGAGCGAGCTGATTCCGGACCTCAACGCCTGATGCGCCGCGATCAGGCATAGACTGCGGCCATGGAAGCCGCCCCCAAGAACGAGGCCGGGCTGTTCGCCCGGATCACGCAGCCCGAGATTCTCGCGGAACTCGTCTCGATCGTCATCGCGGTCCTGGTCGCACTTGCCGCCTCGCACCTGCTGCGGGTCTGGCACCGTCGGCGCGTCGCGCGCCTCGCGGCCGATGCGGAACCGGCGTGGCAGTCGGCGCTGATCGAAGGCTGCGTCGTTCTGGCAGCCCATTTCTTCTCGATCGTATTGCTTCTTGGCGTCCGCGCCCTGCTCGCCCTGACCGCCATGGACATCGCGATCGTCGACATCGCGCTGCGACTGATCGTGGCGCTGCTGCTCGTGCGGCTCGGCGTCTATCTGCTCGGTCTCGTGCTCGGTCCGCGCTCGTGGGTCCGCCTGTGGAGCAACCGCATCACTTTCGCGCTCTGGATTGCGATCAGCTTCCAGCTGCTCGGCTGGTTCGATGGCGTCGAGCGGACGCTCGAGGGCATGGACCTGCTGCCCGGCAAGGCGACCTTCAGTCTCTGGTCGCTGCTCAAAGGAATCGTCGTGGTCACGGGTTTCGTCGTGGTCGCGAGCGTGATCGCGCGGACGATAGAGCGGCGCGTGATGGCCCTGGAGTCGGTTGCGCTGTCGACGCGCATCGGCATCTCGAAGTTCGCGCAGTTCTTCCTCGTGAGCCTCGGCGTGCTGCTCGGTATCAACGCGGCCGGCGTCGACCTGACGGCGCTGACCGTGCTGACCGGCGCGATCGGCATCGGCCTCGGTTTCGGTCTGCAGGCCATCGCAAGCAATTTCGTCAGCGGCTTCGTTCTGCTGATGGACAAGTCGATCAAGCCCGGCGACGTGATCAGCTTCGCCGGCACGACGGGCACGAGCACCGAAAACTTCGGCTGGGTTCAGGAGCTGCGCGGCCGCTACGTCGTGGTGCGGGATCGCGACGGCGTCGAGACGCTCGTTCCAAACCAGAACCTGATTACGAGCTCGGTCATCAACTGGAGCTACTCCGACCAGCGCGTGCGGCTGCGTCTACCGGTCATGATCAGCTATCAGGACGATCCGGAGAAGGCACTGGAACTGCTGATACGGGCCGCCGCCGATCACCCCCGCATCCTGCGCGATCCGCCGCCGGTATCGCGCCTGATGTCGTTCGAGGACTACGGCATGCGGCTCGAAGCACGGTTCTGGATCCGCGATCCGATGAACGGCGTGAACAACGTCCGCTCGGACGTCAACCGCGCGATCTGGCGCCTGTTCCGCGATGCCGGTATCACGATTCCAGTCGCGCAGCACGATATCCGCATGATCGCATCGCGCGCTCCACCTGACGCGGGCACGGCACGCCCGCCGAGCGGCGTGCTCGGCGCGGACTGAGGCGGACGCTGCGCGATGGCGCTGCAGGTCGGCCCGGTGTTGATTCCCGACCGCGACCTGTCGGTGCAGTTCATGCGCTCCGGCGGCCCCGGCGGACAGAACGTCAACAAGGTCTCGAGCGCCGTCCAGCTGCGCTTCGACCTCGCCGGCACGACCGCGCTGGTCGCGCGGGTCAAGCAGCGGCTGCGCGCCCTGGCCGGCCATCGGCTCACCGACGATGGCGCAATTTTGATCGTCGCACGAGCACAGCGCAGCCAGGAACGGAACCGGCGCGACGCCGAGCAGCGGCTCGCGAATCTGATCCGGGCCGCGCTGGTCGACCCCAAGCGGCGGATCGCGACGCGGCCGACGCTGGGCTCGCGACGGCGTCGGCTCGAGAGCAAGCTACACCGCAGCGCGACCAAGCGCACCCGCGGGCGCGTCTCCATCGAAGATTAGAGCGGCACGGCCCGGCAGGTCCGCCAGGAGGTTCTACTCGCGCCGCCGCTCAGCGCTTCGGGTAGCTGCGCCGCAGGTCCGTATAGGCACGCGCCACCCACTGGTCCGGCTTCCAGAAGTTGCCGGCCCACTCGGCGTCGAACTCGGCAGTCGGCTTCGACGCCACCACCTGCTCGAGCGTGCGGCCGGCGCGGATCTGCCGCACGATGCGGTCACGGATCGTGACCAGCATGTCGTGGAACTCGCGCAGCTTCTCCCGGCCGACCATGGGACCATGCCCGGGTATCACGCGCGTGGCCTCGTCGAGGGTCGGCAAGGTTTGCGCGAGCGCGGCGATCATGCCCTCGAGGCTGCCGCCGCTGTTGGTGTCGATGAACGGATAGCTGCCGACGAAGAAAACGTCCCCCATGTGCACGACGTTGGCGCTGCGGTAGCGGATGATCGCGTCGCCGTCGGTGTGCGCGCTCGCGACATGCGTGACCTCGAGATCCTCGCCGTTGAGGTGCAGCGTGACGGCCTGGTCGAAGGTGACGACGGGCAGGGCCTCGGGCGGCGACGGCGGCGTGAGCCGTCCGGTCAGCGCGCCGAGCTGTGTCGTACTCATTCGTTCCCGGACCTTGCCATGCGCGACGATCACGGTTCCGTTGCGACCGAGCGCGGCGTTAGCGCCCGTATGGTCGAAGTGCCAATGAGTGTTGATGAGGAAGCGGAGCGGTTTGTCCGAGAGCAGCGCGACCGCAGCGCGCAGCTTGGGTGCGAGTTCCGCAAACTGATCGTCGACGATCACGACTCCGTCATCGCCGACCAGCACGCCGATGTTGCCGCCAACCGGCGTCGACAGCACGTAGAGACCCTCGGCGACCTTTTCGGTCCGGTACTCGATCTTCGAGAAATCCCGCTCCTGGGCGAGACCGGGTGCCGCCGCGACGGCGAGCACGGCGAGCGCGGTCAGCGTCGTGGCCACCCGCCCCTGCCGGGTTGTCGGCGGCGTGAGGTCGTGCGGGGGGCGGCGTATTGCGAGGGCGGTGAGCGCGGGAATCAGAGTCAGGGCGGCGACCATATTGACGAAGAACAGGAAGGCGAGCAGCACGCCGATGTCGGCCTGGAACTGCAGCGGCGAGAGTATCCATGTCGAAACGCCGAGCGCCAGCGTCAGGCCCGTGAAGATCACTGAAGCGCCCGTCACCTGAAGCGTCTCGCGAAAGGCGCTGCGCACGTCGCGCCCGGCATCGAGGAATTCCTGCATCCGGCTGTACAGGTAGATACCGTAGTCGACGCCGATGCCGACGCCGAGGGCGACCATCGGCAGAGTCGTCAACTTGAGCCCGATGCCGGCGATGGCCATGAGCGAATAGGCCAGCACGGACACGAGCGCGAGCGGTAGCACCACCAGAGCAGTGCCGAGCAGCGAACGGAATGTCACGGCGCACATCAGCGTGACCGCGGCGAACACTCCGAAGAGGATCGGGAACTCGGTGCGCTTGACTTCCTCGTTGGTCGCGGCCATTACGCCGACATTGCCCGTTGCGAGGCGGAACTCGGCGCCGGGAAGCGGGTTCTCGGCGCGCCAGCGCTTCACAGCGGCGACTACCCGTGCAATGGTGTCGGCCTTGTGATCCTGCAGGAAGATCATGACGGGCACGACCGTGCAGTCTGCATTGAGCAAGCCCGTGCTCGTCTCGATGTAGCGGGTCGACTGGGCGAGCTGGTCGGTATTGCGCGGTATCTCCCGCCACTTCAGCGCGCCTTCGCTCCAGCCAGCGATCGCCTGCTTGGCGATAAAGGGAAGCGAGATGACGTCCTGGACACCAGCGACGTTCTGCATCTCCCACGAGAAGTCGTCGATGCCCTTCATGAGCCCGTGACTGACGCAGGCCGGTTCCCGGGTCTCGACGATGACGTTGAGGATGTCGACGCCGATCGAGAACTCACTGGTGATCACGCGCGAGTCGACGTTATAGCGCGAATCGGCCCGCAGTTCCGGCACTCCCTCGGTCTGGTCGCCGATCACGGACTCGCGACCCCTGAGGAAACCGACGACGCCGAGCACCAGCGCGAAGGCGACCAGTGACAGCGCCGGTCCGCGCGTGCCCAGGCCCGCGAGCCCGTCCCAGAGACGCCCGAGCCAGGCCCTGCGCCGCTCGGTCCGGGCACGGTAGCCGGCGTCGAAGCGGGTCATGGAGAGCAGCGCCGGCAGCAGCACGAGATTCGTCAGAATGACCACCGCGACGCCGATGCTCGCCGTGACCGCCATCTCCTGGATTACCCGCACCGGGATGTAGAGGATGGTCACGAAGCCGACCAGGTCGGAGACCAGCGCGACCGCCGCAGGCACGAGCAGCACGCGGAACGCGCGCCGCGCCGCGCCCTCCGGATCGAGCCCCTGCAGGATGCCGTCGGTGACCGCGCTGATCTGCTGCACGCCATGGCTCACGCCGATCGCGAAAATCACGAACGGCACCAGCAGTCCCAATGGATCGATGCCATAGCCGAGCGGCGTCAGCGTACCCAACTGCCAGATCACGGCGATCAGCGAACAGCTCACTGGAATCAGCGCGATGCGCAGCGACTGGCAATAGAACCAGACAGCCAGCAGCGTCAGCAGCAGCGTCACGGCGGCGAAGATCAAGACCGACAGCGCGCCCTGGGCGATGTCATGCACGATCTTCGCGAAACCGATCATGTGGACGTCGACCGTCGATGACGCGGTCGCGACTTCCACGCCACGACCTTCGATGGCGTCGCGGACCTCGCGCTCGAGCCGCTCGGCCAGCGCGATCGGATCCACCGGTACACCGCTGGCGTCGGTCTCGAGCACGACCGCGCTGATCAATGCGCCGGAAAAGTCATTGGCGACGAGGCGTCCGACGATCCCGGCCTTGAGGATGTTCTCCCGGACCTGGGCGAGAGCCTCCGGCGTCGGCTGAAACTGAGCGTCGACGACGTTGCCCGCCTCGATGCCGTCCTCGACGACTTCGATGTAGCGAACGTTGGGCGTGAACAGCGACTGCACACGGCCGCGATCGATGCCATCCATGACTAGCACTGCGTCGGTGGCATCCTTGAGCGCGCGAAAGAACTCCGGCGTGAACATGTTGCCGTCGCGAGCGACCAGAGCGATCAGCATGCGGTTTGCGCCGCCGAACTCCGCCTGATGCTTGACGAAGGTCTGCATGTACTCGTGGCGCAGCGGCAGTTGCTTCATGAACGAGGCGTCGATGTGCAGGCCGCGGGCCATCACGACGCACATC
>CAZAWM010000087.1:0-12420 GCA_964488605.1 uncultured Steroidobacteraceae bacterium | reverse complement strand
TCGGGGTGACCAGTCATGCGTACCCGTCCCCTTGTTTCCGTCCTTGCCGCGACGCTCGTGGCGACGAACCCATCCTTCGACACCTTCGCGGCCCCGGGTCATACGGCGACCGTGAGCGTCGCGGAGGTCGAGGCGCTGAAGGCTGAGCTCGCGCGGCTGCAGCAGCGGCTCGCCGCGCTCGAGGCCGGCCAGCACGCGCAGGCCGTCCAGCTTCAGGCGGCCAGCGCTGCAAGCGAGGCGCAGACTGCCGTCGACGCCGAGCAGCAGGAAGCCATTGACCGCACCACCGATGCGCTCGCCCAGACTCGTGCCGGCATCGGGGACTGGGTCGGGCGGTTCCAATGGAAGGGCGATTTCCGCTACCGCAACGAAACGATCGATCAACAGTACTCGGCCACGGAACGCAACCGCGACCGGATCCGCGCTAGGGTCGGTTTCGTCGCCCGGGTCAACGATACCGTCCGCGTCGAGTTGCGGGCGACCAGCGGCGACGGCGATCCGCGATCGGCCAACCAAACGCTGACCAATTCGAACTCGCGCAAGGATCTGCTGATCGATCTCGCCTACGGCGAGTGGGTCCCGCGGGACGAATGGCGCATGCTGGCCGGCAAGATGCCCTATCCGTGGCAGCGCACGGCGAGCTACTTTTTCGATGGCGACGTCAATCCCGAAGGGTTCGCCGTGCAGTGGCGCCGCGGTGCCGACGGCCTGTTCGGCAGCGCTTTTTACACGCATCTGGCCGAGCGCGGCACGCGTGCCGACTCGAACATGCTCGGACTGCAGCTTGGCTGGCGCGGCCAGGTGCGCGATGACGGCAGGCTGACGCTCGCCGCGGCGTATTTCGATCATGGCGCCGTCGAGGGGTACAACCCCTTCTGGAACGGCTCGGCGGAGAACGCTTTCGGCAACACGGTGATCGCCAATCCGGTCATCTGCCGGCGCGGGATAGCGACCTGTCTTGCCAACGACTTCGACGTGCTGGAGTGGCAGGCCGAGTACGCGACCGAACTCGGCGGGCGGCCGCTGACGCTGTTCGCCGACTTTGCACGCAACCTCGCCGCGAAGCGCGGCGATCCGGTGCAGGGCGTCGACGACGGTCTCGATACGGCCTACTCGGCAGGATTCAGCTGGGGCCGCGCGAGTGCACCGCAGAGTTGGGAAATCGGCTACCTGTGGCAGCAGGTTGACAAGGATGCCCTGTTCGCGCAGTGGATCGACTCGAACTATGGGGACGGCCGCACGGACGCGCGCGGCGGTGTGCTGCGTCTCGCCTACGCCCCCAGCCGCAACTGGCGAATCAATGCGACCTACTTCATGAACGAAACGAACATCGACGGACCGGTCGCGGTGAGCTTTCCGGTCGCACAGACGGTGCGCGGTCGCGACTATCGTCGCCTGCAAATCGACCTCAACACCTCTTTCTAATCCCTTGGTTTTTAAGAGATCCGATGTTGGGCGGGAGCGAGCACAAACCGCTCTGCAGGCCCTCGTCGCGGCGTCCCTGTCACGAATCCGTAATGGGAGCGGCGGGGCGGATAGGGCAAAATTCCAGCTTCCATAACAACACTCGCGCCCCGGCCGGGCGCTGGGCAGCCGCGCGCGGGCTGCTGGACTGGACAGGGCATGACACCGGCAATGCTTCTCATCGCCATCGTGGCGCTCTCCACTGTCGCCTTCTGGGTGGGCAAGTCGCGTTCGCTGGCGCTGGTCGGAGGGACGCGCGGCGCGCGCCTGTTGCACTCGCTGCCGGCTCATTACGGCTTTCTCACCGCCCTCTGGTGCGGTCTGCCGGCCCTACTCGTCGTGCTCGGCTGGCTCGTTTTCCAGGATGGCATCTTGCTGCGTATCGTCAGCTCGCACCTGCCACCCGAGGTGCGCGCATTGCCGGAGGCGCAGTTCGGGCTCGTCGTCAACGACCTGCGCAATGTCGTCGCTGGGAATGTCCCGGCCTCCGCGGTGCCACCGTCGACGGCGGCCGCTGCCGCCGAGTATCTGCGGCTGCGCGGGATAGCGCGTCTTGCGCTGACCGCACTGGTGTTCGTCCTGGCGGTGGTGACGATTCTCATGGTTCGCGCGCGAATTACGCCGCAGCTGCGCGCGCGCAACCAGGTCGAACGGCTCGTCGAGTGGCTGCTGTTCGGAGCCTCCACGATCGCGGTGCTGACCACGATCGGAATCGTTCTGTCGGTGGTCTTCGAGGCCTTCCGCTTTTTCTCGATCGTGCCGGCGCACGAGTTCCTGTTCGGTCTCAACTGGAGTCCGCAGATGGCTATCCGTGCGGATCAGGTCGGATCCTCCGGTGCGTTTGGGGCCGTGCCGCTGTTCACCGGCACGTTATTGATCTCGGCGATCGCGATGCTCGTCGCGGTGCCGATCGGCCTGTTCTCGGCGATCTTTCTGGCGGAGTATGCGGCACCCCGCGTGCGCCGCGTCGTCAAGCCGCTGCTCGAGGTGCTCGCCGGCGTGCCGACCGTGGTTTATGGCTTCTTCGCAGTGATCACGGTCGGACCTGTGCTGCGCGCCTGGGGCGAGGCGCTCGGTCTGTCGGTCAGCGGCGAGAGCGCGCTGGCCGCCGGTCTCGTCATGGGTATCATGATCATTCCGTTCGTCTCCTCGCTCGCCGACGACATGATCACGGCCGTGCCGCCGAACCTGCGCGATGGCGCCTATGCACTCGGCGCGACGCGCTCGGAAACGATCAGGCAGGTAGTGCTGCGAGCGGCGCTGCCTGGCATCGTCGGCGGCGTGCTGCTCGCGATTTCGCGCGCGATCGGCGAGACGATGATCGTCGTCATGGCGGCGGGTCTCGCCGCGAACCTGACCATCAATCCGCTCGAGGCGGTGACGACGGTCACGGTCCAGATCGTCACTTTACTCGTCGGCGACCAGGAGTTCGACAGTCCAAAAACCCTGGCTGCGTTCGCTCTCGGACTAATGCTGTTCGTGGTCACGCTGGCCCTCAACGTGATCGCGCTCTATGTCGTGAGGAAGTACCGTGAACAGTACGAGTGAGGCGCGCGACGCAGGCGCCTCGCGAGTCGCGCTGCGGACCGCGGCCGAGACACAGGCCATCGTGGCCGCGAGCATCCGGCGCCGCAACCGCGCGGAGTGGCGCTTCCGCGCCTATGGCCTGCTGGCCGTCGGCGTCGGAATCGGTATCGTGTTGTTCCTGTTCGGCACGATTATGGGTCAGGGCGTGACGGTATTCCGGCAGGCCTACCTGCAGCTGACGGTGTATCTCGACCCGCAAGTGATCGCCCCCGATGGCCGGCGGTCGGTCGAGGTGTTGCAGAGCGCCGACTATCAGTCCTTGATCCGCGCGGCGCTGCGCGAGCGGTTTCCGCAGGTCGAGGGTCGGCGCGACCTCCGCGCGCTCTCTTCGATCGTCAGCAGCGCTGCGTTCATCGACCTGCAGCGGCGCGTGGTTGCCGAGCCGACTCTCGTCGGCCAGCGGCTGCGGGTCGACCTGCTCGCCGATGACGCAGTCGATTCGCTTATCAAAGGGCGCACTTCGCGCGAGTCCTCCGAGGAGGAGCGCCGGCTGACCGATCAGCAACTTGGCTGGATCGACGCGCTGATCGCCGACGGCTCGCTGCGACTGAAGTTCAACCGCGAGTTCCTCGGCAACGGCGATTCGCGCGATCCCGAGCAGGCCGGTATCCGGGGTGCCCTGGTCGGTTCGCTGCTCACGCTGGTGCTCACGCTGCTGCTGTCTTTCCCGATCGGTGTCGCTGCAGCGGTCTATCTCGAGGAGTTCGCGCCCCGCAACCGGGTGACGGACATCATCGAGGTCAATATCAACAATCTGGCTGCCGTACCCTCGATTGTCTTCGGCCTGCTCGGTCTTGCGGTCTTCATCATCTTCCTCGGTCTGCCTCGCTCGTCGACACTGGTCGGCGGACTCGTTCTGACGCTGCTGACACTGCCGACCATCATTATCGCTTCGCGCGCGGCCTTGAAGGGCGTGCCACCGTCCATACGCGAAGCGGCGCTCGGGATCGGCGCATCGAAGATCCAGACCGTGGCACACCATGTGCTGCCGCTGGCGCTGCCGGGCATGCTGACCGGCACAATCATCGGCATGGCTCGCGCGCTCGGCGAGAGTGCGCCGCTGCTGATGATCGGCATGGTCGCCTTCATCGTCGACGTGCCGCAGGGCGTATTCGACTCCGCGACGGTGCTGCCGGTGCAGGTGTTCCTCTGGTCGGACCTGCCGGAGCGTGGATTCGTCGAGCGGACCTCGGGAGCGATCATCGTGCTGCTGCTGTTCCTGCTCGTCATGAACGCGACCGCCGTGATTCTACGCAACAGGTTCGAGAAACGCTGGTGACAGGCATGCAGACCGCCACGCACAGGCAAGCCATGAACGACACCATCACCCCAGGCAGTAGCGCTGCGGCAGAGCTGTCCCCGTCGGCCAAGGCCTCGGGAATCACGGTGCCGCTGCCCGCGGGTCACGCGACGGTCGGTGTGGTCACGACCGAAAACCCGCTGATCACCTGCCGCGGAGTCAGCGTCTTCTACGGCGATAAACAGGCGATCCGCCAGGTCAGCATCGACATCGCGCGCAAGGAGGTGCTGGCCATGATCGGTCCGTCAGGTTGCGGCAAGTCGACGTTCCTGCGCTGTATCAACCGCATGAACGACACGATCCCGGGCGCGCGGGTCGAGGGATACATCGCGATCGAGGGTCAGGACATCCACGATAGATCGGTCGACGTCGTGCAACTGAGGGCCCGCATCGGCATGGTATTCCAGAAGCCGAATCCGTTCCCCAAGTCGGTCTACGAGAATGTCGCTTACGGCCCGCGGATCCATGGTCTCGCCGGCGACCGGGCCGAGCTCGACGAGATCGTCCATACCAGCCTGCGTCGCGCGGGCCTGTGGGAGGAGGTCAAGGACCGCCTGCAACAGCCCGGTACCAGCCTGTCGGGCGGCCAGCAGCAGCGCCTGTGCATCGCGCGCGCGATCGCCGTCAATCCGGAAGTCATCCTCATGGATGAGCCTTGCTCGGCGCTCGACCCCATCGCGACCGCGCGTATCGAGGATCTCATGGACGAGTTGCGCGAGAGCTATGCAATCGTCATCGTCACGCACTCGATGCAGCAGGCGGCCCGGGTCTCGCAGCGGACCGCGTACTTCCATCTCGGCGATCTCATCGAGGTCGGGCCGACCGACAAGATCTTCACGAATCCCTCCCACAAGCTGACCGAGGACTACATCACGGGCCGGTTTGGCTGAGGACACCGCCAGCGGTCCGTTGCAGGGGGCTGTGGCCGTGAGCGTCGAAATCGAAGGTCACATCAGTCGGGCGTTCGACGGCGAACTGTCCACTCTGCACGTGCGCGTCGTCGAACTCGGCGGCCTCGTGCTGTTGCAGGTGCGCGAGGCTGCCAACGCCTACACTGACTGGGACGGGCGGGCCGCCATGTCGGTGCTCGAGCGCGAACGTCAGGTCAACCGCTCCGAGGCCGAGATAGAGGCGGAGGCGCTGCAGCTGATCGCGCGCCGTCAGCCCGTGGCCAGCGACCTGCGGGCGATTCTTGCGCTGACCCGTGCGGTGGCCGAGCTCGAACGCGCCGGGGACGAGGCCAAGAAGATTGCTTTGACGGTGCTGGGCGCCGCCGGTCGGGTCGGCCAGAGGCCGGGTCCGGCGACGGCGCGTGACGCCCGGCACCTCGCGCATCTGGCGGTCAGCCTCATGCGGCTCGCGCTCGAGGCGCTGGATCGGCTGGATTTCGCTACCGCGCGCGAGGTGCTCGCGCGGGATCGCGAACTCGACGGCGAGTATGGCGACGGCATGCGCCGGATGTTGACACGTGCGATGGAGGATGCGCGCCAGTTCGGCGTTGCGCTCGAGGCGGCCTTCGTGCTCAAGTCACTCGAGCGGATCGGCGATCATGCGCGCAATCTCGCGCGCTTCGTCTGCTCGATCGGCAGCGACAGCGCGGGCGTCAGTCCGCTTCCCGGAGCAGGTCGTTGATGGAAGTCTTGGCGCGTGTCTGAGCGTCGACGCGCTTGACGATGACCGCGCAGTACAGGCCATACCGCCCGTCCTTCGACGGTAGCGTGCCGGGCACGACCACCGAGCCGGCCGGGACGCGACCGTGCAGGACCTGGCCGGTCTCGCGGTCGTAGATCCGCGTGCTCTGTCCGAGGTAGACCCCCATCGAGATCACCGATCCCTCCTCGACGATAACGCCCTCGACGATCTCGGAGCGCGCCCCGATGAAGCAGTTGTCCTCGATGATGGTCGGATTGGCCTGCAGCGGCTCGAGTACGCCGCCGATGCCGACGCCGCCGGAGAGGTGGACGTTGCGACCGATCTGCGCGCAGGAACCCACGGTGGCCCAGGTGTCGACCATCGTGCCGGAGTCGACGTAGGCGCCGATGTTCACGTACGAGGGCATGAGCACGACGTCCCGTCCGACGAAGGCGCCCTTGCGGACGATGGCGTCGGGCACCACGCGCGTGCCCGAGGCGCGCAGCGCGTTCTCGTCCATGCCCGCATACTTGAGCGGCACCTTGTCGAAGAAGCGAGTGTGACCGGCTTCGACGGGCTGATTGTCGTGCGCGCGGAAATACAGTAGCACCGCCTTCTTGAGCCACTGGTGGACGATCCAGCGGCCGTCGCGTTTCTCGGCGACGCGCAGTTCGCCGCGATCGAGGCGGTCCAGGGTTTCGTCGAGCAGCGTCCGCAGCGAGCGGTCGATCGTGCGGGGATTGATTTCGGCGCGGCGTTCGAAAGCCGCCTCGATGGTTGCACGGACTTCGTCGAGGGAGCTCATGACGGTTCCTTCATCTTTGCTCGAGGAAACAGCGGATGCGGGTCGCGGCCTCGACGCATTCGTCGACGGGTGCGACTAGCGAGATGCGCACGCGACCGCGACCGGGGTTGGCGGCACCGACATCGCGCGCGAGATAGCTGCCGGGCAGCACGGTCACGTTCTGTTGCGCGAACAGTTCGCGCGCGAACTCGGTGTCGTCGCCTCCTACCCTGGGCCAGAGGTAGAACGCACCGTCGGGTATGGCGACATCGAGCACGGGGGAGAGGATGGGCACCACGCGCGCGAATTTCTCGCGATAGATCGCGCGGTTCGCGGCCGCGTGGGAGTCTTCGTTCCAGGCCGCGATGCTCGCATGCTGCACCGGCAGGGACATTGCGCAGCCGTGGTAAGTGCGGTAGAGCAGGAAGCGCGCGAGCAGTGCGGGATCGCCCGCGACGAAACCCGATCGCAGGCCGGGGACGCTCGAGCGCTTCGACAGGCTGTGGAAGACGATGCAGCGCTGGAAGCGATCGCGGCCGGTCGCGACCGCGGCCTCGAGCAAGGACGGCGCCGGGTGGGCCTCGTCGAGGTAGATGTCGGCATAGCACTCGTCGGCGGCAATCACGAAGTCGAAACGCTCCGCGAGCTCAAGCGCATGCTCGAGGTAACGTCGCGAGAGGATCGCGCCGGCGGGATTGCCGGGGCTGCAGAGGAACAGTACGGCGCATCGGTGCCAGACAGAGGCCGGGACGGCATCGAGATCCGGGACAAAACGGGTCGCCTGCGTCGTCGCGACGAAGTACGGCTCCGCTCCGGCAAGCAGTGCGGCACCCTCGTAGATCTGATAGAAGGGGTTGGGCATCGCGACCAGGGCACCAGCGCTCGCATCCACTGCGGCCTGCACGAAGGCGAACAGCGCCTCGCGAGTGCCGTTGACGGGCAGGACCATGCGCTCGGGGTCGACTCGACCGGTGCCCAGGCCGAAGCGACGCTCGAGCCAGCCGGCACAGGCACGGCGCAGCTCGGGCATGCCGATCG
This sequence comes from uncultured Steroidobacteraceae bacterium, assembly GCA_964488605.1. Classification (GTDB taxonomy): domain Bacteria; phylum Pseudomonadota; class Gammaproteobacteria; order Steroidobacterales; family Steroidobacteraceae; genus UBA964. The sequence continues at coordinate 4,615 of CAZAWM010000087.1, read as the reverse complement.
TGCTCGGGTAGTTGCCCAGCGCGTCGAGGTGCGCGGCGAGCGCGTCGACGACGACGGAAGGCACCGGGTGCTTGGGCTCGCCGATCGATAGTGCGATGTGGCGCAGGCCCGCCGGCGCGGCGACGCCAGCCTTGAGGGCGGCGAGCCGCTCGAAAGGATAGGCCTGCAGGCGGTCGAGGCGCGGATTCATCAGACGGCCTCAGGCCGCGCGCCGCTGTTCGAGCGCGGCGGTCAACCGCGCCACGAGCCGGTGCGCAGCCTGCTCGTCCAGTGGCCTGCTCTGAACGTCGGTGAGATAGAAGACGTCTTCGGCGCGCTCGCCGACCGTGAGGATCTTCGCCGCGAGAAGCTCGACCCGCTCGGCGACCAGCACCTTGCCGATGTCGCAGAGCAGTCCAGGGCGGTCACCGGCCGTCAGTTCCAGTACCGAGCGCTGGTTGCGCTCGTCGATGCTGATCGAGATCTGCGTGGGTGTGTTGAACATTCGCACCTGGCGCGGCGCCCGCCGCGAGACGACCGGCGTATCGTCGGCGGGCGCCTGCAGCGAGGTCAGCAGAGCCTGCTCGATCTCGCGCCGCCGCTCCTCGTCCTCGATCGGCGAGCCGTCGTCCTCGAGCACGTGGTAGACGTCGAGGCTGTGACCATCGTCGGTGGGAGTGATGCGCGCATCGACGATGTTGAGGCCGAGCTGGTCGAGCACCGCGGTCGTGCGGGCGAATCCGTGGCGGCGCAACGCCGCGAACGTCAGGAGCGCTGTGGTGCCGCGTTCGCTGCGAGGCTGCACCGACACCACTGGCGTATCGACCTCGGCACACTGTTCCCCGAGCTCTCGGGCGGCGAGCACCTCGGTATGCCAGGCAACCTCCTCGGGCGTGTGCCGCAGGAAGTAGGCCCCGGAGAGGCGCGACCAGGTGCTCTCGATCTGCTCCGCCGGCACGGGCCGCGAGGCAAGCAGCGCCCGAGCCGCTTCCTGGGTTTCGCGCCGCAGCTCCTCGGCATCGATCGGCGACTCGAGGCCACGTCGCAGTGCGCGCTTGACGCGCAGGTAGAAATCGTGGAACAGCGAGGCCTTCCACGAATTCCAGAGCTTGGGGTTGGTGCCGCGCACGTCGGCCGCGGTCAGCACGTAGAGGTAGTCGAGATGCATCTCGTCGCCGACGTGCCGGGCGAACGCGTTGATGACTTCGGGGTCCGAGATGTCCTGCTTCTGCGCCGTGATCGATAGCTGCAGGTGGTTCCTGACCAGCCAGGCCACGACTCGCGCGTCGTAGCGTGACAGTCCCTGTTCGAGGCAGAACGCCTCGGCGTCGACGGCACCGAGCTCGGAGTGATCGCCGCCGCGGCCCTTGGCGATGTCGTGGAACAAGGCGGCGAGGTAGACGATCTCGGGCTTCGGAAGCTGCTGCATGATCGCCGACAGCTGCGGCAGCTCGTGGTTAAAACGCTCAATCGCAAGGCGGCGCAGATTGCTGACGACGAACAGCGTGTGTGCATCGACGGTGTAGGCGTGAAACAGGTCGTACTGCATCCGACCGACGATGCGGCCGAAGGAGGGGATGTAGCGCCCTAGGACACCATACGTGTTCATTCGGCGCAGTTCATGCGTGACCCCGGCCGGCGCGCGCAGGATGTCGAGGAACAGGCGGTGATTGCGGGGATTCTGGCGGAACTCTTCGTCGATGAGCCACAGATGCCGACCTATCGCGCGGATCGTCGAGGCGCGAACGCCACGGATTTCGGGGTTCTGCTGCAGCAGGACGAAAAGTTCGAGGATGGACGGCGGGTTGCGCGCGAAGACCTCGTCGCTGACCGCCTCGAGGTAGCCGTTGCGGACCTGGAAGCGCGCATTGAGCGGCGTCGCCGCCGCGTCGCCATCCAGGATCGCCTCGCGGAACAGTTGCAGCAGCAGTTCGTTGAGCAGCATCACGTCCATGACGGTGCGGTAGTAGCGCTGCATCAGCTGCTCGACCGCCAGCGTGTAACTCGCGTCCTCGTAGCCGAAGGTCCTCGCGAGCTTGGTCTGGTGATCGAACAGCAGCCGGTCCTCGCGACGTCCGGTCAGTACGTGCAGTCCGAAACGCACGCGCCAGAGGAAAGACTGGGCGTTCTTGAGGCGGCGCAGCTCGGACGGCGTCAGGAAGCCCAGCGAGGCAAGCTCGTCGAGCGTGGTCGCGCCGAAGTGACGCTTCGCGACCCAGGCGATCGTCTGGATGTCGCGCAGACCGCCGGGGCCGGTCTTGACGTTCGGCTCGAGGTTGTACGCCGTGTCATGGGCCTTGCGATGGCGTTCGGCCTGTTCCTCGACCTTGGCCTCGAAAAACTCCTTGACGGGCCAGACCTGCTCGGGCGCGAGCGCTGCGCGCATCGCCTCGCAGAGCGTAGCGTTGCCGGCGACGAGGCGCGCCTCGATCAGCGTGGTCATGACGCTGACGTCGGCGGCGCTCTCGCTGCGGCATTCGTCGATCGTCCGCACGCTGTGGCCGACCTCGAGACCGATGTCCCAGAGGAAGGCGACGAGCTTCTCCACCGGCGCGCGCCCGATCTCGTCGAGCGGCTCGGGCACGAGAATCAGGATGTCGACATCGGAGCACGGGTGCAGCTCGCCGCGGCCGTAGCCGCCGACGGCGACCAGCGCCGCGCGCGACATGGCCGTGCCGGGCGCTGCCTCGAGCTTTTGGCGCCACACCTCGCGCAGCAAGACGTCGATGAGGCGCGCACGGGCGTGCACCAGCGTCTCGACGGGTTCCTCGGCGAGAAACTTGGTCCTGAGCTCCTCCTGGGCCTCGCGAACGGCGCCGCGGTATGCCTCGGCGGTGTGGCCGGCGGTGGCGAGAGCGCCGGGCAGGGTCTCGAGCAGCGGCCAGCGTAAGTCGCCGGCGGCCTCGTGTGGCCCGGGCGCGAACGACTCGACCTCGAAGCTCGCCATCAGCCCGTCGCTCCGAGCGCCGCCAGCGCGCCGCGCCGCGCTGGCACGCTACGGCTACCGAGCGTCAGAACCTCGACGCCAGTGTTCGTCACGAGCACCGTGTGCTCCCACTGGGCCGACAGCGAATGATCACGCGTCACCACGGTCCAGCCGTCCGGCAGCAGGCGTACATGGCGCTTGCCGGCGTTGATCATCGGTTCAATCGTGAACGTCATGCCCGGGCGCAGTTCGATGCCGACTCCCGGTTCGCCGTAATGGAGGACCTGCGGATCCTCGTGATAGACACGCCCGATGCCGTGACCGCAGTACTCACGCACCACCGAGAAGTGATGCGACTCGACGAAGCTCTGGATGGCGTGACCGATATCGCCGAGTCGCGCCCCCGGCCGAACCGTCTCGATACCTCGCCACATCGCCTCGAAGCAGGTCTCGACGAGCTTGCGCGCATGCGGCGCAGGCGTGCCGACGAAGTACATGCGGCTCGTGTCGCCGTGGTAGCCGTTATGGAGCACGGTGACGTCGATGTTGACGATGTCGCCGGCCTTGAGGCGCCTCTCGTTCGGGATGCCGTGGCAAACGACGTGGTTGACGGAAGTGCAGATGGTCTTTGGGTAGCCGCGGTAGTTGAGGTTGGCCGGCACTGCCTTCTGGACCTCGACGATGTAATCGCGGCTGATTCGGTCGAGTTCTTCGGTCGTCACGCCGGGCACCACGTGGTCCGTAATCATGTCGAGCACCTCGGCGGCGAGCCGGCCGGCTGTGCGCATCAGCTGCTGTTCCTCGGCGGTCTTGATCGTCACGGGCATGGGGCTTTCGCGGGGCTCGAGCGGCCTTTCGGGCGAGGCGGCGTAAGGCGTTGTTCCTACGGGAAGTTCATGGTATAAAGCGCGGCCTTTTTTGGCAACGAAACCACACGCGCATCGACAGACCGCTGGCTGGGTGTTCCGGAACTCGGTCCGGGATGGCCAGCGGGATGCGCGGAGGCCCAACCCGATAGGAGTCGATATGCCCAGCGTGTCCATGCGACAGATGCTGGAAGCGGGTGTTCACTTCGGACATCAGACCCGCTTCTGGAACCCGAAGATGGCGGAATACATCTTCGGCGAACGCAACAAGATCCACATCATCAATCTCGAGAAGACGGCGCCGCTGTTCGCCGAAGCGGTCGGCTTCGTCAAGCAGGTGGTCGCTGACGGCGGCCGCGTGCTGTTCGTCGGCACCAAGCGCTCTGCGCGCGAGGCCATCCAGAAGGAAGCGACGCGCTGCGACATGCCATACGTCAACCAGCGCTGGCTGGGCGGCATGCTGACGAACTTCAAAACCATCCGCCAGTCCGTCAAACGCCTCGCCGACCTGACCGAGATGCAGGCGAACGGCACGCTCGACAAGCGCGGCAAGAAGGAAGCGACCAAGCTCCGCCGCGAGATGGACAAGCTCGAGCGCAGCCTCGGCGGCATCAAGAACATGGAATCGCTGCCGGACGCGCTGTTCGTCATCGACGTCGGCCACGAGCGGATTGCGGTCCACGAGGCCAAGAAGCTCGGAATTCCCGTCGTGGCGATCGTCGATACCAACTGCTCTCCCGACGACATCGACTACGTCGTGCCGGGCAACGACGACGCCATGCGTGCGGTCCAGCTGTATGCGGCAGCCATGGCGGACGCTGTCCTGGAAGGCCGGGAGTCGTTG
>CAZAWM010000086.1:0-12500 GCA_964488605.1 uncultured Steroidobacteraceae bacterium | reverse complement strand
GCCGACCGGATGCTGCGCAACACCGGTCCCGAAGGCGTCGTCTTCGGCCGGCTCGCGCGCGGCGCGACGCTCGCGCGCGCGCACGCCGAGGTGTCGGCGCTCGGGATCCTCCCGTCGATTGACGCGCGGCCGCGTCCCGGGGCGACCGGAGCGCGCGTGGTGCCGTACACGTTCGCCTTCACGGGGGACTTCGAACGCGGCGAGCTGGGCCTCTGGTGGTCGCTGTCGAGCCTGGTGCTCGTTTTGCTGCTGCTGCCGCCGTGCGTGCCGCATTCGCCGCAGCGCTATCGCGACACCGTTGGACTGGTGGTCGAGCGGCAGCGCCGCGCGGGCGAGTTCGACGCCTTCCAGTGGTACTGCGAGCGCTGCGGAACGCTGCTCTACCAGGAGCAGCTCGTACTGACCAACATCGAGACGCAGTTTCCGCCGCTCTTCGAACGCTTCTACGGCAACCCCGACAACCTGCTTTGCCGCAACTGCGGTGCGAGGATGGAGCGACCGCGGTGAGCCTGACGGTGCGCTGGCGCGCACTCGGGCGCCACTGGCGCGCCTCGCTGGCGCGTCCGCGAAGCCTCGCGATTCCGCTGCACTTCGACGCGCCCGGCGTGCGCCATTTCAGCGCGCCACCGGCGACCAGCACGGCGCTGCGCATTGACGACTTCACCGGCGACGTGCGCAGCGGCGCGAGCTGCAACTGCGCAACGCTGACCCTGACTCCACATTGCCATGGAACCCATACCGAGTGCGTCGGGCATCTGACCGCCGAGCGCATCCACGTGCGGGAGCTTGTGCCGCGCGCGCCGCTGCCGGCGCTCGTGCTGTCGACGCCGGTCGTCCGCGCGGCAGACAGCCCCGAAACGACGCGCCCGCGGCCGGCGCCGGACGATGCCGTCGTCACCGGCGCGGCGCTGCAAGCAGCCCTGCGCGCCGTCGAGATGCGGCTGCCGGCCGCGCCGCTCCTGCCCGGAAGCGAGCCGCCGCTCGCGATCGTGATCCGCACGCTGCCGAACGACCCGGCGAAACTGACGCGCGATTACTCCGACGGCAGCGCACCGTTCCTGACGCTCGAGGCGGTCGGATGGCTGGCAGCGCGCGGTACCCGGCATCTCGTCGTCGACCTGCCCTCGCTCGATCGCAGCCACGATGCCGGCGAACTCGCCGCTCATCGCGCGTTCTTCGGTCTGCCGGCCCGCGGTGTCGACGGACCCGCGGACGCGGTGCGCCACGCCTGCACCGTCACCGAGCTCGCGTTCGTTCCCGACGAAATCGCCGACGGCGTGGCGCTGCTGCAGCTGACGCTGCCGGAGATCGACGGCGACGCGGTACCGAGCGCGCCGCTGCTGTACGCGGCCGAGCCTGCATGAACCTGCCCGAATCGCTCGAGGCGGCACGCGCGCTCGACGCGGCGGACCCGCCGCCGCTCGGGGCCGAATGCTTCGAGCGGCCGCACGATCCGGGCGGCCGGCCGCTGGCCTATCTTTGCGGTCACTCGCTCGGCCTGATGCCGCGCTCCGCGCGCGCGGCGGTGATCGCGGAGCTCGACGACTGGGCACGTCTCGGCGTCGAGGGCCATCACGATGCTCGCCGCCCCTGGATCGACTACGCCGAATTCGCTACGGAGAGTCTCTGTGCGCTGACGGGCGCAAGAACGCACGAAGTCGTGGCCATGAACTCGCTGACGGTCAACCTGCACCTGCTGCTGGCGAGCTTCTACCGCCCGCGCGAGGCGCGGCGTCGCATCCTGATCGAGGCTGGCGCCTTCTCGTCGGACCGGCATGCAGTCTGTGCGCAGATCGCCTGGCACGGGCTCGATCCAGCAGAGGAACTCGTCGAGGTTGTGCCGGAGGGCGACGCGGCAACGCTCGACCCGGCGGCAATCGACGCCGCGATCGAGCGCGAGGGCGACAGGCTCGCGCTGGTGCTCTGGCCGGGAGTCCAGTACCGGACCGGTCAGGTCTTCGATTGCGCGCGGATCGCCCGCGCGGCCCATCGCGTCGGCGCGCTCGCGGGCTTCGACCACGCTCACGCGATCGGTAACCTGCCATTGAACCTGCCGGCCGACGACGCCGACTTCGCGGTCTGGTGCAGCTACAAGTATCTGAACGCCGGCCCCGGCGCGATCGGCGGGGCCTTCGTTCATGAACGTCACGGACTCGAGCCGCGCGCGCTGCGTCTCGCCGGCTGGTGGGGCCACGAGCCGTCAACGCGATTCCTGATGGCGCCGCGCTTCACGCCCGCGCGCGGTGCCGCGGGCTGGGCGGTCAGCAATCCGCCCGTGCTGTCGACCGCCCCGCTGCTCGCCTCTCTCGAACTGTTCAGGCGCGTCGGTCTCGCGGCGCTGCGCGCGCGTTCCATCCGGCTCACGGCAATGCTCGCGGATCTGATCGGGGTACGCTGCGCCGGGTCGGTCACCCTGCTGACGCCGGACGATCCGGCGCGGCGCGGCTGCCAGCTCTCGCTGCGGTTTCCAGACCCAGGCGAGGCGCGCCGTGTGCATGCACGGCTGCGCGTCGCGGGCGTCGTCGGCGATCTGCGTGAACCTGACGTACTACGGCTCGCACCGGTGCCGTTCTACAACGGCTACGAGGATCTCTGGCGCTGCGTGACCGCGCTCGCGACCGCCGTCGAGGAGCGGCGATGAAAGCGCGCGCTACCCTCGTCAACGTCGTCGGCGCCGGCCTCGCCGGCGCGCTGCTCGCCATCATGCTCGTGCAACGCGGATACCGCGTGCGCCTGTTCGATCGGCGTCCGGATCCACGCCGGCACGAGGGAGAACGCGGTCGCTCGATCAACCTCGTGCTGGCAGCGCGCGGGTTGCGGGCACTCGAGGCCGCTGGACTGGGCGAGCGAGTCGCCCCGCTGCTCGTCGCGGTCCGAGGCCGCGCGATTCACGAGCGGGATGGCGCACCGACGCTGCAGCCTTATGGCCAGCACGGCGAAGTGATTCACTCCGTCTCGCGCGCCGCGCTCAACCGCACGCTGGTGGAAATCGCGGCGGCCATGCCCGGCATCGAACTGCGGTTTGGACAGCAGTGCCTCGGCGTCGGCCCCGCCTACGACACGTTGCACTGGCGCGACCTGGTGTCAGGAGAGGCGTATTCGACGGCGCTGACGCCAACCATCGCCGCTGACGGCGCCGGCTCGGCCGTGCGCCAGAGCCTGGTCGCGAACGGCCTCGTCCGCGCCAGCGAGGAGCGGCTCGATCACGACTACAAGGAACTGACGATGCCGGCGGCAGCGGCGAGGGCTCTCGATCGCCACGCGCTGCACATATGGCCGCGCGGCGGTTTCATGCTGATGGCGCTGCCGAACACCGACGGCAGCTTCACCGCGACGCTTTTCCTCGCCCGAGAAGGTGAGCAGAGCTTCGCGAAGCTGTGCGACGCGGCGACCGTGAGCGCCTTTTTCGAGCGCGAGTTCTCGAGCGCGCTGCCGTACCTGCCGGACCTGACGCAGCAGTTCGCAGCCAACCCGCAAGGTATGCTCGGCACGGTGCGCTGCGATCGCTGGCACCACCGCGGACAGGTGCTGCTGCTCGGGGATGCGGCACACGCCATCGTGCCCTTCCACGGTCAAGGCATGAACTGTGCGTTCGAGGACTGTGTAGAGCTCGTCGGGCTGCTCGACGCCTGCGCCGACTGGGAGACTGCGTTCGCCGCGTTCACGCAGCGCCGCGCGCCGCAGGCGGCGGCCATCGCGCAGATGGCGCTCGAGAACTATGTCGAGATGCGCGACACCGTCCGCGATCCGCACTTTCAGCGGCGCAAGCAGCTCGCGCTCGCGCTCGAGCGGCGGCGCCCCGGGCGCTTCATTCCCCGCTATTCGATGGTCATGTTCCACGCCGAGATTCCGTACGCCGAGGCGCTGCAACGCGGCGCCTTGCAGGAGCAGATTCTCGCCGAACTCGACACCGGCGGCCCGCTCGACGAGGCGCTGCTGGCACGGGCCGATGCGCTGATCGATGCATGGCTCGGTCCGAGCGCTGTCCGTTAGCAGCCGCTCACGGTACCGGGTCGGACGCGACACGCTCGAGAATGCGATAGGTCATCGCATGGGCGTGCCGCTCATCGGCGGCGTGCTCGCTGCGCTCGACCTCGCGCCATTCGCGCTCGTCGAGCGGCGGAAAGCGCGCATCGCCGTCGACATCGGCGTCGACGACGGTCTGATGGACGCGCCGGGCCCACGGCAGCGCGAGCGCATAGATCTCGGCGCCGCCGATTACCATGATCTCGGGCGCGTCGCCGGCGGCGGCGAGCGCCGCCGGCCAGTCGCGCGCCAGGATCAGGCCTTCGGGCAGTTGCGCCGCGCACCTCGACAGCACGATGTTGCGGCGACCTGGCAACGGCCGTCCGATGGACTCGAAGGTGCGGCGCCCCATGACGATCGGCTTGCCCATCGTCAGCGCCTTGAAGCGTCGCAGATCGTCGGGCAGGTGCCAGGGCAAGGCGTTGTCGCGGCCGATGACGCCAGCCGGCGTCATCGCGACGACCAGCGTCACGCTGGGACCCGACCGCTTTACTGCCGTCTCGTGAGAAGCGGCTGCAGCGCCATCCTGTGATGGTAATCTCACTTCCGGCCTCCCGTGATCGCCCCGTATGTCAGGTCTGTGAGTCATTGACTGCGCCACGCCCGCCCGACTGCGAATAATGTCATGCATGCGGCACGACCTTGCCACAGCGCTGAAGGTACTCTGCACCACGTGACAAGCCCATCCGAATCCCTGCTGCGGACGCTCGCTGCGCTGCTTCTGCTGCTGATTGCGGCTCTCGAGACGATGCCTGCGGTCGCACAGTCGCAGACACCGATCGCGCGTTCGCAGCGGTTCACCGGTAACATCAACTTCGTCGCCACGGGCGGCTCGCTGCGCACCCAGCCTAACTCGGGCAACGCTTGCGCGGTCGGCGCGACGAGCAGCCAGACCCTCTCGGGCATACCCGCGGGCACGAGCGTCGTCGCCGCCTATCTCTACTGGGGCGGCTCGACGATGACGAGCGGCGGCAGTCCGGTGATCGACGCTTCAGTCACGCTGAACGGCGCCGCGGTCGCAGCCGCGCGTACGTTCACTGCCGTTTACAACAACGCTGGCACGCTGCTGCCTTTCTTCGGTGCCGTCGCCGATGTCACGAGCCGGGTCTCGGGTAACGGGGTCTATACCTTCGGCGGCCTGACCGTGAACACGGGCGCGCCGCACTGCGCGGTCGCCGCGGTCGCGGCGGGCTGGGGCCTCGTGGTCATCTACTCCGGACCGAGCGAGCGGCTCCGGGCGATCAACGTGTTCGATGGCCTGCAGTTCTTCCGCGGCAACTCACTGACCCTCAACCCCGACGGCTTCCGGATCCCGACGAGCGGCATCGATGGCCGTATTGCCGTGATCACCTGGGAGGGCGACCCGGGCAACTCGGGGCCGCTGAACGGTTTCAGCGAGAGCCTGCGCTTCAACGGTGCGCTGCTCGACGACGGCCTCGTGCCGACCGGCTCGGATCCGGTCACACAGCAGTTCGATGGCACCGTCAATTCGCAAGGCGTGCTGAACTCGTATGGCGTTGACGTCGACACCTACGACGTCTCGTCGCTGCTCGCTCCCGGCCAGCAGTCGGCGACCACCGTCTATTCGTCCGGCGGCGATCTCGTGCTGCTCGCCGCGCAGATCGTCAGCGCGACCAGCGACCCACGTGTCGACCTGCGGATCTCGAAGACGGCCGCCTCGCCGTTCATCGTCGGGAGCAACGCGAGCTACACGATCTCGGTCAGCAATGGAACCGCGAGCGGCAACGAGCGCGAGGACAATCCGATCACCGTCACCGACGTGCTGCCGGCCGGCCTGACGTTCTTGTCGGCCGCGGGCTCGGGCTGGAGCTGCGGCGCGAGCGGCCAGACCGTCACCTGCACGCGCCCGCCGGCGCTCGATCCGGGTGCGACGGCGCCTCCGCTCACGCTGACCGTCGCGGTCGGTGCGGCGGCGTTTCCGTCCGTCACGAACACGGCAACCGTCGCGAGTGCGAGCTTCGATATCGACCCCGGCAGCAATTCCAGCGCCGTCACGACGCCGGTGCTGCGGCCGGACCTGTCGACGTCGACGAAGACCGTGGTCGACCTCAACGGCGGCGAGGTCGATCCGGGCGACGTGCTGCGTTACACGATCTCGCTGATCGAGACCGGTGGCGTGGCCGCGAGCGGCGTCGGCGTGCTCGACGACCTGCCGGGCAATACCACGGGCTTTACGCTCGTGAACTTCCCTGCCGGGGCGACCAATGCCAGCACGTCGAGCGGCGGCGCCAACGGCGCCGGACTGCTGGACCTGCGCGGCATCACGGTACCGGCCAGCGGCACTGTCGCAGTCGTCTTCGAGATCACGGTCGCGCCGACGACCTCGGCCGGCGCGACGATCGACAACCTCGCCACCATCAGCCAGCCGAATGGTCCGGGAGCCTCGCCGGCGGCGCCCACCCTCGTGGTCTCGCCATCGCGGATACCCGGAGCGGGTCTCAAGCCGCTGTTCCTGCGCCGCGCGTCGACGGGCACGCTCGGCCTCTCGCGCCAGCCCGCACCGGCCGCGGAGACGTTCGAGGCCGTCCCCGGCGGCGGCAGTCGCACCTGGACGTTGACGCCGCCGCTGCAGCAGCCGCTGTCGATCGCGGCCGGCGATATCCCGGTCAGGCTGTACCTCTCGCGCAACGGTGCCGGCAGCCGGACGCTCGCCGTGACGCTGGCCAATGCGGGCGCCGGGTTCAGCAGCAGCGTGACGCAGACCGTGACGCTGACGACCTCGACGACGACACCGACGCTGGTGACCTTCGTGATTCCGAACACCGTCGCGCGGACCTTTCCGGCCGGGTCGGCCTTCACGCTGACGGTGGCCCAGACCGCGCCCACGAGCGGCACGACGCGCGTGCATCCTTTCGGTGCCGGCGCGACCTGGACGCGCAACTCGCGCGTCGAGCTCGACGCGACGAGCGTCATCGACGTCGCCGACGTGCGCGCCTTCACGGCGCCCTTCCCGGCTGGCAGCGCCGCAGCGAGCTACGCGCCCGGGCAGAACCTCTGGGTGCGTGCGATCGTGACGGATCCCTTCGGCAGCTTCGACATCACCGGCGCCACCGTCTCGATCGTCGATGCCGCGGGCACGACCCGCGTGGCTTCGGCCGCGATGACGCTCGTCAACGACGATGGCGCCGCGAGCCGGATCTTCGAGTATCCGTATACCCTGCCCGCGGACGCGCCCGTCGGCGGCTGGTCGCTGCAGGTCACGGCGACGGAGGGTACGGAAGGCCTGGTCACCGATACGCGCGTCGGGCCGCTGCCGGTCGCGGTCCCGCCACCGCAGTTACGCGTGCTGAAGTCCTCCGAGGTGCTCAGCGATCCGGTCAACGGCACTGTCAGTCCGCGCCGCATCCCCGGCGCCATCGTCCGCTACTCGGTGACGGTCACCAACACCGGCTCCGGCGCCGTCGATGCCGACTCACTCGTCATCACGGATGTCCTGCCGGCCGATACCGACCTGCAGCTCTCGCCCCCGGCGACACCGGTCGTCGAATTCGTGCAGGGGATTCCCTCGAGCGGTCTCGCATTCTCGGCGACGACCGGGGTGGGATACTCGAACCAGCCCTCGGGCCTTGCGCCGTTTACCTATACGCCCTCCCCCGACGCCGCGGGATTCGATGCCGCGGTGCGCGGCCTTCGCATCGCGCCGACGGGATCGATGGCTGGCAGCGGTGCCGCCGGCAATCCGTCGTTCACGGTGCGCTTCCGCGTGCGAGTACGCTGAACCGGTCAGTCGTCGCAGTCGCGGTGACGTCGCCGGTCGTGCCAGCGATCCCGGTGCCGCTCGTAGCGGCGGCCATCGCGCCAGCCGTCACGGTAGGCCCCGTAATAGCGCGGCCACGGCCGATCCCAGTAGCCGAGCGCGTAGCCGTATGGCGGTCCGTAGCGATAGCGGTAGTAGCCATACCCGTCATAGCGATCGCGATACCCCTGGTCGCGGTAGTCGATGCCGAAGCCGTACAGACCGCCGTGATCGAGGTCGAGATAGATGCGCGCACGCTCGCCCGCCTCAGCCTCGAACGCGGCCAGAGCGAGCACGGCGACGAAGGCGATAGACCGAAGCATCAGTTCCTCCATTCCCGCACACCCATGCGCGGGAACCCGGAGTCAGGCTAGGAGCGCACGTCTGAACGCATCCTGAACGCCGGACCGGCGGCTGCCGGCCCGTCGAGACCGCTCAGCGCTGGCTGGCACGCCTCGCCTGCCGAGCACCGGGCCTCGCTGTCCTGCGGCGCGGCCGCTTGGATGGCCGCTTGGGTGGCCACAGCATCGTACCGCGGCATTTCGGCGATCCGCAGCGGCACGCGAATATCTCGTCGACGTTCGGCGGATCGTCGGGCTCGCGGCCGATCTCGTAGTCGTAGCCGAGTTCCTCGCCCGGCTGGATCGTGCGCACGGCCTCTATGAACACACGGCCCTTCTCGATCACCGACTCGCAATTGCCATCGCAGCTGTGATTGATGAAGCGCGAGGCGTTCCCGCCGACTCCGGCGTCGATCACGGTGTGCTTGTCGACAATGAAAAGGAATGTATGGTTGTCGTTGACGTCGTGGTCCTCGTAGCGACGATCGGCCTCTTCGTGCGTGAGTCGCTCGCCGACATACTCGATGATGCGCGTGCCCTTGCGGATGCGCCGTGTCGCGAACACGCCCTTGCCGTGGATGCGCGAATTCCGGACGCGAATCATGGGCTCGCCCCGCCTGCTGCTCTTCGTCATGGTTCTCCTGCTGTTCACGGCTCAGACCGCGACCGGTGCCTTGATCGCGGGATGGTACTGGTAGTTGCGGAACTCGAAATCGTCGTAGACGTAATCGAAGATCGATGGTGGGCTGCGCCGCAGCTCGAGTGCGGGCAGCGGCAAAGGCTCGCGTGACAGTTGCAAATCGGCCTGCTCGAGGTGATTGAGATACAGGTGGCAGTCGCCACCGGTCCAGATGAACTCGCCTGGAGCAAAGTCGCACTGCTGCGCGACCATGTGGGTCAGCAGCGCATACGAGGCGATGTTGAACGGCACGCCGAGGAAGACGTCGGCGCTGCGCTGATAGAGCTGGCAGGACAGCCGCCCCTCGGCCACGTAGAACTGGAACAACGCGTGGCAGGGCATCAGCGCCATCTGGTCGAGCTCGCCGACGTTCCAGGCGCTGACGACGATGCGCCGCGAATCCGGCGTCGTCCGCAGTTGCCGGACCACCTCGGCGATCTGGTCGACCCGGGTTCCGTCGGGCCGCGGCCACGAACGCCACTGCCGGCCGTAGACGGGTCCGAGCTCGCCGTCGGCATCGGCCCATTCGTCCCAGATCGTGACGCCATGCTCGCGCAGATAACGGATGTTCGTCTCGCCACGTAGAAACCAGAGCAGCTCGTGGACGATCGATTTCGTGTGGATCCTCTTGGTCGTCACGAGCGGAAAACCCGCTGCGAGGTCGAAGCGCATCTGCCAGCCGAACACGGACAGCGTCCCCGTGCCGGTGCGATCGGTCTTGCGCACGCCGCGCTCGCGGACGTGACGCAGGAGCTCGAGGTAGGCCTTCATGCGGCAGCGGCGTTCCCGGACGGCTCGCGACGGGCGTGGGCGAGGTACAGCAAAACGATCCCGGCGACCAGCAGCGGCAGCGACAGCACCTGTCCCATCGTCACCCAGCCTCCGGCGAGGTAGCCGAGCTGGGCGTCCGGGACCCGCCAGAACTCGACCAGAGTGCGGGCCGATCCGTAGAGCACGAGGAACAGCCCGGAGGGGGCGAGCCGCGGCCGAGGCGTGGACGTGAACCACCAGAGCACGACGAAAAGCACGAGACCCTCGAGCGCGGCCTCGTAGAGCTGGGTCGCGTGCCTCACCACGCCGTTCACCTCGAAGCCCCAGGGCACGTCGGTCGCCTTGCCCCAGAGCTCCCCGTTGATGAAATTGCCGATACGACCGGCAAAGAGGCCGATTCCCGGCAACGGGGCAGCGAAGTCGAAGACGTCGGCGACGCGACGGCGACGCCGGCGCGCGAAGATCGCGATCGCGATCAGTACGCCCGCGAGCCCTCCATGGAAGGACATGCCGCCCTCCCAGATGCGGAAGATGTACAGCAGATCCTCGCGCCAGTACGCGCTGCCGTAGAAAACCACGTAACCGATCCGGCCACCGACGATCACGCCGAGCATCGCGAAGAAAATGAAATCGTCGACGTCCTCGGCCCTCCAGGTGGAGCCTGGAGCAGCGGCCCGGCGTCGGGCCAGCCACCACGCCGCGGCGAAACCGACCAGGTACATGATGCCGTACCAGTGGACCTGGATCGGTCCGAGCGAAAAGGCGATAGGGTCAAAGCCCGGGTAGTTCAGCATCGCGCGCATTCTAAGACCTCTTGGCAGGCCCCGCATGGTCGCGCGGCACAGAGGTCCGCGATCGTCACTCCGCCGTCACGCGGCAGAAGAAGGCCTTCAGGTAGCGAGTCTCGGGAATGGCAGGATGGATCGGATGATCGGGTGCCTGTCCGCCGGTCTCGAGCAGCTGCACGAAGCGCCCGACGTGGCGCGCGGCGGACTGGATGGCCGCCTGCAGCGCGTCCGCTTCGAGGTGATAGGAGCAGCTGCAGGAGACCAGCAGGCCCTCGGTATCCAGCAGTCGCAGCGCGAGCGCATTGAGGCGGCGATACGCGGCCCGTCCGGCCCCCGCTTCACGGCGGCGCTTGATGAATGCGGGCGGATCGAGCACCACGACGTCGAAACGGCGTTGCGCATCGACAAGTGCCGCGAGCGCCTCGAACGCGTCGCCGTGTAGGGTCTCGATCGCGAGGCCGTTGGCTTGCGCATTGCGCCGCGCGTAATCGATGGCGCGCTGCGAGCTGTCGACGCAGGTCACCTCGGCGGCTCCGCCGACGGCCGCCGTCAGGCCCCAAGAACCCACGTAGCTGCAGACGTCGAGTACGCGCGCGCCGCGCGCCAGGTAGCGCAGCAGCCGGGACCGGTTGCCTGCCTGATCGTAGAACCAGCCGGTCTTCTGACCCTCCGCGAGCGGAGCGCGATAGCGCAGCACCACACCAGACGCGGGCTGCTCCTGCACGTCGACTTCGGCCGGAACTTCGCCCCAGGCCGCCCGGACCTCGTGCGGCAGCCGTTCGAGGTCGCGTGCGCCCGTGTCGTTCTTCCAGACCAGCGCCACCGGAGCCAGCACGGACCGGATGGCCTGCTCGATGGCCTCGCGTAGCGTTTCCATGCCGGCCGTGGCGATCTGGCCGACGACGATGTCGCCAAAACGATCGAGCACGAGACCCGGAAGGCCGTCGGACTCGCCAAAACACCAGCGGTAGTACGGTGACGGATACAGCCGCTCGCGCAGCGCGAGCGCGCTGCGCAGCCGCCGCTCGAGCAGCGCGGCATCGATGGGCGTGTCCGGGTGCCGTGTCAGCAGCCGGGCACAGATCAGTGCCGCCGGATTGACGTAGGCGGTACCGAGCGCCGCGCCACGATCGGCGAGCACGCGCACGAGCTGCCCTGGCCGCAGCGCCGTCAGCGGCGTCGCGGCAATATCCACCTCGTTGCTGAAGATCCAGAGGTGGCCCGCACGCAGGCGACGGTCTTCGCCATGCCGCAGCCGCAGCGACGGAAATGCTGAGGAATCGGGTGACACGGTCGCCGGGCAGCGCTCGGAGCTCGATCGGCTATATTCTCGCGCATTCTATCGCGCCGATGCCTTCCCGATGCCGAACCGACTCGCGGGCGCCACCGGCCCCTACCTGCTGCAGCATGCCGACAATCCGGTCGACTGGTATCCCTGGGGGCAGGAAGCGCTCGAGCTCGCTCGTACCAGCGGCAAGCCGATCCTGCTGTCGATCGGTTACTCGGCCTGCCACTGGTGTCACGTCATGGCGCACGAGTCGTTCGAGGATCCGGCCACCGCGGCGGTGATGAACGAACGCTTCGTCAACATCAAGGTCGACCGCGAGGAGCGTCCCGACCTCGACCGGATCTATCAGATCGCTCATCAGATGCTGACACAGCGCAGCGGAGGCTGGCCGCTGACGATGTTCCTCACGCACGACGACCAGCAGCCATTCTTCGGCGGCACCTACTTCCCGGCCGAAGCGCGCGGCGGCCTGCCGGCATTCCGCGAATTGCTGGTGCGCGTAGCCGATTACTATCGCGAGCGGCAATCGGAGGTTCGCGAGCAGAACGATGCACTCGCACGGGCCCTGTCCGGGCTGATACCGCCGCCCGCGGACGCCGGCATGCCGCTCACGGCCGCGCCGCTCGAGGCGGCGCGCGCCGAATGCGGGCGTGACTTCGACCGCGAATGGGGTGGCTTCGGCGCTGCGCCGAAGTTTCCGCATGCAGCCACGATCGAGTGGCTGCTGCGCGCCTGGCGCCGCACGGCCGGTGGCCCGGAGGCAGACCTGCATGCGCTCTGGATGGCGACGCTGACGCTTCAGCGCATGGGCGAAGGCAAGCTCGCTCGAGACCGTGAAATCCGTAGCATG
>CAZAWM010000085.1:5781-12672 GCA_964488605.1 uncultured Steroidobacteraceae bacterium | reverse complement strand
GATACTTCGTGCTGATGGGTCACCTGTCGCCGCTCGATGGTATCGGCCCCGATCAGCTCGGCATCCGCGACCTCGAGGTGCTGCTCGATGCGGGCGAGGTGCGCGAGCTGATCCTGGCGACGAACCCGACAGTCGAGGGTGAGGCCACCGCGCACTTCTTGTCGGAGATCGCCCGCGAGCGCGGCTTGCGCGCATCGCGCATCGCGCATGGCGTGCCGGTCGGCGGTGAGCTTGAGTACATCGACGGGGGCACACTGGCCCGAGCCCTCGCGGGGCGCCAATCGATCGGCTGAAGGCAGCGATCAGCGCTGGCGTGCCGAGCGCAGATCCTCGAACAGGCGCCGCAGCCGACGGTAGCTCTCGTAGCGCCGCGCGTCGAGTGCGCCGGATTCGGTCGCCGCGATCACCGCGCAGCCTGGTTCACGCATGTGCCTGCAGTCATGGAAGCGGCAGCCAGGCGCGAGTCGATCGAATTCGACGAAGCCGAGGCGGCGCGGTTCGAGCGCGTCGATTGCCGGCGCGAAGTCGCGCACTCCAGGCGAGTCGATCAGCGCGCCGCCGCCAGGAAGGTCGTACAGGCGCGAGGTGGTCGTAGTGTGTCGGCCCTCGCGGTCTCGCGTCAGGGGGTTCGTTGCGATCTGTACGCCGGGTAACAGCGCGCCGATCAGCGAGGACTTGCCGACACCGCTCTGGCCGACCAGCACGCCGGTCTGGCCGCGCAACGCTGCAGCGACTCCGGTCACGCTCTCGGGTCTGTCCTTGCGGCACTCGAGCAGCAGATAGCCGGCGCGCGAATATGGTGCGAGCGCGGCGCGCAGCGCGGCGCAGCCGGCCAGGTCGGCCTTGTTCAGCAGCACCAGCGCCTCGATGGCCGACGAAGCCGCGGCGGCCAGATACCGGTCGATCACGAACAGGTCGGGCGATGGTACGGGCGCAACGACCGCAACGAGCAGGCTGACATTCGCGACAACGGGCTCGGTCTGACCACGCGAGTTCGTTCGGTACAGGGCGCCACGTCTCGGCAGCACCTCGAGCACGCGTGTCTCGTCATGACGCGCGTCATGCTCGCAGAGCACCCGGTCGCCGCAGACGATTTCGAGCTGACGGCCGCGCGGACGCGCCTCGCGGACTACACCGTCGGCGGCGCGGACGAGGACGTGGCGGCCGAATGCGGCGACGACCTGGGCTTCGTGAGGAGCGGCCATGCCCGCAGTAGACCAGAGCGGTCGGCCGCTCTGCTAGACTGCAATGCCATGCCGAGCCGCGACTTGCTGGTCTGGATCGATCTGGAGATGACGGGTCTCTCGCCGGACGAGGACGTCATAATCGAAATCGCTACGTTGCTGACCGATCGTGACCTCGAGATCGTCGCCGAAGGCCCCGTCATCGCCATTCACCATCCGGATGCCGTGCTCGACCGCATGGACGCGTGGAACCGCCGTCAGCATGGTGGCTCCGGCTTGCTACCGCGCGTGCGCGCGAGCGGCTTCGACACCGCGGCGGCCGAGGCCGCGACACTCGCGTTCCTTTCGACTCACGTCGAGCCCGGCAGCTCGCCGATATGCGGCAATTCGATCTGTCAGGACCGGCGCTTCCTGGCGCGCCACATGCCGACGCTCGAGAAATTCTTCCACTATCGAAGCATCGACGTCAGCACCCTAAAGGAGCTGGCCCGACGTTGGGCGCCCGACGTGCTCGCGGGGGTCACGAAGTCGGATGCCCATCTCGCACTCGAAGACATTCGAGACTCGGTGCGCGAGCTAAGGTACTACCGCGGGGCATTGTTCGCGCCTGCTTACCGCCGCAGCGCCGGGTCGCCGCCCTGAAGGCACCGAGCGCGCTCAGCGCGACGTCTTTCCCGCGGACGGCTGGGCCTCGGCCGCAGCACTCCCGGCCAGGAACATCCAGGTCTCGATTACCGTATCGGGGTTCAGCGAGATGCTCTCGATGCCCTGCTCGACGAGCCAGCGAGCGAGCTCGGGATGGTCGGATGGCCCCTGGCCGCAGATCCCAACATACTTTCCGGCGCGGCGACAGGCCGCGATAGCCATTGCGAGCATTGCCTTGACGGCCTCGTCGCGTTCGTCGAACAGGTGGGCGATCACGGCTGAGTCGCGGTCGAGACCGAGGGTCAGCTGGGTCATGTCGTTGGAGCCGATCGACATGCCGTCGAAGTACTCGAGATAACGATCGGCGAGTACCGCATTGGTCGGCAGCTCGCACATCATCACGACCTTGAGTCCGTTCTGGCCTCGTGCGAGACCGTTTGCCGCCAGCAGTTCCGTGACGATGCGCGCTTCGTCGAGTGTGCGCACGAATGGCACCATCACCCAGACATTCACCAGACCCATGTCGTCGCGGACGCGGCGCAGCGCCCGGCATTCGAGTTCGAAACACGGCCGGAAGTCGCGGTCGATGTAACGCGCGGCGCCACGGAACCCGAGCATCGGATTCTCTTCGGTGGGTTCGTAAATCCGCCCGCCGATGAGATTCGCGTACTCGTTGGACTTGAAATCCGACAGACGCACGATCACGGGCTCTGGGGCGAATGCGGCAGCGATCTGCGCAATCCCCTCGGCCAGCTTCCCGACATAGAACTCGATAGGCCCCGGATAGCCCGCCATCTGTGCACGCGCCTGTTCCCGCGTATCGGCGTCGAGCCTATCGAACTCGAGTAGCGCGCGCGGATGAACGCCGATCATGCGGTTGATGATGAACTCGAGGCGGGCGAGACCGACGCCGCGATTTGGAATGGAGGCGAAGTCGAATGCGCGGTCCGGATTGCCGACGTTCATCATGATCTTGACCGGAGGGGGCGGCAGCGCATCGAGCTCGATTTGACGCCGCTCGAACGCGAGGCAGCCATCGTAGACGTAGCCGGTGTCACCCTCCGCACAGGAGACCGTCACGTCCTGGCCCTCGCTGATGGCTTCCGTCGCGTTGCCACAGCCGACGACAGCGGGAATACCGAGTTCACGGGCGATGATGGCCGCATGGCAGGTGCGGCCGCCGCGATTCGTAATAATGGCCGCGGCGCGCTTCATGACCGGCTCCCAGTCCGGATCGGTCATATCGGCGACCAGCACATCGCCGGCCTGGACGCGCGCCATCTCAGATGAGTCACGAATCACGCGCGCCGGCCCGGCGCCGATGCGCTGGCCGATGCTGCGTCCCGTGGCCAGCACGCGCGAGCGGCTCTTGAGCGTGAAGCGTTGGATGTTGCGACCGGTGCGGCTCTGCACTGTCTCGGGGCGCGCCTGCAGGATCATGATCTCGCCGGTCTCGCCGTCCCTCGCCCATTCGATGTCCATCGGCTGCCCGTAGTGCTCCTCGATGATCAGGGCCTGTTGGGCGAGCGTGATCAGATCCGCGTCGCCGATGCAGAACCGCTGACGATCTGCCGGCGGAACCTCGACCGTACGCACACGTTCGCCGAAGCCGGGTTCGCCATAAACCATCCGGATGGCCTTGCTGCCGAGGTTGCGGCGCAGGATCGCGTGCCTGCCGGCGCGCAGCGCCGGCTTGTAGACGTAGAACTCGTCGGGATTGACCGCGCCCTGTACGACCGTCTCGCCGAGCCCGTACGAGGCCGTGATGAAGACGACGTCGCGGAACCCTGAGTCGGTGTCGAGCGTGAACATCACGCCGCTCGCGCCGAGGTCGGAGCGGACCATGTGCTGCACACCCGCGGAGAGCGCTACCAGGGAGTGGTCGAAGCCCTGGTGCACGCGGTAGGCGATGGCACGGTCGTTGAACAGCGAGGCGAAAACCTCATGGATGGCGGTCAGCAGCGCCTGCTCGCCGCGCACGTTGAGGAAGGTCTCTTGCTGACCGGCGAACGAGGCCTCGGGCAGATCCTCGGCCGTCGCGGAGGAGCGAACCGCCACGGCAATGTCGCGACCGCCCGCCATGTCGCGAAACTGTGCGAGCACCGCCTGCTCGAACGCCGGGGGGAAGGGCGTGTCGAGGATCCAGCGCCGGATGCGCGCGCCGGTGGCTGCCAATGCGGTCACGTTGTCGACGTCGAGCGTCGCGAGTGCAGCGCGGATCCGCTCGTCGAGTCCGCCCTGACGCAGGAACTCGCGGTAGGCCGAGGCGGTAGTCGCGAAGCCGCCGGGAACCTTGACGCCGAGCCGCGTCAGCTGGGCGATCATCTCGCCGATCGACGCGTTCTTGCCACCGACGCGCTCGACGTCGCTGATCTGCAGGCGCTCGAACGGGATCACATACTCGCTCCTCGCGGGATTGGATCGAGCAAGCACGCCGGGGGAAGACTCGGACATCGTCAACGCACTCCATTAGAGCGTGGGGCCGGTTCGGTGAACCCTTGCCGCGCCGAGGACATGGTGGAACACTGCGGCGATGGTGGGGAGCGGGGCGTGAGCGGGAGAACCGTGTTCTTCGTGTCGGATCAGACCGGCGTGACGGCCGAGACGATGGGGCACAGTCTGCTGACGCAGTTCGAGAACGAGGAGTTCAGACAAGTAACTCTGCCATTTGTGTCCACCGTTGACAAGGCGCACGAGGCGGTGAGGCGCATCAACCAGGCTGCGGCGGAGTCGGGGCTCAAGCCCATCATCTTCGGCACTCTGGTGCAGGAAGACATCCGCGAGATCGTGAAGCGTAGCAATGCGCTGTTCCTCGATTTCTTCGAACCCTTCGTCGACGCCATCGAGCGCGAGCTCCAGGTGCGCTCGACGCATCGCCCGGGTCGTGCGCACGGGGTGACCGACTCGTCCGCCTACACGGCGCGCATCGAAGCCACCAATTACGCGATGACGAACGACGATGGCTCGGTCCGCGACTATGGGCGCGCCGACGTGATCCTCGTCGGCGTATCGCGCTCGGGCAAGACACCGACCTGCCTCTACATGGCGCTGCACTACGGCGTCTTCGCGGCCAACTATCCGCTGACCGACGACGATTTGGAGCATCCCTCACTGCCCCGAGTCCTGCAGCCCTATCGGTCGCGTCTGTATGGACTGACGATACGGCCCGAGCGCCTGCAGCAAATCCGCCAGGAGCGGCGCCCCGACAGCCGTTACGCGTCGCTGCAACAGGTGCACTATGAGGTCAGGGCCGCGGAGGCGATGTTCCACAAGCACTCCATCCCGTACATCAACACGACCGACTGTTCCATCGAGGAGATTGCAAGTCGCATTATGCAGGCCACGGGCATCGAGCGCCGCGTGCATCCCTAGAGAACGGTTCCAAATCGGTGCAAGGGTCGTTTGCCCGGCCGAACGGAACAGATATAGTGGCTGCATGACGAGCAGCCTTCACGTCAGTGACTGCCGGGCGCCGAGCAGCTGGCGCGCGCGGCCGCGCAGCTTCGTGGCGCTGATGGGTTTGTACGAGAGCAATCACGTGCGGCTCGCGCAGCTGGCCGGCGACCTTCGGCAGCTGCCCGACGTCAGTCGCTCGGTCGTCGACGGAGACTGTGAACTGGTTCTCACCGTCACGGATCGCACCCCATACACCTCTGGCCTGAACCTGACCTACTGGCTCGATCGACCCGGCGGCGATCCGCGCGAGCCCGTGCCGGACATGCTGCTGCGTGTCTACCATGATGCGCGCGTGGTCGAATGCTCGGGTTTCGTGGCCGGGCGCTCGCCGGTTGAGCGTGAACTCGATCAGCGCTGGGCGCGCAATGTCATGCTAAATAAGTGGCTGGAGTACTGTATGGATCGCGGACACCGGTTCGCGTTGCGCTGAGAGACTTCTCGCGCCCACTCGATGAGAGCGCTCAATCCGATTGAGATCGCGAAGCAGGCCTTGCTTCCGTCGCAGGACGACGAGGAGCAGCAGCGCGTACTGCAGCTGTTTCGCAACCGCGCCGAGCTCAAGAAGGCCTACGTCGAGCTGCAGGACGAGATCCACCGTCTCAAGGATCGACTGAAGCAGCAGGAGGGTGCCACGGCACGACTGCGCGAGCTGCTCGAGCAGCTGGAGGACCGGCTGGGCACGATCGAGACCGGCTATCCTGCGCTGGTGTTCTACCAGCTGCGTCGCCTTTGGCGGCAGGGGTCCGAGCTGCTGCGCGCGTTCAGTGCCGACCTTGAACGTCAGCACGTCGATCGCGAGCAGCGCAGGTTCCTTGCCGAGGTCAATCAGAGGCAGTTCGCGCGACGCCAGCAGGCAGAGGCCAGGTTGCGCGAAGCCGAGGCGGCGGCGGCCGAGACGGCACGCAGTGCCGGCGCGCTGGCGCGCACTCTGGAGTCGCTGAACCGTCCCTGGCATCACTTCAAGCGGCGCAGACTCCAGGAGCAGCTCGCGGCCGAGCGCAGCCGTGAGAGTGCCGCGCAAGCCGCGCTGGCCGACGCGCGTGCCGAAATGGAACGGGTCCTCGGCGAAGCGGAAGTGCCGTTTCCGGGGCTGTCGGTGGCTGCGCGGCGTGCTGTCAATCTCTCCGTGATCGCCTACGCCGAGGTCTTGACCGAGCGGTTGGCGCGCACGCCGCTGCTCGCCCTGGCGCGCGCCGCGATCCTGAGGCGCGAGCCTACGGACGAGTACGGATCGCGGTCCGAATGCGAGGCGCTGATGACCGACATCGCGCGCGCCCAGGCGGCGCTGGCGAAGCGTGACAATCTCGCGCAGGAGATACGCGTACGCGTCGCGCGCATCGCGCGGAACGCAGCCTACCGCGGCGAGGACGATACCGTACCGGTCCCGGAGTCGGTCGCGCCTCCGAGCGTCGGCCCGACCGCGCGCGCCGTAAACCCGCTCGGCCTCTCGTCGCCACCGCTCGAGCCGAAATCAGCGGGTGCGGAGCGCCCTCTGAACGTCCTCGGCGACGACCTCTGGGACGTTTTCAAGGCGCTGCTGCGCTGATCGGGGCACGCGGGGCCGTCGCTCGCAGACCTCGCCCCGCATTATGTGAGGCCCGCCGAC
>CAZAWM010000085.1:0-5771 GCA_964488605.1 uncultured Steroidobacteraceae bacterium | reverse complement strand
CACAGACCATCGTAGATCGCCGCGGTAGCCATCGGGGCGTAGCGCGGCCTACCGATGCCAATAGCGCGCTGCGAGTCGCCGACAGCGAGCCGCAGCCTTGCGAGCCGCGGTGACCCTCGGGATCGCTGGAGGAGGCCCAGCGTCCGCTGCCGAGGAAGCCTCGACTCTCTGCCCGCGGGGGGCCAGCAGCGGCTGGCGAGCGCAGGAGAGCCCAGTTCACGAGGTTCACTAGAGTCTGCCCGGTTGATTCTGCGCGCGAATCGTCCGGCTTCCGGGGCGGCCTGGATCGCCATGCAGCGCCAGCACCATGTCCCCCATGACCTCGGTGGCCTGCTCGAGAGCGACGTCGGGTGTGTCAGCAGCCTCGAGATCCTCGAGATTCTTGGCCGCCGCGAGACCAAGTGCGCTACGCCGCTGGTTCTCCCGCGCAAGCCGCTCGGCTTCTAGCCACGCCCTTTCGGCTTGGCGCGTCTTGAGGTTCAACGAGACGCTCGTCTGCTTGCGCAGTTCCGTGGCCGCCGCGATGTCCTGCACGAGCCAGCGATAGTTGGGATCGCGTTCGGTGCGCGCACTCTCCTCGAGCGCGAGGCGAGTGATCTCGACGCCGGGCTGTCCGGCTGCACGGAAGGGCACCCCGGCGATCCGATCCCAGGGCAGGGCGTCGTCGAGAGCGCTTTCGCCAACGTCCTCGAGACTGATCGGCGATGCGAGCGGGACGTCGGGCTCCACGCCGCGATGTTGCGTGCTCTCGCCGGTTACACGGTAAAACTTGCCGATCGTGACGGTGAGCTGGCCGTTGACCGGGCGTGAGGACCATTTCGACAGCGGCACGAGGTTCTGCACCGTGCCTTTGCCGAAGGTACGCTGACCGAGGATCACGCCACGGCGGTAGTCCTGGATCGCGCCTGCAAAGATCTCCGACGCCGAGGCGCTGAAGCGGTCGACGAGCACCGCCAGCGGGCCGTCGTAGACCGAGCCAGGCTCCGTGTCATCGAGGACTTCTTTGTCGCCGTTGGCGAACTTGACCTGAACGACCGGACCCCGGTCGATGAACAGTCCCGTCAGCGACTGCGCTTCGGGCAGGAAACCACCCCCGTTGCCGCGCAGGTCGAGGATCAGGCCGTCGACACCGTCTTTCTGCAGTTCCGCCACGAGTCGCCGCACGTCGCGCGTGGTGCTGCGGTAGTCCGGATTGCCAGCGCGCTGGGCCTCGTAGTCCGAGTAGAAGCCCGGCACGTTGATGACGCCGATGCGCAGCTCGCGCTCGCCACGCTTGAGAGTCCGCAGCTCCTTGCGCGCCGCCTGGGCCTCGAGCGTGACCTTGCCGCGCACGAACGACAGTTTCTTCTCCGGTGTGCCGGGGGCCGCGCCCGCGGGCAGCACTGACAGACGCACGGTCGTACCCCCCTTGCCGCGAATCAGTTGCACGACATCGTCTATGCGCCAGCCGATCACGTCGGTCAGCGGGCCGGATTCGCCCTGGCCCACCGCGACGATCCGGTCGTTCACGTTTAGCGTGCCGGCGACGGCGGCCGGACCGCCCTCGATGACGTTCATGACCGTCACATAGTCGTCGACGAGCTGCAGCGATGCGCCGATGCCCTCGTAATTGAGGCTCATCTGTATCCGGTACTCCTCGGAGTTGCGCGGCGAGAAGTAGCTCGAGTGTGGATCGAAGGTGCGCGCATACGCATTCATCAGGTTCTCGAAGACGTCCTCCGGCGTTACCTGGTCGACGCGCTTGAGCACCCGCTCATAGCGCTTGCGCAGCAGATCCGCCGCTTCCGGCCAGCCCTTGCCAGCCAGCAGCAACGACAGGGCGTCGTTCCTGACGCGCTTACGCCAAAGCTCGTCGAGCTCGGCGGTGGAAGTCGCCCAGGGGGCGTCCTTGCGCTCGAATTCGTATGACTCGTCCACGGTCCAGTCGGGTTCGCGCTCGAGCTGCGCGAGGGCGTACTGCATACGCTCGCGGTTGCGCTGCTGATAGCGCGCGAAGATCGCGTAGGCGGGCTCGAGTTCGCCGGTGCGCAGCATGTCGTCGAGCAGCAAACGGATTGCCCGAAACTCGGCGATGTCGCTGGCGAGGAAGTAGCTGCGCTGCCCGTCGAGGGACTCGAGATACCGGTCGAACACGTCCGCCGACATCGCATCGTCGAGCGGTGCGCGCCGGAAATGCTCCTCCTCGAGGATCGTGCCGACTTGGCGGGCGATCATGCGCTGGCGGTCCGTCGGCGCGATCGCGCCGACGGGCAGTACTTGCGTGCTCGCCGGCGCACGCGAGGAACTGCCGAGCGCGAGCAAGGCCGCCGCGGCGGCCAGGGTCACGATCCAGGCAGGGGAGGAGCGTCTTGCGTGCAGCATCGGCGGCTCGTTCAGTACAATCCTGCTCAAGGCTAGAGGGGTCCGCACGGCTCGGCAAGTGCGCCGTACCGCAGGAACCGCCTCCTGCTGCCGAGTGCGTCCGGAGAACCTGCCATGCGCCCGCTTGCCGTGCTGTTAGGAATCGTGATGGGTTCCACGGTTTCGATTGCCGTCGGCCTGGCGCTGACCCTGGTCGTGTTCGCGCTGCTGCCCGACCACACCGAGCGGGTCGGTGAGGAGGTCGGGCCGCTGTGGCGCACGTTCACAGTCATGCTGGTCGCGGCAGCCGTCGCGGCCATGAGCTTCCTCGGCGAACTGCGTCTGCGCCCGTGGCGGCACCTCGCCCATGCGGCGCTGCTGGCGATGCTCGGCGCCGTCGTCTGGCTGTACTGGCCGCGATAAACCGTCCGAGGCAGAGAAGCCATCATGTCGATCATTCGATATGCGTGCGCGCTGCTGGTTCCCCTGACCGTCACGGCCTGCGCGGCCGGCGGGGCAGGCAGCGGCGTGCCGCCGCGCCCGGTCATCGACGCGGCCGCATTCGAGCGACACCTGGCGACGCTCGCGTCCGACGCGTTCGAAGGCCGCAAGCCCGGCACACGCGGTGAGCAGCGCACGCTCGACTACCTCGTGGCGGAGTTCCGGCGCCTCGGTCTGGAAGCCGCCAACGGATCGAGCTACCTGCAGCCGGTACCGTTCGTCGAGATCACGGCGGGCAGCGACGCCACATTGCGACTCGGCACCGATGCGCTGACGGTGGGTCGGGATGCGGTGATCTGGACCAAGCGCGTGGTCGCCGAGTCCTCGATCGCCGAGAGTCCTCTCGTGTTCGTCGGCTACGGAGTCGTGGCGCCCGAGTATGGCTGGAACGACTACGCCGGGCTGGACATGCGCGGTAAGACCGCGGTCATCCTGATCAACGATCCGGGGTGGGACCGCGGTGATCCGACGCTCTTCAACGGTCGGGCTATGACCTACTACGGCCGGTGGACGTACAAGTTCGAGGAAGCGGCTCGCCAGGGCGCCGCAGCGGCGCTGATCGTGCACGAGACCGAACCGGCCGCTTATGGCTGGGAGACGGTGGTCAACAGCTGGAGCGGCCCGCAGCTCGATACGGTGACGCCGGACGGCAACGCGGGCCGCGTCGCGCTCGAGGGTTGGATCACGCGCGAGGCTGCCCAGCGCCTGCTCCGCGCCGCGGGACATGATCTGGATGAGCTCAAGCAACGCGCCTCCCAGCGCGGCTTTCGCGGCATCGAACTCGGCCTCGGCGCGAGCGGCGCGGTGCGTAATGCGATCCGCCGCGGCGAATCCGCCAACGTGGTCGGCCTGCTACGCGGCGCGAAGCGCCCCGGCGAGTACATCGTCTACATGGCCCACTGGGATCATCTGGGCCGCGCGATGAGCGTCGCCGGCGCTGGCGGCGACGTCATTTTCAACGGTGCCGTCGATAACGCCACGGGCACTGCCGGGCTGCTCGAGCTCGCGGCCGCCTTCGCGCGCCGTCCGCGTCCCGAGCGCAGCGTCGTGTTCGTCGCGCTGACGCTCGAAGAGTCCGGTCTGCTCGGATCGGCGCAGTACGTGACGCAGCCGCTGTTCCCGCTCGCACAGACCGTCGCTGCGCTGAACATGGACGCGCTGCACTTCGGCGGGCCGACCCGGGACGTGGCCGTCATCGGCTATGGTTCCTCGGAGCTCGAGCGTTACCTCGAGAGGGCGGCGACGCGCCAGGGGCGCGTGCCGCGGGCCGAGCCTACACCCGAGAAAGGCTTCTTCTACCGGTCGGATCATTTCAACTTCGCCAAGGCCGGCGTACCGGCGCTGTACTTCAAGGCCGGTATCGAGGATCTCGAGCGCGGCAGCGAATGGGGGCAGCAGCAGCGAGCCGCGTTCGAAGCGCAGCGGTATCACAAGCCCGGCGACGAGTTCATCGCGGGCAGCTCGGACTTGCGCGCTCCATTACAGGATCTGGAGCTGCTTTATGCGCTCGGGGCGCAGCTCGCGCGCGAGCGCGGGTTCCCGAACTGGTACGAGGGCAACGAGTTCCGCGCAGTGCGCGACCGCAGCCGCGCGCTGATGCAGATTCGCTGAGTCTTTACTAACGCGCGGTCGAGCGGGCCGCGCGCAGGATGGCGCGCAGCAGCAGCACGAATCCGTACGGCCCGAGCAGCACCACCCAGAAAGCAAGCTCGGCGCGCGCAAGCCCTGCGAGGTAATCGCCGAGCAGCGCGAATGGCCCGCCGTGGCTGTAGTCGCCGAGCGTGCTGCGCCCGATCATCCAGATCAGCAGCGGCATGACGAGCAGGCCGGCGAACAGGCATACGCCGGCTATCAGCGCTTCTCGGCGCAGCAGCGGCGCATCCCGCGGGGAGCGAAGCAGGGCTTTCGGTGCTTCCATGGCGACTCGAGGCGGATGCCGCGCATAATACCAACGATGCAGCCACTCAGGACGGCCGTGATAGGCGTCGGCTATCTCGGCCGGTTTCATGCCCAGAAATATGCGGCGCTCGAGGGCAGCGAACTCGTCGCCGTGGCTGACGCCCGCCCGCAGGCGCGCGAGTCGGTCGCACGGGAACTCGGCTGCCGGGCCGTCGCCGACCATCGCGAACTGCTTGGGAAGGTGGACGCGGTCAGCGTCGTGACGACCACGCCCGCGCACTTCGGAATCGCCAGGGACTTTCTCCGTGCCGGCGTCCATGTGCTCGTCGAAAAGCCGGTGACCGAGACCGTCGAGCAGGCGCGCGAGCTGGTTTCGATCGCCGAGGCCACCGGGCGGATCCTGCAGGTCGGGCACCTCGAGCGCTTCAACGCCGCTATTCTCGCCGCGGAACCGTGGCTGGAGCGGCCCCGCTTCATCGAGTGCCACCGCCTCGCACCGTACAAGCAGCGCGGCACCGACGTCGACGTGGTGCTCGACCTGATGATCCACGATATCGACATCGTGCAGTCCATCGTCGGCAGCGAGATCGTCGCGATCGACGCGATCGGCACCACGGTGTTCTCCGGCGAGATCGACATTGCCAACGCCCGCCTGCGCTTCGCCAACGGCTGCGTGGCCAACGCGACCGCGAGCCGGGTGAGCCTCAAGACCGAGCGCAAGATGCGCGTGTTCCGGGACGACGCCTACCTGTCCATCGATCTGCAGCAGAAGATCCTCACGCTGATCCGCAAACGCGAGACCGAGGCGGCACCGGGCGCGCTGCCGGTGACGATCGAGGAGCAGAGCTTCGAGCAGGGCGACGCACTCAAGGAGGAAATCGAGTCCTTCCTCGACTGCATTCGCACTGGGCGCCGGCCCGTGGTGGGCGGCGAGGACGGCTTGCGTGCCCTGGAAACGGCCACGCGGATCGCCGCTGAGGTCAACGCGGGGCGCGCCCGCCGCACTTGAAATCCGCTCGGGCCGTCTCCAC
>CAZAWM010000084.1:0-12757 GCA_964488605.1 uncultured Steroidobacteraceae bacterium | reverse complement strand
CACCCGTGACACCGAAGACGACGAGCGAATCGGAGGTGACAGCATTCATTCCGACTGGCGCTCAGCCGACCGCGCGCCATCGCTCGTCCACGGCGCGGATCGCCGCGACGTGCGGATCGGTCGGTGCGGTGCTGGCCACCGTGATGCCGCCGAGCGCCTCTGCCAGACCGAGCGCGACCAGCAGCGCAGCGCGCCGGGTCGGGGCCAAACGCCTCGGATGCTCCATCGCGGCATTCTAGCCCTGCTGTGGAATACTGCGCGACGTGAAAGATCCGGGCCCACCGACGCCTGCCAGTCGGCCGCTGCGCGCGCGGCCGACCCAGGAGGTCTACGCCCGGTTCGAAGCGGCGCTGCTGGATGCGGATGGCGTCGCCGGTGCGCACTGTATCCACGAGCTGATGCTGCGCGGGGAGATGGCGGCCAACATCGAGCCGCAGCTCGAGAGGCTTTGGGCAAAGGCTGCCGTCAGCATTCCTGACTGGCTGCCGATGCGCCATATAGATCGCCTGGCTCAACTTTACGACGTCTGCGCGCGCTTCGCGGCTCATCGGCGCGGCGCATTTAACGTTTATCTGGTGCTGCTCGACTATTCGGACAGTCGTGAGGACCCGTGGGGCTTCTACGTCGGCATGACGCGATACCCGCCCGAGCAGCGCTTCGATCAGCACAAAGCCGGCATCCGGCACGCCGGTTGCGTACTGCGCCGCGGGGTGGAGCTGCTCACCGGACCAGTCATGCACCTGCAGCAGATCTCGCGTGGCGATGCGCTGCGAATCGAGGCGCAGCTCGCCGAGGCGCTCGCCGCCGAGGGCTGTTTCGTGCAGGGCGGGCACTGACGGTGGTTTGATGGTCGACTGCTAACGGCCAAGGTGGTTTGCTGCGGACCTCTCGTGTGCATAAGCTGCGCGCATGGCTATAAGGCAGGTTCGCGGGGCCGAAGTCCCGCCGTTCTACGCGGGCGAGATTGCGCGTGAAGCCGCTCGACTCATCAGCGCCGGGCGCGAGATCGCACCGATGCACTTTGGCGAGCCGCGGCGCGCGCCGCCGGCGGCGGCGCTCGAGGCGGCGCGGCGCGCGGCGACGGTTGCCGAGCCGAGCACGCATGCGTATTGGGTCAGCGAGGCGCTGCAGGCACGCCTCGCGCGGCATTACCGCGAAAGCTACGGCGTCGACGTCGATCTCGCAGCATGCGGCGCTGGCGGCCATGGATGCCGTCGATGAGCTGCGCGCGGCCGTGGACGTCTATGCGGCGAACCGCGCGCGTCTCGTCGCCGCTCTGCCGACGCTCGGCGTCGCGAGGATCCGTGTTCCGGACGGTGCGTTCTATCTCTACGCCGACATCGCGGATCACACCGACGACAGCCTGGCTTTCTGCCGCGAGCTGCTCGCCAACACCGGGGTCGCGATCACGCCGGGCATCGACTTCGACACGGAGAGGGGAAATACTCATGTGCGATTCTCGTTCGCAGGCAGCCGCGAGGACGTCGAGCGTGCGATCACGCTCCTCGGTCCCTGGCTGGCGGCTCGGCCTCGTGGTTCTCGCGCTCGGCAGTGCCTGGGCGCAGGCGCAGGGGCAGGACTCGACGCCGGGTGAACGGCATCTGCTCGTCATGGCGGAGCTGCTGCCGGGCGAGTACGACAACGCCAATCAGGCCTACTTCGATGGGCGGCGGCAGCTACCGCAGGCGGATCGCCACCCGCGCATGCACACGACCATCATGCGTCTGAACGCACCAGCTTTCGGTCCCTATGCCTTTCTCTGGGTCAACACGACCACGACACCGGCGGGGCCACAGCGGACCTATCGCGTCGCCACGCTAGAAGCGGGACCAGCCGCCGACGAAGTGACGATGAAACACTACTTCCGTATGAACGGCGAGATCGGCGAGAGCGAACTCGCGACGCTACAGCCGTCCGACCTGCAGCGGACCGAAGGCTGCGACTACTTTTTCAAGCGCCGTGCCGATCACTTCCGCGGCGTGCAGCGGCGGCGCAGCTGCGTGTTCCGTTGGGAAGGCCAGCAGGTCTATACCGATAACGAGATCCAGCTATCGCGGACGAGTCTCTGGTTCGTCGACCACAAGTACGCGGTGGGCACTGACCGGCGGATCACGGGCGTTGCTTCGGGCGAGCCATTCTGGCTGGAGCGTGCGCGGCTGTTCCACTGCTACGCCGACATTCCCGGCGTGGGCGGCGGCCGCGACATCCCGTTCGAGCGCTACGACGGGATCCTGCTGCACGACAAAGGCGGTTCGTACTGGTTCCGGACCCGGCCGACTCCAAACGAGCCCGAGGTGCGCGAGATCGGCCTGTCGCTGCAGTCGGTGACCTGGCACGTCCTCAATGAACGCAACGGCAACTTCAACCGCAACTCGCTCGTGCTCTATGCGCTCGAGAAGCTTCCGGACGGCAGCATCAAGGAGCACGGTTATGCATTCACCGATCCGAACGCAGAGCGCATCGGCAACAACCTCAAGTGGATGCTCGTGAACTGCGCGATCACGCCGCGCGATCAGGCACGACCCGAGATGTAGTACCCAACATCCGCCAGACGTGCAGGCGCGTGCCGCGTCGGTCACCGACGTCGAGCACGGCGTCGGCCTCGACTCCCGGCACCGCGAAGCCGCAGCTCACGAACAGGCTGCCCGCTCGCATTTCACGCTTCGCCTTGCGCCAGAGCTCGGGCATGGGCACCGGCGAGAGGAACGCAAAGACGACGTCGTAGTCGCAGAGGTCGACGGTCCAGAAGCTGCCCCAGACGACGCTCACGTTCGCTGGCCCGAGCATCGCGAAGCGCAGCTTGCCGAGCAGCGCCGGCAAAGGCGCGATCTCGAATCCCGTATAGCTGCCATCGGGACGCCGGGCACCGAGGAAGGCGAGCAGCCCGCCGAGTCCGGAGCCGAGGTCGACGAATCGCAGCGGCCTTTCGGGGCGTGACGGAGGCAACAGAGACTCGACGGCTTGCCAGACCTCGCGGCTCGAGAGAAACAGCGGCACCTGGGTTCGGAACGTGCTCCAGTAGACGAGCGCGAGCACGGCGAAGATCGTCAGATACGCGCCAGGCGGCAGGTCGACGCGAAGCATGAGCCAGATCGCCGGCGCGAACAGCGACTGGATCGGCCACCACCAGCGATCTAGCCGGCGCAGAAGCGTGAAGATCAGTGCCACGACGCCAATAGCCATCGCGACGACCCAGCCGGAAACCCCGAGCTCGAACAGCCAGAGCGCACCGAACACGACGCCAACCGCGAGCGCCTGACAGAGTAGCGCTTCGAGGGATGGTGGCAGAGCGCAGCGCGCCATCGACTCAGCGCGATGCGCGCCGCAGCGCGCGCAGCAAGCGTGGCGTGGCGAGCCACAGCAGCCGGGCGCCACCCGCACGGACGGACCCGTCGAACTCCAGCAGCGCCGCGCCGCCCTTGCGCAACGCGAAGGCGGCGCCGTCGCCGGCACCGACGGCCCACGCGATGAAATGGCTGAGACCCGGCTCATGACCGACGAGCGCGAGCCGCCGCGGCGCGTCGGGATCACCGCACCGAGCAGCGAGCCGCGCACCGAGCAAGGGGGCCGCAACGCCCGGCCTTAGCGCCGGAGTGAGGCACGCGACCGGCCAGTGGGCATGGGCAGCGGCCAGGGCCGCCGTCTCGCGCGCGCGTCGCAAGGGGCTGCTCCAGACCTCATCCGGCCTCGGCGCGAGTTGCGCCAGACCCCGGGCCGCCCTGCGGAAGCGGCGCACGCCGCGTGCCGTCAGCGGACGCAGCGCATCATTGGGCCAACGCAGGCGATCGCGTTCGGCCGCAATGGCATGACGCAGGATAAGCACTGTCAACGCTCTCAATCATGACTCCTCGAGCTGCGCCGCGGGGCCGAGCGCGTCGCGAACTCTCCGCCAGTGCCGCGGCGACATCGCGCGCGCCGCGCGCCGCGCGCGCCGCATTTCACGCTCACGCGCCTTCGCCCGCTCAGCAGCCAGTTGCCGCGCACGCCGTCGCAATGTGACATCGAGCTTGTTGCTACGCGCCAGTGCGGCGAAGCTCCTCTCGGCCACGGCGGCATCTTGCAGGGCGCCAAGCGCCGCGCGCAGCCGAGCGAGCTCGCGATGCAAGGGCCGAGCGACGTCGCCGAGCCATGGCCCGAACTCGGCGAGCGCGTCGTCGAAGCGCTTCGCGCGACTCCGCGCGCGATGGAACCGCTCCAGCGGAGCGTGGCGATCAAGTCGCTCGAACGAGCGACGCAGACTGCGGCGCCGCTCGCGGATCAGCGCTGAAGCCACGGAGCGCGCCGGCTCGCGTACAAGCGGGGATAGCCGGCGCCGCGGAGCGCGCTTCAGCCGTGCGAGGTGCGCGGGCCAGCGCGACGCCGCAGTCGTGCGGATCGCGGTTCGCAGCCGGCGCAGCGCTGCCCTCCGGTGGCCCAGCAGCAAGTTCCGCATCGCGTCATCACCTACGAGCAGCCGTAGCTGCTCATCGAGGTCGCGGACCTCGCCGAGCGCGGCGAACACGCGTCGGAGCGGTCTGCGGAGGCGTTCTGCGGCAGGCGAGGCCAGCGGCTGCAGCAGCCGCAGCGTCGAGTCGAGTCGTCGCAGCGTGACACGAAAATCGTGCACATCTTCGGCGTCGAGTGACGAGACATCGCGGTGCAGCCAGTGGCGCAAGGCCGCCGCGTGTCGCGTCAGGATCTGACTGACGGCCAACTCGAAGCGCGGTGGCCAGTCCGGCGCGACCGGCGTCGGCCTCGATGCGATTGCCCCGGCTCTCGCTTCGCTCACGGCGGTAGCCTGCCACTGGTGCCGCATGGCGGCAATCCGTGTGGTTCGATCGCGACGGGGTCTAGTACACTGCCGACATGGATCACGAAGCGTTGTGCGCACGCGTCGTCGAGGCGATCGCGCGCGCGACCGATCTGCCATTGGCGTCATCGGCGGACGCGGCGCGGATCGCCGCCGGCGCGCAGAGCGCGATCGACGCAGTCCGCGCCATGGGTCACCTCGAGCTGTTCGATACGGAGCCGGCGGATTTTCTCCCGGCGCTCGAACAGCTCGCGCCCGGGTCGGGCGAACTGCGATGACGGACATCGCGGCACTCGGGCTGGTCGAGGTCGCCGAGCGGCTCCGAGAAGGCTCATTGACCAGCGTTGCGGTAACCGAAGCGGTGCTCGCGAGGGCGGAGCGCGAGCAGGTACGACTGAACTGCTTCCTCGAGCTCGATCGTGACGGCGCGCTGCGCGCCGCCGAACAGGCCGATCGGCTGCGTGCGGCCGGGCAGCCGCTTGGGCCACTGCACGGCGTTCCGCTCGCCCACAAGGACATGTTCGACATTCTCGGTCGCTTGGTTCGCTATGGATCGCACGTCCGCGGCGCACACCGCGCCGCGACCACCGCGACCGTGATCGAGCGACTCGAGTCGGCCGGTGCGCTGCGGGTCGGTGCGCTGAACATGGCCGAATTCGCGCTGGGCCCGACGGGCCATAACGCCATCTGGGGCGACTGTCGCAACGCTATCGACCCCGACTACATGGCCGGCGGTTCGTCGAGCGGCTCGGGTGCGGCGGTGGCCGCCTGCGCAGCCTACGGCGCGCTCGGCTCGGACACGGGCGGCTCGGTCCGTATTCCGGCCGCGGCCAACGGTATCGTCGGGATCAAGCCCACCTACGGGCGCATCTCGCGCTATGGCAGCATGCGCCTCGCGCCGTCGATCGATGTGATCGGCGTTCTGGCGCGCAGCGTGCGCGACGTTGCGCGGCTGCTGCGGATCGTCGCCGGTCACGACGTCCGCGACGCCCAGTCCTCGCGACTGCCCGTGCCCGACTATGAGGCGTTGCTCGATCGCAGCGTGCGCGGACTGCGCATCGGCGTGCCGCGCAATTACTTCTTCGACGTGGCAACCGAGGACGTGCGCGTGGCCATGCAGCGCAGTCTCGACGGGCTGATTGCACAGGGCGCTCAGCTCGTCGAGCTCGAAGTTCCGCAGGCGCAGGCGCTCGCCGAGCTCAGTCGCGCGATCGTCTATTCGGAAGCATCGGGTTTGCATGCACGCTGGCTCCGCGATCGGGGCGACGCCTACTCACCGCAGGTGCGCATGCGTGCCTCGACGGGGTTTGCAATCCCGGCGGCGATCTATTACCAGGCACTGCTGCTGCGGACACCGATGTTGCGTCACTTCGTCAGCGAAGTCTTCTCGCGCTGTGACGTACTGCACACGCCCACGCTGCCGATTCCGACGCCGAAGCTCGCCGAGGTGGATGTCGGTGCCGGCGAGACGCTCTGGCGAACCCTGAGCCGCCTCGTGCATTGCACGGCGCCTTTCAATTTCCTGGGTCTGCCGGCGCTCGCGGTGCCGGCAGCGCCAGCGGCCAACGGTATGCCGACCAGCGCGCAATTAGTCGGCCGCCCGTTCTCCGAGCCGCTGCTGTTGCGCGTCGCAGCAGCCCACGAACGAGCCTGCTGAGGTGACCGTGCAAAGACTGTTGTTCGTCGACTATGAGAACGTTCCGAAGGCCGATCTGTCGGTTCTGCCTGCCGACGTGGTAGTGCCGTTCTTCTTCGGCGCCTCGCAGCGAACGGTGCCGACCGCCTTCCTCAAGGAGGCATTGAAGCTCGGCGAGCGCTTCGTACCCATCGATATCGAAGGCCAAGGCAAGAACGCGCTGGACTTCCACATTGCCTACTACCTCGGCGAGTATCTCAAGTCGGCACCCGATGCCGATTGCTTGATCCTCTCGCGCGACAAGGGGTTCGATCCGCTAGTGCGTCATCTATGCGGGCGCGGCTTCAAAGTGCGCCGCGTCGGTGCGCTCGCCGATGCTTTCGCGACGCCGGCCGCTGCGCCGGTGCGGACTCGCACAAAGCGGGCAGCGGCGCAGTCGCGGACCGAGCTGCACGCGGAACCGGCGCAGGCCGAGCGGCATCCGCAGTTCGAGCAAGCCGTCGAGAAACTGAGGCGCCTGCCAGCGCGCAATCGGCCGCGGCGCCGCAAGGCACTGGCGGCCACTCTGTACTCGGCCTTTGCGCGCAAGCTCGACACCGACGAGATCGAGCGGTTGATCGACTCGCTGATCCTCACCGGCCGGGTACGCGTCACGGGCACCGCGCTGAGCTATGGGCTCGACTGAGACGAGGACGGCTACCATGCCGCGACTCCAGCCTCTACCGTTCGATGCCCTGCCCGCGGCCCTGCGGATCGTGATCGAGCAGGCGCGTTACTACACGGGGTTCGTTGCCAACGATGCGCTGACAATGGCCCATGAGCCGGCGATCTTGCGAGCCGCGCGCTCCCGACCTCGGGATGGAACGGTGGTGATCACCACCGGAGCGACTGACAGGCCGGCGACGCTGTCGGCAGCATACGCCGGTCTGCGGCAAAGGCCCGATTCGCCGTGAAAGTCCGCGACGTCTTCGCTACCCGCATCTATACGGCGCCGTTGCAGCGCTCCGGTCTGCCCGCCTTCAACAGGCGGCTGCTGCGCGAATGCGAGCAGCTGCGTCATGACGACCTCGCTGGACAGCGCTGGTCGCGCCATGGCTATCCTGGTGGCTACACGTCGTACGGGTCGCTTTGCCGGTTGCACGAGATCTCGCCGGGCTTCGCAGATCTCGAGCGGCGTCTGCGGCGTCATGTGCGCGCCTACGTGCGTTCGCTCGGGCTCGACACGAGCGGCCGCTCGCTGACGATGACGGACTGCTGGATCAATATCATTGGCCGCTACGCGGCTCACGGCATGCACCTGCACCCGAGGTCGACGATCAGCGGCACCTACTACGTGCGCATGCCGCGCGGCGCGCCGGCCATCAAGTTCGAGGATCCACGACTCGATCGCTTCATGGCCTCGCCACCCCGACCGCCTGGCAGCACCTGGCTGCAGTGGCCGGTCCGCACCGGTGATGTCGTGCTTTTCGAAAGCTGGTTGCGGCACGAGGTTGCGCCCAATTTGGGCGCAAGCGAGCGTGTCAGCGTGAGCTTCAACTACCACTGGTTCTGAGGGCTGCATGCAGCGCCAGAAAAAAGGCGAGCAGGGGCTGCCGATTGAGGCGGTACTCGCCTTCAGCAAGGGCAATCTGCTGTAAGCGATCCGGCTGCTGCGCGAGTGCCTGAAGGCGACGGCGAATCGGGCGGTGCTGAGCTTCCTGGTCGCGGCGGCGGTCGCCGTCTGGTGGTTCACGCGCGGCTGATCCGTTTCAGATCCGTCAGTCGCCCAGGAAGCTGCGGGAACGCTGCACCGACACGAGGTAGGCCGTGCGACCCCAGACGAGCAGTACGATGCCCGCGAGGCCGCCTGCGGCATTGACGAGCGCGAGGCTGGGCGCGATACCGTGCTCGTCCGTGAACACGTAGTCGTTGAGCAGGCCGACGGCCACGGAGCCGACGGCCACGCCGGCGAATCCGAAGAGGATCGTGTAGACCGCCACGACCTGCCCACGCAGCTGATTCGGTGTGATCTGGTTCAGCGCGGTCAGCGCCGCGGTGATGGCCCAGGTGGCGAACAGCGAGGTCGCGACATGACCCGCGAGCGCGAGTTCGGGGGTCGCAGCGAAGCACTTGAACGGACCGAAGATCGCCCAGGACGCGCACTGCAGGCCCATTACGAGCAGCGGACCGTCGTTGCGGCCGCGTCGGGCGAGCGCCGCAAGCGCCCATCCGGCGGTGATTGCACTGAGCAGGCCGAATGGCACGCCGACCAGCGCCAGCGCGGTACCGACGCGGGCCGGAGTCCACTCATGCACGCGGAAGAACAGGGTCGGGAACCAGGCGAGCTGCGCATTGACGATCATGACGTTCATGATGGCCCCCAGCATGATCGCGAGCAGCGCGCGCCGGTTGGTCTGCATCTCCTGCCATAGCGGCCGCAGCGAAATCCGGGCCGTGGTTGGCATGTTGCCGCGTCGCGCCGGCTCACGCATCGCCAGTGCCATCACGAGCGCGAGCAGCAGCCCCGGCGTACCAACCACGAAGAACACGATCTGCCACTTGGCGAAACCGCCGAGCAGAGACGGCGCCGCGCCCTGCAGAGCTCCAGCGACCGTGATTGCGACGCTGCCGAGCAGATACGCGATGCCTATGCCGATCGAGCCACCCATGTTGAAGATACCGTACGCACGCGGGCGCAGCGTCGGCGGGAAATAATCGGCGATGATCGAAGATGAGCCCGGATTCGTTACCGACGAGCCGGCGCCGATGCACATGCGGGCGACGAACAGCGAGACGAAGCCTCCGGCGAGGCTACAGGCCAGCGTCGCGCTGCTGGTCAGCAGCAGGCCGAGCCAGAGCACCGGGACGCGTCGCCAGCGGTCGATCAGCATGCCCGCGGGTAGTGCCGCAGCGGCGAACAGCAGGCTGAAGGCGAGCCCCTGGACCAGACCCAGCTCGGTGTCGGTGAGTCCGAGATCGGCCTTGATCGACTGGGTCAGCAGACCGATGACGATACGGTCGACGACGCCAAATGCGTAGGCAAGCACCAGCAGCGCGACGACACACCACGCGTATCGTGGGTCCGGCCAGCCATCCGTTGCCGCTGTGCCGGCGCTCGCGGCCATCAGCGCGCGGGATGCATGCGGAAGACGCGCTTTAGATAGGCCTCCCGCCAGGCATTGCGCTCGGCTTCGATCTGCGGCGACGGACGGAATGCCTCGATGTCGGTGCGCGTCAGGCTGCCTTTGCCGTCGAGCAGCCGCTCGACGGTGTCGAGCCGCTCACGGAGCACGGCCACCTCGGTCGTCAGCTCGATCAGGAAAGTCATCATCTGGTCGATCGCGGGGTCATCGAAGAACTGCGGCCGCTTGCCGCATGTCTCGCGCGGCAGCCGGACGGCATCGGGAGGGATCTGGTCGGGCACGCGTCACTCCTCTTTGTCGGCACAAAGATTATACTGTTAAAATGTCCGGACAATGTCGGCCGCCAGCAGATACTGCCGGACCGCCTCGCTGTCGTGCGCGGCGTTGCTCGCGATGGCCGTGGCCATGCCGCGCGCCGGCGCCGCGCCCGTGCTGCAGCGGTTGCGTGCCGCGACGATCACGGCACCGGACGTCGCAGCCGTCGAGCGCGATTATGCGCGCCATCTCGGGTACGTGGTCCGCGAGCGCGGCCGCGTGCCGCCGGCGCTCGCGCGCGGCTGGGCCGCGCCACGTTCCGCCGGACGCCCCTACGTGCTCATGAGTCTGCAGAGCGCGCCCGACGTCTTCATCCGTGTCGTTCAGGGACCCGCGACCGCGCGGTACCGGCCGCTGACCACCTGGGGCTGGAACGCGATCGAGATCGTGGTCGACGATGCCGACGCGACCTACCAGCGCCTGCGCGGTAGCCCGTTCCGGGTGATCGGCGAGCCGGCGAACCTAAGCGGCTACCCGAGCATCCGCGCCTTCCAGGTTGTAGGACGCGCCAGTGAGGTGCTCTATCTGACGAGCGAGACGGGCGATCGGGCGCGCTCACCGCTGCCGCCGCCCAACGGACCCGTCGGACGCATCTTCATCATGGTGGTCGCGGGCCCCGAACCGCAGAGGCTCGTCGACTGGTACGCCGAAACCTTCGCGCTGGAGCGCGACACGCTGCGTGACCGGCCCGTCGGCGTCCTGCAGCGCGCGCAGGGTCTGCCGCCCGATCGCCTGCTGCCGCTGACGACAACACGGCTCGCCGAGCGCGGCAACATGGTCGAGATCGATGGCTATTCCGAGAACGCCGGCGAGCGGCCCCGCAAGCCCGGTCATCTGCCGCCCGGCGTCGCCCTCACGACCATCAGCGTGCGGAGCCTCGAGGCCGTGCGCGCGCCTTTCCTGACCGAGCCTATCGCGCTCGCAGGCGCGCTCTACGGCGGTCGGCGCAGCGCAACGCTGCGCGGCCCAGCTGGGGAACTGATCGAGCTCGTCGAGGAGTGAGCGAGGTGACAGCGCGACTCGGTCTGGCGCGACGCGGTTTCCTGCGAGGCGGGGCGCTCGCGGCCGCCGCACTGATGGTCCCCCGCGTGCTGCGCGCTTCGAGCACGGCCGCGGAGGACGTGCCCTTCGATTACATCGT
Organism: uncultured Steroidobacteraceae bacterium; assembly: GCA_964488605.1. GTDB lineage: Bacteria > Pseudomonadota > Gammaproteobacteria > Steroidobacterales > Steroidobacteraceae > UBA964. The sequence goes on along the minus strand of CAZAWM010000084.1, from coordinate 1,754 downwards.
CGTCGGCGCCGGCACGGCGGGCATTCCGGCCGCGATCTTCGCCGCGCGACGCGGCGCGCGCGTGCTGCTGGTCGATGCCGCGCGCGTGGTCGGCGGCACGCTGCACCTCGTCAACGGCCAGATCAGCGGCGCCGGCACGCGTCTGCAACGCGAACTCGGTATCGACGATACGCCCGATCGGCACTTCGATGACGTCATGCGCGTCACCGAAGGGACGGCCAACCCGGAACTCGTTCGGCTCACGGTCGACCATGCGGCAGCGACGCTCGACTGGCTCGAGCACGGCGGTCTCGTGCCACTGCCCGGACACCCGGTGACTGGCGAAGCGCCGGGACGGCCGATGTACACGCGGCGGCGCTATCTCTGGGCGGAGCGCGAGGGCCGCGCGATTCTCGAGGTCGTTACTCGCGAGCTCGCGCCCGAGATCGCCAGCGGCAGAGTGCGGACCCAGCTCGACACGCGGGTCACGGAACTGCTGACCGACGACTCTGGCGCAGTCGTCGGCGTGCGCGCCGAACGTGGCGGCGGCCGTGGTGTCGCGTTCCGCGGGAGGTACATCCTGCTCACGACCGGCGGTTATGCGTCGAACATGTCGATGTTCCGTCGCCTCTCCGGTCATCCGAACTACGCGGGTGGTTCGTATCCATACTCGCAGGGCGACGGGCTCGATCTCGCGGTGTCGGTCGGGGGCTTCCTGCGCGGCCGCGAGCTCTACAGCACCGGCTTCGGCTCGATTCTCGAGAATGAGAACTACCCGGCGCGGATCACGGGCCGGTTCGTCACGACTCCGCAGACGCGCCTACCCTGGGAGGTCTATGTCAACGTGCGCGGCGAGCGCTTCGTTGCGGAAGACGAGCCACGACCGCTCAGCCGCGAGCGTGCCCTAATGCGCCAGCCGGAGGTCCGCTACTGGATCGTGTTCGACCAGGAGATCCTCGAGCGTGCGCCGCCCGGCGTACAGGGGTGGACGCGTGAGCAGATGGTCGCCGCATTCGAATCACATCCGATGTTCGCGCGCGGTGAGTCGCTCGGTGGGCTTGCGGAACGGGCCGGCATCTCGGCGGCGGGGCTCGAGCGCAGCGTGCGCGACTACAACGCGGCGCTGCTCGCCGGGGTGGCCGATCCGCTCGGCCGCGTCCATCGCCCGTGTCCGATCGGGCGCGCGCCGTTCTATGCGATCCACCACCAGGGGCACTCTGCGACGTCGGCAGCAGGGGTCGCCGTCGGTCGCGACCTGCGCGTGCTGCGCGGCGGCGGCGGTGTCGTTCCCAATCTGTACGCTGCCGGCGAGATCCTCGGCAGCGGCGCGACCATCGGCAACGCCTTCGCGGCCGGCATGATGCTGACGCCGGCCCTGACCTTCGGGCGGCTGCTCGGCGAGCGGTTACCGCTGACGCAGGACGCGGCTCGCGGCCGCGCCCTGAGCTGATCAAGATAGAAGGGAGAATGACATGCACGACAGCAAGCGACACCAGTGGCTGCTTGCCTTAACGGTTGCGACCGCCGCTGCCGGAGTCACCGCGCAGGAGCAGTCATCGTCGGGCGGCGGCCTCGAGGAAGTCACGGTGACGGCGCAGCGCCGCGAGCAGAGTCTGCAGGACGTGCCGATAGCGATCAGCGCGTTCTCGGCCGAGACGCTCGCTGCTCGCAACATCGTCGACACCTACGATCTCGTGCACAACATCCCGAACCTGACCGGCAACGCCAATGTCGGTGTCGGCACCTCGAGCTCGCTCTATATCCGCGGGATCGGC
>CAZAWM010000083.1:0-12760 GCA_964488605.1 uncultured Steroidobacteraceae bacterium | reverse complement strand
CGTGCAGCGCCGCGAGTACGAAGAACGCGACGTATGCCCAGAGCACCGGCGTGTGGCTGCCGACGCGATCGAAGACGAAATTGGTAAGAATCGGCGCAGTGCCGGACCCTAGCGTCCAGGCCGCGTACTGCCAGCCGTAGTTCTCCGCATAGGCGCGCGTGCCAAAATAACGCGTGATCAGCACGGCGATCACGTCGAGCTCGGCACCGGCCGCGAGCCCGAGGCAGACGGCCGCGACGATCGCCGCCACGCCCGTGGCATCGAGGGCGAGCAGCGTCACGCCGATCACGGGGAATACGAGGATCGCGGCGGCGACGTAAGGCGCGAAGATCCGGTCCATCAGGAATCCCGCAAACGCCCGACCGACGATCAGCGCCAGACCGAGCGCGCCCTGCACCGCTGCCGCCTGCTCGGCCGTGATGCCGTGGGTGCGCAGGATCGGCACGAGCGGAATCATCACGCCGCCGATCCCGAAAGCGAGCAGCAGGAACGCGAACAGCATCGCCCAAAAGCGCGGCAGACGCCGCGTCTCGGGAGCCGTGTAACCGACCAGCGCGACCTCCGGCACGGCCTGCGCCCGTGTCTCGGCGCGCCGATGAGCCGTGTCATGTGCCGCGAGCGGCTCGCCATCGCGTCCGAGTCCAAACTCCGCCGGCGAGTCGCGCAGCTTCCAGATGACGATCGGCAAGGTCACCAGCAGCGACAGCAGCCCGAGTCCGACGTAGGCGCCGCGCCAGCCCACCGAGCCAATCAGGAACTGCGAGACGGACGACAGCACGGCGCCGCCGATGCCGATGCCGGCCAGCGCGGCGCCGAAGGCCTGACCGCGGCGCCGATCGAACCAGCTCGCGATCACGCGCGAATAGGCCACCGACGAGGTGCCGGCACCGATCAGCGGGATCAGCGCGAACACGGCGTAGAAGTGCAGGAGGCTCAGCGTCAGCCAGTACAGCGAGATCAGCGCGAACGCGAACAGCACGATACAGACGAGCGCCCAGCGGCGCACGCCTTGGCGGTCGAACAGCCTCCCGATCCACAGCGACGAGACCACGGTAACGACGGTGCCGATCAGCGTGACGATCGAGTACTGCGTCTGGCTCCAGCCGAATTCCTGCGTGATCGGACCCTGGAAGATGCCGATCGCGAACAGGTTGACCGACGCGATACCAGTGGCGAGACCGGTCATGACCGCGAACACCACGCCGCGCGTGCCGAGCGGCAGCGGCGCGAGCACGACGGCGGCGATCGCGATCGCGATGAGCGCGCCGCGAAACAGCGGCGGCACCAGCAATACGCAGGAGAGGACCACCGCGGCCACCGCGAGAAAGCGCCGGTCGAAGACCAGCCGCGGCGCATCGACGGATGAATGACTCAAGTGTCCCCCTGGACCAGAAGCGCGCGAACCCACCGGGACGCCGAACGGACTTTGCGCTGGCGGCCGCACAGGCTATCTTCCGCGATCGAACCATCATAGCGGCAGGAGGCCCTCGATGTCCCCGGGCAACGGATGGCGTGCCGCCCTGCTGTGCCTCTGTGTGACGATGCAGCAGGGAGCCTTCGCGAAAGACACAGGCATGTACGCGATCGCGATCCACGGCGGCGCCGGCAGCATTGACCGCAGCCGGCTCGCACCCGAGCAGGATCTCGAGTACCGCAAGTCTCTCGAGGTCGCCCTCGAAGCAGGCTACGCGGTGCTCGAGCGCGGCGGCTCGAGCGTCGAAGCCGTCACCGAAGCCGTGCGGCTGCTCGAAGACGACCCGCTGTTCAATGCCGGCCGCGGCGCCGTGCTGACCGCCGATGGTCGGGTCGAGCACGACGCCTCGATCATGGAGGGACGCAACCTGCGCGCCGGGGCGGTCACGGGCACCCGTCACGTGCGCAATCCGGTGTTGTTGGCCCGTCGCATCATGGAGCAGTCGCCGCACGTGATGCTCGCCGGACCAGGTGCCGAGGAGTTCGCGCTCGAGCAGGGTCTCGAGTTCGTGCCGAACAGCTGGTTCATCACGCCCCGGCGGCGCGCCGAACTCGATCGGGTGCGCGCTGGCCTGACCGGGACTGGCAATGACCTCGTCGGACTCGGCACGGTCGGCGCCGTTGCGCTCGATGCCGCGGGCAACCTCGCTGCCGCGACGTCCACGGGTGGCATGACGAACAAGCGCTGGGGCCGCGTCGGCGACTCGCCGATCATCGGCGCCGGGACGTACGCGAGCAACGCTAGCTGCGCCGTCTCGGCAACGGGCCATGGCGAGTACTTCGTACGTTACGTCGTCGCACACGACGTCTGCAAGCTGGTCGAGTACCGCGGCTGGAGCCTCGCGCGTGCCGCGCGCGAGGTCGTTCAGGAGAAACTGAAGCCGGTCGGCGGCGAAGGTGGACTGATCGCCGTCGATGCGCGCGGCAATGTCGTCATGGAATTCAATAGCCAGGGGATGTTTCGCGCGATGCGCGATTCGCGCGGGCGGCGCGAGATCGCCCTGTACGGCGACTGAACCCGGCGCCGCGCCGCGTGCCGCCAAGCGGGCTCAGGAGGCGGCTACGATCTGCGTTTCGCGCGCGCTGTGCAGGACGCAGCCGTTGCGGCCCTGCGCCTTGGCCGCGTAGAGCGCGTCGTCGGCGCTGCGGATCAGCGCCTCGGCCGACGTCTCCTCGCCGGCTTCCCGGACGGCCACGCCTACGCTGACCGTGACGTGCGTCGCGGTCGGCGAGGCCGCGTGCGGCAAGCACAGCGCACATACCGCGTCGACGAGCGCTTGCCCGGTCGCGAGCGCATGTGCGCGATCGGCGCCTGTCAACACGGCAACGAACTCCTCGCCGCCGTAGCGCGCAACGATGTCGCGCGGGCGGCGGGTGACCTGCCGGCAGGCGGAGGCGACGTCGCGCAGACACTGATCACCGGCGGGATGTCCGTAGCGATCGTTGTAGGCCTTGAAATGATCGATGTCGATCAGCAGCACCGCGACCGTCTCTTGCGTGCGCGAGGCGCCGTCCCAGATTCGGCGCATTTCCGCATCGAAGGCCGAGCGGTTCAGCAGCCCTGTCAATCCATCGTGGCTCGCGACCTCCGCGAGCAGCTTGCGCTCGAGGAATGCGAGGCGGTTGGCGTGCTCGAGCGCGTAGGAACCTGCGCCAGCGAACAGATTCGCGCAGGCGAGCGCGAACAGGCTGTACACGGCAATCGCGGGCGGCAGCGAGTTCGCCCAGGCCGCGACCGGATAGGCCGCCAGCATCACGAGGTTCGCGCGCAGCGCTGCGTGAAACGACAGGCCCAGCATGAAGTAGAAGAAGAACGCCGCGAGCACGAGCCGCGTCGACATCAGTGCCGCCTGTGATTCGGGCGCGGCGGTCGCCATGATGACCGAGCCGACGCCGAACAGCGGCGCGCCGATCTTGATTGCCGGAATGTAGGCGCGCTGGTAGCGCTGCTCGGTAGTCAGCGCGAGACAGATCAGGACGATGGGGATCTGCACCCCGAAACGGATCAGGTCCTGCGGCACCTGCCAGGGCTGTTCGAGCAGCCAGTGGTCGAGCAGCGCGAAACTCAAGGTGGTGGCCAAAGCGAGGAACACGGCCAGGCGCACCCGCACGCGGCTTGCGGCATTGTGGCTTACCCAGAATTCGCGCTCGAGCGGTGGCTCGAAGCGCAGGCGGCCGAAACCGCGCCGCAAGGTGCGCGCGGCGAGCGAATCGGCTGGAACCTGCGATCCGGGGTGAGTCATACGGCCTCACGGTGGACGCGAGTGCTCGAGTGTAAGGCAATGCCGGCGATCGCGCGCCTGCCGACCTCCGAGTGTCTGGCAGTCAGGCCAGGTAGCGCGCCAGATAGTCGTCGAAACTGCCCTGGTCGCGCGCCTCGATCGCGGCCGCCTCCTCGAGCGACTGCTCGGCCTCGGCAGCGAATTCGCGCAGACGCTCGTCGTTGGGTGCGTAAAGATCGAGGAAGTAGCGCTTGTGGGTCGCTGACATGCGCAGCGCGAGTTCGAAGAACGATTCGCCCGTATCGCGCAGCTCGCGGATCAGGCGCGCAGACGGTGTTAGCGCCACGTCTTCGAGCTTGGCCGCCTGGGCAGAGAGTGCTGCAGTGTAAGGGCGGGACGGATCGCCGTTGTCGAGGATCTCGCACAAGCCCTGCATGTCCTGCAGCAGTTCAAGGGCCCAGTCGCGCATGGGGTAAGGCCGCCCGTCGCGCTGCAGCATCAGCCCCGGCTCGCGCCCGCGTCGCGCCACCATGACGTGGTTCTGATCGAGGCGCAAATCCTCGTCGGGCTCGATCGGCGGACTGTCCCGTAGCAGGCAGAGCGCCAGAAAGGCCTCGAGGAAACGCAGCTTGTTCTGGTTCACGCCGACCGGGTCGAAGGCGCTGACGTCGAGGGCTCGCACCTCGACGTACTCGACGCCGGCGCGCTCGAGGGCCTTGGTGGGACGCTCGCCGGGTCGGGCGACGCGCTTCGGGCGTATGAAGCTGTAGTACTCGTTCTCGATCTGCAGCAGGTTGGCATTGAGCTGCCGATACTGGCCGTCGACCTTGACGCCGAGCCGTTGGTAAGGAGGGTGCGGCGTGGAGATCGCGCGCTTGAGGTCGCGCACGTAATGCTCGAGGCTGTTGACCGAGACATTGACGCCCGCCTGGTTGCGGTTGCGGTAGCCGAGATCGCTCATCCGCAGGCTGGTCGCGTGCGGCTCCCAGGCGGTGCCGGAGCCGAACTCGGGCAAGGTGAGGTCGCGTGCGCGCAGGAAGGACTTGCAGACCGTCGGCGATACACCAAACAAATAGAGCACGATCCAGCCGTGCCGCCGGTAGTTGCGCAGCAGGTCGAAATACGATGCTGAAATGAACGCCTGACCCGCATCGCGCGACTCGCGCACCGCCGCGTGCGCCTCCCAGTAATGCTCCGCAAATGAGTAGTTAAAATGCACGCCCGAGATCGCCTGCATCACTCGGCCATAGCGCAGTCCGAGCCCCTCGCGATAAATCGTCTTGAGCCGGCCGATGTGCGAGGGGCCATACTGCGCGATCGGAATGCTCGCGTCCCCCTCGAGCGCGCAGGGCATGCTCGTCGCCCAGAGCAGTTCATCGCCGAGATGGCGGTAGACGAACTGGTGCAGATCGCAAAGGTACTGGAGCAGCTCCCAGCTCGTCGTGAACGTCGGAGTGACGAGCTCGATCAGCGCCTCGGAGTAGTCGGTCGTGATGTGCTCCGACGTCAGCGCCGCGCCGAGCGCGCGCGGATGCGGCGTCTGCGCGATCCGCCCAGCGGGCGTCACGCGCAGCGATTCCTTCTCGACGCCCTTACGCCCGCCCGGCAGCGCGCGCGCGCCGCCACCGTTGATCAGCGCGGAAAGGCGTCGCTCGAAGACGCGGTCGACCCGTGAGGCTGGCATGGACCTACCAGGGAATACGGCCGCGGAGAATGTCGCGCGCCATCGCGAAATCGCCGATCAGGCTGTAGAGCGGATGGGTGAACGTCGCTGGGCGATTGCGCTCGAAGAAAAAGTGACCCCACCATGCGAACGCGTAGCCGGTGAGCGGGCCGCTGAGCCACAGCCAGTGCAGGTCCTGCGCAGCGGCGAGCAGCCACTGCAGCACGAACAGGGTCGTACCGGCGAAGTGCAGCCGGCGCGACGTCCGGTTCGCATGTTCCGACAGATAGAACGGGTAGAACTCGGCGAACGACCCATAGCGTCGCCGCACCGCCCGCTCGCTCACGAAGTCGCACCTAGCTCGGCCAGGAAGGCGCGGACACGGGCGGCATTGGCACCGACGTCACCGACGCCAACGCGCGACTTCGAACGTACGTCGACGCGCGTGCCGCCACCCTCGGCTCGCAGCCGCACGACGACGTCGTCCTTGAAACCGAAGAACCGTGTCGTATCGGTCGCCTCGAGCCGGCCTTCCTCGGGAACCGCGGCGACGATCTCCCAGCCGAGCGTGCGGGCCGCGCGCTCGACACGCGCGAAGGCCTCGGCCGGTGGCACGGACAGCTGCAAGGGCCTGATGTCGGGATAGGCGCGCCGCTGCGCCTGTGGCACGTTGAGCTTGCCGCCGCGGAGCGACTGCTCGGCGACATAGTCACTAGGGTTGACGCCCGGGATGCGGTCGCGGATCTCGCGGATCGCCACGAACGGCGGCGGCGACTCGAGGTCGGTGCTGATCTCGTGGATCGGTGGCAAGCCGCGGCCCGCCTGCAGCCAGCTGAGCAGATAGCCGAGCAAGCCGAGGCCGACGACGATCGCGAGCGCTGTCGGTGCGCGCGGAACCGGCGTGCGCCTCGACAGGGCGCCGAAGAATCCGACGAGCGCCAGCAGCACGCCGAGCACGAGCAGCAGTGCCCCGCCAGACAGAGTCAGCAGTGCCGGCTGGAACCCGGTAATGCCGAAGCGGTTGAGCGGCCCGGCGATCAGGACGAGCGCGATGCCGACGACGAGCAGCCACAGGCCGACGCGCGTCAGCGTCGCCGGCCAGCGGGGCGGATTGAGCGAGGGGAATGTCTCGGCCACGGCGACCTCCAGCATCCGGTGCGGCATCTTGCCGCGCGGCACCGGGCGGCGCAAATGCCGCTCAGCGCCGCCAGCGCAACCAGGTGGCGAGCATGCGGGCCGCTCGCGGCGTCAGGCGCCGCCGATTCCAGAGGTCCACGAGCCTGCGCAGGTATTCGGAGCGCGTCGGGTAGGGCAGTACCAGCGAGCCTAGCGCGGCGAAGCCCAGCCCCGTGGTCATCATCAGCACGAGTGGTGCAAGCTGCTCGCCCGCGTCCTTGCTGACGATCGTCGCGCCGAGCAGGCGATCGCCGCCGCGCTCGACCAGCACCTCCGCGTAGCCGTCGCCGCCGTCGTCGGTGCGGCCACGGTCGAGCTCGCCAAACTCGACGCGCAGCGTGTCGTAGGAGCGGCCGGCGGCATCGAGTTCGCGTCGCGAGGCGCCGACGCGCGCGAGCTCCGGCGTCGTGTACGTACACCAGGGCACGACCAGTCGATCGACGCGCGCGCGTCCCATGAACAGCGCGTTGCGGATCACAATACGCGCCTGGGCGTCGGCGCTGTGGGTGAACTGCAGGCGCGAGCAGACGTCACCAGCGGCGTATATGTCGCGGTGGGATGTGCGCAGCCGCGCATCGACTAGTACGCCCTCGTGCGGATCGAAGCGCACGCCGGCACGCTCGAGCGCGAGATCCTCGACGTTGCGGCGCCGGCCGGCGGCGACAAGCAGTTCCTCGGCTTCGACATAATCGCCGCCCGCGAGCAGCACGCGCCGCCGCTCGGCACGACGCTCGACGCGCTCGATCCGGACCCCGAGGTGCAGGCGCACGCCCGCGCGCTGCAGCGCAGCCGCGACGAGCATGGCGGCGTCGGTATCCTCGACCGGCAGCACGCGCGGCTGCGCCTCGAGCAGGTGCACCTCGACGCCGAGACGCGCAAACGCGAGCGCCAGCTCGCAGCCGATAGGCCCCGCGCCGAGCACCGCGAGACGACGCGGCGCGACCTCAAGATCAAAGATCGTCTCGTTGGTGCGCGCACCCGCCTCGGCAAGGCCAGGCACGGGCGGCAGCGCGGCGCGCGCGCCCGTGCAGATGACCGTCTTGCGCGTCTCGAGCAGGCTCGCGCCGACGCGGATCCGATGCGCATCCTCGAAGCGCGCGGTGCCGAGGAACACGTCGATGCCTGAGGCCGTGTATCGCTGTACCGAGTCATGTCTTGCGATCGCGGCTCGCACCGCCCGCATGCGCGCCATCGCCGCCGCGAACGGCAGGCCACGCGCCGCGGCGGCGAGCAGCGTCTTCGACGGCACGCAGCCAACGTTGAGGCAGTCGCCGCCCATGGCGTGGCGTTCGACCAGCGCGACACGCGCGCCCAGTCCTGCGGCGACGATCGACGTGATGAGCCCCGCCGGTCCTGCGCCGATCACGACCAGGTTGTAACGGCCCGAGGGAACGGGATTGCTCCAGTCCGCGGGGAATACCAGGTCGCGCCAGCGCGCGTCCGCCTCGTCGTCGACTGCCGGCCCGAGCGCGGTCATGCCGACACTCCACCGGAGCCGATCTGTCGCTCGAGGAAGCCACGCGCAACGCGCGTGACGAGCACGGTCACGGTGATCGCCGCCGCGAAGCCGACTCCGAGTAGTACCCAGCCGGCCCGGCCGAGCTCTGCCTCGCCGGCGAGCGCCGCCGAGACATCAGCCGCGAGCGAGCCTGCGTAAACGTAGGCTACCGTCGCCGGCATCATGCCAAGCCAGGAGCCGAGCACGTAGTCGCGCGGTCGGACGGCGGTGACCCCGTAGGCATAGTTGAGCAGGAAGAACGGGAACAACGGCGACAGGCGCGTCAACAATACGACCAGGAAGCCGCGCGACTCGACTGCGCGATCGACGGCAGCGAAGCGTGGCCACGCGGCGATGCGCCTGCGCACCCAGTCGCGCGCGATCGTCCGACCGGCGAAGAACGCCGCTGTTGCGCCGAGCGTGCTGCCCGTCGAAACCAGCAGCGAACCTTCGACGAGACCGAATAGAGCGCCGGCGGCAAGCGTCAGAGGCAGCCCCGGTACGAAGGCGACCGTCGCGACGACGTAAAGCGCTACGAACGCGATGTCAGCGAGCTCGCGATGAGTGGCCGTCCAGTCGATCGCCGCGCGCAGCCACTGTTGCAGGGGTAGCGTCCATGCCGCCAGCGCCAGCGCGGCCACGATCAGGACCACGATCCAGTGTTTCGCTTGCATGAATGCCCAGACCGGCAACCAGGCGCGATTATGACCGCTGTGCCACTCCTTGCCAGAGGCACCGGGCCGGGTTCATGCTCGGTTCATGCCGCGCTCCTCATGCTCGACAGCCATGAGCACCCCCTGCGCAGCAGCGATCCTCGTCACGGCGGCACTCTGCGCGGCTGCGCCATTGCGCGCAGACGCGCTGCGCTGCGGATCGAAGCTCATTGCCGAGGGCGATGCACGGGCGGCCGTCGCGGCCCGTTGCGGTCCGCCCGAGGACGTCTCGCGCCGTACCCGACTCGCGCCCGCCGTCATCTGGCGCCACGGCCATCCCTATCACGTCGGCGCCGGGCCGGTCGAGGTGGTCATCGAGGAGTGGACCTACAACTTCGGTCCGCATCGCTTGATGCGCCGCGTCCGCTTCGAGGACGGCATCGTCGTCCGCATCGACACGCTCGGCTATGGCCACCGCAGCGCGCATTCGACCCATTGAGCCGCGCGACGATGCGGCCATGGCGGCCATCATCCGCGACGTCATGACCGACTGCGGCGCCGTCGGCCCGGGCTTCTCCATCAACGATCCGGAGGTCGATTTCCTGAGCCGCGCCTATGCCGCCCCACGCGCGGCCTTCTTCGTGCTCGAGAGCGGTGGACGCGTGATCGGCGGCGCCGGCATCGCGCCGCTCGCGGGCGGCGACGCCGATACCTGCGAGCTGCGCAAGATGTACTTCCTGCCCGAGGCACGCGGCCGCGGCCTCGGCAGCCGCATGCTCGAAGCCTGCCTGCAGGCCGCGCGCAGCGCGGGGTACCGCCGCTGCTACCTCGAAACGCTGTCGAGCATGCACGCCGCGGCGCGCCTCTACGAACGGCACGGCTTCGCGCCCGTGTCGAGACCGCTCGGCGCCACCGGCCACTTCACCTGCGATCGCTGGTACCTGCGCGAGCTCTGATCCAGCGGTCGATCTTGGCCTCGAGCACGTCCAGCGGCACCGCGCCGTCGCGCAGCAGCTGGCTGTGGAACTCGCGCACGTCGAAGCGCGCGCCCAGCTCCCGCTCGGCGCGCTCGCGCAGCGCCGAGATGCGCAGCTGGCCGACCTTGTAGCCGAGCGCCTGCCCGGGCCAGACGATGTAGCGTTCGACTTCGGACTCGATGTCCGACAACGCCATCGACGAGTTATCGCGCATGTACTGGATCGCCTGTTCGCGACTCCAGCCCTTGGCGTGCAGACCCGTGTCGACGACCAGGCGCATCGCGCGCAGCATCTCGTCGGACAGCCGCCCGTACCACTGGTAAGGATCGGTGAACAGACCCAGCTCGGGCCCGATCGACTCGGCATAGAGCGCCCAGCCCTCCGCATAGGCGACGTAATTATTGAAGCGCCGGAAACGCGGCAGTCCGGTCAGCTCCTGCTGAATCGCGACCTGGAAGTGGTGTCCGGGCGCGGCTTCGTGCAGCGACAGCGTCTCCATGCCGAAGATCGGCTGTGCCTTGAGGTTGTGGCCGTTGACGTAGAAGATCCCAGGCCGGCGACCGTCCGCGGACGGCGGCTGGTAGAACGCACCGGGGGCCGACGCGGCGCGGAACGGCTCGACGAGCCGAACCTCGTAATCGGCCTTCGGGAAGTCCGTGAACAGCCTGGGCAGTAGCGCGTCGATGCGGCGCTTGAGCTCGGTGTAGCCGCTGACGAGCTGCTCGGCGCTCGTGAAATAGAACTTCGGATCGTCCTGCAAGTAGCGGAAGAAAGCCGGGAGATCGCCGTCGAAGCCGACCCGCCGGCGCACGGCATCCATCTCTGCACGGATCCGCGCGACCTCGGCGAGCCCGATCGCATGGATCTCCTCGGCGCCGAGCGAGGTCGTGGTCTGCACGCGGATCTGATGGCGGTACCACTCCGCCCCCTGCGGCAATGCGCTCCAGCCGACGCTGGTCCGCGCGCGCGGCAAGTACTCGTTCTCGATGAAGTCGGCGAGACGACGATAGGCGGGCACGATCCGGTCGCGGATGGCGCTGCGCCACCGCGCCTCGATCGCCGCCCGCTCAGCCGCCGGGATGGACTCGGGCATCGCCCTGATGGCCTGCCAGAAGATCGTCTGTTCGGGTGCGTCGCGGGCGACGTCACGAAGCTGCGGAACGACCTTTGCCATCACGACCCTGGGCTGAGTCACGCCGCGCGCGAGACCCTCGCGCAGCGCGCCGATGGCACTGTCGACCCAGCGCTCGAAATCGACGCTGCGCGATAGGAAGGCGTCGTAGTCGCGCGCGTTGCGGAACGGCTGCGCGCCGGCCCCCGAGCCGAACACGGCAAAGGTGTTCGCGAGACTGTCCATCTGGTCGATGGCGAGCAGTCGTGCCGGGAAACGCAGCCCTTCGAGCGCGAGCTCGCGCTCGCGCAGGAAGATGTCGTAGCTGATGCGAGCACTGCCCGCGAGCGCAGTCGGATCGACGCGACGTGCGCGCTCAAGGTAGCGCCGGTTGAGGTCCTCGAGCGCGCGAGTGAAGGCCGGGTCGGCTGGATTCTCGAGGCGGTCGTTGTAGCGCTCGTCGCCGAGATACGTTGCCATCGTCGGCAACAGCCGAAGCTGCTCCTCGAAGAACTCTTCGTAGAGCGCGTCGAGCGTGCCCGCCGCCTCGCCGCCCGCCGGCAGCGCGCGCGCCTCGGCAGTGACCGCCGCCCGATCGGTGCCCGCGGCCGTATCGACAGGGTTGCCGAGGCAGCCCGCGAGCAGCGCTGCGGCCAGCAGCGCGAAAGCGGGCGATCGACTCCTGATCGACATGTTCATGCGGCAACTCCGTCGCGGGTGATCCGGTAGTAGCGTACTGAAAGCAGCAGTGCGCAGGCGAACAGCCCGACGATCAGCCCGGTCCAGACGCCGGCAGCACTCCATCCGGCACGCACGCCGAGCCACCAGGCCAGCGGGAAGCCGATGCCCCAGTACGAGAGCACGTTGAGCCACATCGGCACGGCGGCGTCCTTGAAGCCGCGCAGCGCGCCGGCCGCGCCGACCTGCAGGCCGTCGGCGACCTGGAAAGCAGCCGCGAACAGCAGCAGCGTCGCAGCGAGCGAGGCCACCTCGGTGTCTTCGGTGTAGAGCCCGGCGATGCCGCCACGCGCGACCACGAGCACGAGCGCCGAGACGAGCATGATTCCGGCGCACATCGCCATGCCGGTCCAGCCGGCGCGCCGCGCTTCGGCGCGCCTGCCGGCGCCGGCGAGATGACCGACGTGGATGGTCGTCGCCGAGTGCAGCGACAGCGGTACCATGAACATCAGTGCCGCGTAGTTGATCGCGATTGCGTGCGCGGCGACGATCGTCGCGCCGAGGGTGCCTAGGATCAGCGCCGCCGACGAGAACAGCGCGCCCTCGGCAAGCACACTGCCGCTGATCGGCAGGCCGAGCCTGAGGATTTCGCGCAGCCGGCCCCAGTTCGGCGGCTCGCGGGTCGCGAGCGGCGCATAGGGCCGGTAGATTCGGTGCGTACCGACGTAACGCCAGAGGAAGCCGAAGATCAGCCAGTGCACGCAGGCCGTCGCGACGCCGGCTCCGACGGCGCCCATCGCCGGCACGCCGAGCTTGCCGAACATGAACACCCAGTTGAGCAGGACGTTGGCGACCAGCGAGATCAGCGCCGTGAACAGGATCGGCCGCGTCCAGCCCAGACCCTCGCTCGAGAAGCGCAGCGCGAAAAAGCCGAATAGCGCCGGCATGCCACAGGCGACGGCGTAGACGTAGCGCGACGCGACGCTCGCGATCTCCGTCGGGGTGCCGATGGCCCGCAGCACGGGATGCACGAGCAGCAGTCCGAGCGTGACCAGCGCGGCGACCGCGGCAGCGAGCCACAGCGCCTGACGGAAGTAGGTGCCCACTTCACCGCTGCGTCCCGCGCCATAGACGTGCGCGACCGTGGGCGAGAGCGCCATCAGCAACCCCAGCCCCGCGAGGTAAAAGACCGACACGTAGTTGCTGCCGACCGCCACGGCCGCGAGTGCCTCTGCGCCGATGTGCCCGGACATGAGCGTATCGGCGGTCATCATGCCTGCGGTCGACAGATTGTTGACGATCAGCGGCC
>CAZAWM010000082.1:5760-12823 GCA_964488605.1 uncultured Steroidobacteraceae bacterium | reverse complement strand
CCCGCTCTCCCCCATCCGGGCTTGAGCAAAGGCTGAATGCGCAAGGCGCCGGCGTCGACGCTCAGCGTGCGCTCGAGGTCGACACCCGCTCGCGCAATCCCGTCCGGAGTTCGACTTCCGATCACGCGACCGCGAGGCAGGGCTTCCTGAAAGCGATCTACGAAGACACCCGCCTCGCCCATGACCACCCTTCGGCTGCCGCGCCCGATCCAGAGCTGGTTCAATCGGTGGGTGGCCGCCGATGCTTAAGAGGCGGCATTCGGTTGCGGCATCAGCCTCGACTGCATGATCAACCACTCCTGGACACACGGCCGCCTCTCAGCCAGCGCCTCGGCCCAGTGTACCGGGGGCAGAGCGGCCAACCCGGGATAGCGCTGAGCACTCGGCTCGCGCTCGCGGCTCGAGATGCTCTCGATCTTGTGGGTCGGCTCGAAGCGCTCGATCAAGGTCGCCGTGATCACCGGATTCAAGTAGTCGTGCGTCTCCACGAGGATGTCGGCCTGCTTCAGAGCGGGCGCCTGGGTGGGATCGAGAAGCTCGAACTCCGGCCCGTCGCAGTCCATGAACACGAGAGTTCGCCCTTCGATCGTCGTCTCGAGCTCTCGCACGGTGCACTCCCCGCGAAGCTGCACGCGTGTGTCGACCCGGTTCTGCACAACCATCGCTTCGCAGCGAGCTCGAGCGTCATCGTCCAGCTCGAAGCCCACGAGCGTTGCCGTCGGAAGCCGCAGTGCGAGCCCCGTGAGCCAGTAACCCGATGCACAGCCCACATCGATCACGCGGTCGTATCCATCCGCGATCAGCCTCTCGATCGTCCCGCTCAGCTCCTCCTCGTAGCAGCCGAGTAGCTTGGGTACGAGGCAACCCTCCTCGGCATCCTCGAGGCAGACCATTCCCGCGAATGGCCCACTCTGGCAACGGGCGCCGTGAGAAGCCAAGATGCGATCGGCGAGGCACTGTTGATAGGCGAGCGACCGGGGCCAAGGATCCATCGGGAGAAGGTGGCGAATCGCGAACGCCTGCAGATCCAACGGCAACGAACGATGGACAAAGGCTCGTCGCAAGGCCCTGGCAGCCGCGCGCTTGGTTTTACCCAACGCCCGTCTCAAAGCCATGGTGAACCCCCCGAGAATCTACCCCACCGCGCGGCCAGACGCCCGTCCTGACGGTTCATAGCCGGCCAAGCGTCCATCAGGCAGCGAATATGCCCTGACGAGGTGCTCGCTTTGTAGCGTCGGCGGGGCGATACAGTGACAAGGAGATCCGTCGTTGCCGAAGCGCAACCTCCAGCTCGACCTGTTGCGCGGCATCGCGGTCGTCCTCGTCTTCGGCCGGCATCTGGAGATCCCTCGCCCGGATGGCGTTCTCGGAGGCCTCTCCGAGGTTTGGTTCCACACTGGCTGGCTCGGGGTCGACCTCTTCTTCGTCCTCAGCGGGTTCTTGATCGGCGGCTTGCTGATTACGGAGCTCAAGCGGCATGGAACGCTCGACATCGGCCGATTCCTGGTCCGCAGGGGACTGAAGATCTATCCCGCCTACCTCGCCCTCCTCCTCTACGCCTCGTTCGTGCCCGCGCTCAAGGCCGCGCTCGGCGGTGGGAGCGGCCTCGAGACGCTCGGCGCCAAGTGGAGCGAGCTGTGGCCGAACCTCCTGTTCCTTCAGAACTACGTCGGGCCGAACCCGCTCGGGCACACCTGGACCCTCGCCGTGGAGGAGCACTTCTATCTGACGCTCCCGTTTCTCCTGGCGGCAGTGGCGCGGGCCGATCGAGTGCGCTGGATCCTGCCGCTCTGTATCGCCGCAGTGCCGGCGTTCCTCGGCGTGCGGCTGCTCTCCATCTGGGCGGGCGATCCGTACAGCGTGGGCATGGGCGCGACCCACCTGCGCCTCGACGCGCTGCTCTTCGGGGTCGGAATTCGTGCGTGGGCGGAGTTCTTTCCGGCGCACTTCGCCGGAATCGCGCGCTATCGCATTCCGCTCCTTCTGGCGGGCCTCCTCCTTTGGGCCCCGAACGTCTTCGTCCCGCCCGAGACTGTCTTCGTCCGGAGTGTCGGCCTCACGGCCAACTTCCTGGGATCTGGCGCCTTCCTGTTGGCGGCCTTTCACACGAACCAGAAGAACCTCGGCTCTTGGGGGCCCATTGCGCGGCCGCTCGCCGTGTTCGGTGCTTGGATTGGGGTCTACTCGTACGCGATCTACCTATGGCACGTGACGGCGATCCGGATCCTCGAACGCGAGTTCGCAACGCGCCTGCTGGCCTCGATCGGCGAAGGTTCCTCGCTCGTCTGGCTGATCGCGACCGTCGTGGTCTGCGCCGGAGCCGTACTCGCCGGGGTGGTCGCCACCAAGCTCGTCGAGTGGCCCGTCCTTCGCCTACGTGATCGCTACTTCCCGTCCCGCTCGACGACCCTCCCGACCGACGCCGCGGGCAGCTTGCAGCCGAGCGAGCGGCGAGCATCGCTACCCTCCAGAGAGTCGGTCACCACGGGAGCGTGACCGGCTCATCCGGCAAGCGATGGGAGTGTAGGTACGACCACGAATGGATCTGGAGCGCATCTACGCCTATCGCTTTCAGGGAGTCGCGCGCGCCGAGCGTGTGGCCGTCTGGAGCGAGATCTCCCGATATCTGTTTCGCCGCTTCGGATCTCCCTCGCGGGTGCTCGATCCGGCAGCGGGCTTCGGAGAGTTCATCGCTTCGATCCCGGCGCCCGAGCGCTGGGCCGTCGACCAGGTGGATCACGGGTTGAGTGCGCTCGAGGGAGTGCAGGTCCGGATCGCGCCGATTTCTCAGGCCGACCTGCCCCCAGCGCACTTCGACCTGGTCTTCGTGTCGAACTTCCTCGAGCACCTCGCCGTGCCGGGACAGGTGGCGGAGTTCTTGGCGTGCAGTCTTGCGTGGCTCCGGCCCGGTGGGCGCATCGCCATCCTCGGTCCCAACTTTCGATACTGCTCTCGCGAGTATTTCGACTGCGCCGATCACGTGCTCCCGCTCACCCACATCTCCGCGGCCGAGCACTTGTGCGGCGCCGGTTACACGCTGGAGGAGGTCGTGCCTCGCTTTCTCCCCTACTCGTCTCGCTCGCTACTCCCCAAGTCTGCCTGGCTCACCCGCGTGTATCTGCGCACGCCCTTGGCGTGGCGAGTGCTCGGGAAGCAGTTCTTGGTCACCGGGTTCCGCCCGGCCACTGCGGGAGCCGCCGGGCCGGTCGGGGGTCGCACGCGATGAGCATGCAACGACGCCCCCGCCTGCTCGCCGTCTCGAGCGGCGGCGGCCACTGGGCTCAGATGATGCGGATACGGCGCGCCTTCGACGAAGCGGACGTCACGTACGTAACCGTCGAGCCGGGCTACCGGGCCGACGTCGGCGACGCGCCCCTTCACATCGTGCCCGATGCCAACAAGGATCGCCCCCTCCGTGCCGTTCAGCTCGCCGGCGCGATCGCACGCATCGTTCTGCGCGAGCGCCCAGACGTGGTCTTCTCGACAGGGGCCGCGCCGGGGTGCCTCACCGTGATCCTTGGGCGCCTGCTCGGCGCCCGCACGATCTGGCTCGACAGCATCGCCAACGCCGAGAGGATCTCGCTGTCGGGCCGCTTGGTGCGTCCCTTCGCGTCGGTCTGGCTCACACAATGGGAGCACCTGGCGCGGGGCACGCGGCCGGAGTACGCGGGGCAGGTCTTCTGACATGATCTTCGTCACCGTCGGCGGCCAGCTTCCCTTCGATCGCCTGATCGTCCACGTGGACCGCTGGGCGCAGGCGCGCGGACGCACCGACGTGTTTGCCCAGGTCGGGCGCGGCACGTATCAGCCGAAGGCCCTCCAGACCTGCGTGAGTCTCCCGCCGCAGGAGTTTCGCGCGCGGATGCGCGAGGCCTCGGCGATCGTCGCACACGCGGGCATCGGATCCGTGCTGGCAGCCTTGGAGCTCGGGAAACCCATCTTGATCATGCCCCGGCGCGCCAGTCTCGGAGAGCACCGGAACGATCATCAGCTGGCGACCGCGCGCGCGCTCGCGGCTCGCGGGCAGGTGCGCGTGGCACTCGACGAGACGCAGCTCGGCGAAGCGCTCGATGCCCTCGAGGCCGCGCCGCGTGTCGGCCTCGATCGTGAGCCCGCTGCGACGCTGATCGAGCGGATCCGCAGCGCCATTCAGGGGCGGGCCTGAGCCCTCAGCTCGCGAGGCGCCGCCGCGCGACGGCGACGAGGGAGAGGCTCCACCAACGCAGATAGCGCGGTAGCCAGGCTCGCAGCCGAAAGCGGCTGGCGCCGCTCGTGCGGTCGTACCACTCGGTGGGAAGCTCGCGGATCTCTCGACCCTGGGTGTAGGCCTTGTAGCAGAGCTCGAGGGCGACCTCGAAGCCGCCTTCGCTTTCGATCTGCTGCGACCGCAGCCACTCGCCGTCGTACAGCTTGAAGTTGTTGGTCGGATCCGAGGTCGGAAAGCCGAGCCAGCCGAGGGTCGTGCCCGCGACGCGCGAGAGCGTGGACTTCACGAGGCCGCCGCCGTGCTGGCGTCCGCCCGGCATGTAGCGCGAGGGACTCACCAAGACGGCGCCCTCACGCCAGAGTCGGATCATCTCGGGCACAATCGAGAGCTTGTCCGAGAGATCGCCCATCAGGACGATGACCGGGCCGGAGCGGACGTGCCGGAAGGCGAACTTCAGCGCGCGGATGACCCCCGGACCGTCCGTGTTCTTGGTTGCCTCCACGCGCGGGTCGCGCGAACGCAGCTGTGCGACGAAAGGCAGCGACGTGTCGTCGTCCTTGTCGTAGACGAAGCTCAGGCTCTCGAAGGGGACGCCTTCGGCCGTGAGGCGCTCGTACAAGCGGACGACGTTCTCGCCCTCGTCGTACACCGGCACTACGAGCTGCGGGGCTCCCGCGCGACTCTCGGGCAAGCTCGTGCTCAAGTGGAGATCTCCCGGTCGCGAGCGCCGCGGCGACGAGGTGCCGGCGCTAGATGTTCCCGAGCCCGACCTGCTCGCGGACCCACGGGATCACCTCGTCGAGGATGCGCTCGAGGCTCGTCGACGCCTCGAAGCCGAGCAGCCGCTTCGCCTTAGAGACCTCCGGGACCCGGCGCTGCACGTCGTACTCGAACGGAGCATCGCTCACGTAGCGGAACGGCTCCCCCTCGCGCAGGCGCTGCCAGATCAGCTCCGCCAGCTCGAGCACGGTCGTCGAGCGCGCCGTCGACAGATTGAAGTCCTGGTTGATTGCCTCGGGGTGCTCGATGGCGAGGCGAATCCCCCGGGCGAGGTCGCCCCCGTACGTGTAGTGCCGCACCTGGCTTCCATCGCCGAGTATGCGCAGCGGATCCTGCCCCTTCACGAGCTTCTGGATCAGATCGGGCACGACGTGGCTCATCGCCAGCTTGATGTTGCCCGAGCGTATGTCCTTGTCACCCAGAGCCCGCTGCTCGCCGATCCCGACGCAATTGAACGGGCGCACGATCGTGTACGGCAGCCCGTACTGAAGCTGGGCGCCGTGCGCGAAGTACTCGCAGGCGAGCTTTTGGAAGCCGTAGGTGCTGAGCGGCGGCGGAGAGCGCCGCTCCGCGCCCTCGGGCGTCGGGAACTCCGTCGCGCTCTCGAAGACCATGCTCGAGCTCATCACGGTGATCTTCCGCAGCCGCCCGGCCTTGTGGGCACGAATCGCGGCATCGAACGCGGCCGCGGTGATGCGCTCGTTCTCCGCGAGCAAGTCGTATGCATACTCGTGGAAGTAGCTGATGCCGCCGATCATCGCCGCGCCGGCGAGAAAGTGATCGCAGCCGTCGAGCAGGGACTCGAGGAGCGCGGGGTCCTTGGCGTTCCCCTCCACGAACCGGTAGCCCGGGTGCGTGTCGTAGGACTTCTCGACGCGCCCGTACTTCGAGTAGTTGTCGAGGCCGACCACCTCCCAGCCGTGCTCGAGCAACTCCTGGACCACGTAGCCGCCGATGAACCCCGCCGATCCGGTAACAAGAACTCGGCCCTTCCGCTCCACTCTCACCTCCCCGCGCGGCCGGGCCGCTGCTCGGTCTTGATCACTTCGAGAGCGGGGTTGTCGAAGACTCCCCAGACGTCGACTACCGGGACCTTGATGCCGAGGCCGCGGAACTCCCGATGCGGAGTCGCGAGCACGACCGCCTCGGCATCGCGCAGCACATCCTCGACCGGGAGGGTCCAGTCGAGGTAAGGATCCGCGCACTGGACGCGGGCCCCCTCGAACTCGAGCAGCTTGCGGACCTTGAAGCTCAGCGACTCGCGAACGTCGTCGCTGTCGGCCTTGAACGTCATGCCGAGCAGTCCCACCGTGCGATCCCAGAGCGATCCACCCAGCGCCGTCTTCGTGCGCTGTACCACGAAGGACGCGAGCCCTTCGTTCACGAGCATCGCGGCGTGCCCCAGGTGGAAGCGATTGTCGAAGAAGCTCGCGAGCTGCATCGTGTCCTTGAAGAGGCACGGCCCGGCGGCGAAGCCCGGCGCCTTGTAGCCCGAAGCGCGCGGATAGTCGTGGCGGATCGCCTTGAAGACGCGCTGAAAGCTCACACCGCGCGACTCGCAGATCAGATAGAACTGGTTTGCAATTGCGAACTCGAGATACCGCCAGGAGTTCGCCATCAGCTTCGTGAGCTCCGCCTCGAGCGGCGTCAGGCGAACGATCGCCGGCGCCAGCGCCGCGAAGATCTCCGCCGCTTCGGCGAAGCTCGCCTCGTCGAACGCGGAGACGATCTGCGGCAGCGACTCGATCTCGTCGAGCGCGTGCCCCTGCGCGACCCGCTCCGGGCAGAAGGCGAGCTTCACGCGCGGATGACTGCGGGCGAGCCGCTCGTGCAGGTGCTCCATCGTTCCCGGGAAGAGCGTCGAGCGCATGATCACGAGCGTGCTGTCCCGGAAGTGCGACTCGTACAGGTCGAGAATCCGCAGCACCTCGGACAGCTTCGGATTCAGGTGCTCGTCGACCGGTGTGCCCGTCACGAAGATGATCACGTCGAGTGCTTCCGTCTTCTCGATGCGCGTGGTCGCGCGCAGCCCGCGGGCCAACGCGGCGCGGAGCTGCTCGTCTCCGCCGTGCTCGA
>CAZAWM010000082.1:3395-5750 GCA_964488605.1 uncultured Steroidobacteraceae bacterium | reverse complement strand
ATCGCGGTCACCGCCCGGACGCGGTCGGCGGGGGTCGCATTCGGTCCGGCCAGGAGCTCCTGGGCCTGCTGGGCCAGCCGGGGGACCCATCGTTCGGCGTCCGCGCTGCCGAGTCCCGTGGGGTCGCTGGTCAGCGCGATGAGCACCAGCCTGTGCCTGTAGTTGAGGTCGAAGAACCGCTCGAGGAACGGGAAGCGCCCAGCGTTTACCGCCTCCACCGCCTCGTGATCGATATCAACCAGCACGGTGCGCGCGCCGGCCTGCGCGAGCTTCACGCCAAGGGGCAGGCCGACATGGCCGCAGCCGCCGATGATGGCGATCGACTTGGCGGAAATCTGTTCCGCTTCGGACATGGGGCACCTCGGGCGCGGCCACAGACGGGCGCGCGACGCTTCGGACGGCTAGCTGGCCAGCTTTCGGAAGTAATCGATGGTCGAGTCGAGCCCCTCCGCAAGGGGGACGCGGGGACTCCAGCCGAGTAGTGCCACTGCTCTTCCGATGTCCGGCCTGCGCCGCTTCGGGTCGTCCTGCGGCAGCGGACGCTCGACGATCTCGGACCGCGAGCCCGTCTTCTCGAGCACGAGCTTCGCAATCTCGCGGATCGAGATCTCCGTGGGGTTCCCGAGATTGATCGGCCCGACCATCTCCTTGCCGGACTCCATCAACCTCACGAGGCCATCGACCAGGTCGGAGACGAAGCAGAACGAGCGCGTCTGCGAGCCGTCTCCGTACAGCGTGATCGGCTTCCCACGGAGCGCCTGCGTGATGAAACCGGAGACGACGCGCCCGTCGTTGGGGTGCATGCAGGGCCCGTACGTGTTGAAGATACGGGCGACCTTGATCTCGACCCCGTGCTGCCGGTGGTAGTCGAAGAAGAGCGTCTCCGCGCAGCGCTTGCCCTCGTCGTAACAAGACCGAATGCCGATGGGGTTCACGTTCCCCCAATACTCCTCGCGCTGGGGGTGCTCGATGGGATCTCCGTAGACCTCGCTCGTCGAGGCCTGAAGGATTCGCGCGCGGACACGCTTCGCGAGCCCCAGCATGTTGATCGCACCATGGACGGAGGTCTTCGTCGTCTGCACGGGATCGAACTGGTAGTGCACCGGAGAGGCCGGACAGGCGAGGTTGTATATCTCGTCGACCTCGACGTAGAGCGAGAATGTGACGTCGTGGCGAATCAACTCGAAATGGGGGTTGGGCAGTAGATCGATCACGTTGTCGCGAGTGCCTGTGAAGAAGTTGTCGACGCAGAGGACGTCGTAGCCTCGGCCCAGCAGTGCCCGGCACAGGTGCGAGCCGATGAAGCCCGCACCCCCGGTCACGAGGACTCGCTTACGAGTTGCGTATCGCAAAGGCCCTGCTCTCTTCACCGCTTCGGCTGCATCGCTTGTGTGACCGCATGGCCGCGCGACGTGACGGCCGTGTTTGAGGCTCCCCCCGAGGCGAGTTCCCCGCAGGGGATCCGAACGGTCCAGTATCCGTACATCTCCCGCGGATCCCCAGGAGGGAGGTTCCGGGGAGGGATCCGCAAGGCTGCCTCCGCGAGCGGGTGCATCGAGCAAGCCTGCCGCGCTGAGGACAGTTCTGCGCGCCAACCAGGCCCTAACGAGCGCTCGTTACGCGGAGAGAAATCGACGAGACCGATCACCGCGAGGAGGGCAACGGCGGCGCGCTTCCGGCCGACTTGCCGGTGCTCACGGTCGTGCCAAATCCCCCAGGCCACCGTTGCGTAGATCAGCAGGATCGGAGCGATCGCGTAGCGCGGCGTAGTCGTTTGCGCCAAGGCAACCGGAAGGAAGTAGAAGGCCCCGTGAAGTATCGCGAACACGAGTGGAAGTACAGGATTCCTCATCGCGGCCCGAACTGCCGGTGTGAGCATGTATGCGGAAACCGCGAGCGCGATTGCGCCGCTCGCGGCAACGCCCAGAGCGTGAACGCTTGCGTCCCTTAGCCCTAGTCCAAACGCCGCAGCCTCGAGAACGTGAAACCCATACCAACGGGTTAGCGCGGTGATCGAGTTCCCCGTGGGATCGAGCGGCCTACTACCGACCGCCGAGAGAACCACGAATGCCTGCAGCGCCACTCCTGCCGTGAGAGACCCGAGGCGGGCAACATCAGGGCCCCGGCGCTCGCGCGCGACCCGCCATCCGATGAATGGCAACGCGAGTGCTGCGAAGGGGTTGCTCGCAGCTGCGGTAAACGCCACTAGACTCGACGCGACGGTGAGCCGGCGGCCCTCCGGGCGGCACACGGCAACCCACGCGAGCGCGTAGAGCAAGTACCAATGGATGTTTGCTGCCGAATTGGCCGCCTCCATGCCGGCCGAAGGCAGTGCGACCATGCAGACGGCCAGAG
>CAZAWM010000082.1:0-3385 GCA_964488605.1 uncultured Steroidobacteraceae bacterium | reverse complement strand
CGGAACACCGCGAAGGCGAGGCACGACACGGCCAGGGCCGCGCCGCCCGACATCACGAGGGGCACCCACTCGACCGGCAGGTTCGCCGCAACGGTCGCAAGCACCCGTGGCGCGAGGTGCATATAGCCTGCATAGCTCTGCAACCAAACGCGCGGGTGATTGTCGTCGAGTGCGCCCTGCAGGAAGACAGACCCATCTTCCGCCCAAAGTGTATCGAGAGCGCCGGGGCCGCGCTGTCGGATGAGCGATACCGCGGTGCCGAGGAAGATGAGTCCCAAGCTCCGAGCGATTCGATCAAGGTGCGAGGACGCGCGCTTGGCCGGCATGATGCGTCGTCGTCTCCCTGCGATTCGAGCGCGGCTTGCTGTCGCCAACGGCGCACGATACATCTCGCCGCGTCTCAACTGGGCGTGGAGCCGCGTACCTCCGGCCCTGCGCCGAGCTCCTTGCGCATGATCGGACTGCCACCTAATGAGTTCCGGGGATAGCGCGCGAAGTGTCGCGGAGATGGTTGTCGTCTGCGCCGGCACGAGCTGGCCGGAGCAGCGGATGCCCGAGCATCACATCGCGAGAGAACTCGCGCGCAGCCGCCCGGTCCTGTTCGTCGACCCTCCCATCTCCTTGATCGGCGCGAGGCGGAGCGACGAGCCTTTCGTGGTCCTCCGGCAGAACCTTCGATCGGCTGCGTCCAACGTCGTTCGGCTCACTCCACTCGTTCATCCCGGCATGCGACGGCCTGGCCTCACCAGACTTACAGAATGGCTGACGCGGAGGGAGATTCGAAGGGCACTTTCGACTCTGAATGCTCGGGCGTACGCGCGTATCGTGGCTACCGATCTCGCTCTCTTCGATCCAAGCGCCTCCGAGCGGCGTGTGATCTATGCAACTGACGACTGGGCAGCTGGCGCGAGATTGATGGGGAGATCCGAGGGCCAGGTCTCGAAGACCGAGGCCAAGCTGAGCCAGATGAATCCGCACGTCGTCGCAATCTCGCCACTCTTGGAGGAGAAGTGGCGGCGGATGGGTTGCGAAGTCTCACTGATACCGAACGGCTGCAATCCAGAGGCGTTCAAGGAGACAGATCGCGCGCCCGACCCGCCTGATGTTCGTCTGCCACGGCCCATTGCGGGGTTCGCCGGCTCTCTCAACGCCCGTGTAGACCTAGAGCTGCTCGACGCTGTGGCCGAGAGAGGGCACTCACTCCTCCTGATCGGCCCGCTCGCCGAGGCCGATGTGGATGCGCCCACTCTGCGCAGACTCTTGCGAAGGTCGAACGTGCAGTGGGTGGGAGCGAAGCGGTTCGAGGAAATGCCTTCCTATCTAAAGGTCACCGACGTTGGTTTGACTCCTTATGTCGACTCAGCCTTCAACCGGGCGAGCGTTCCGCTGAAGACGATCGAGTACCTAGCGGCGGGTCGAGCAGTCGTCGCGACCGACCTGCCCGCCACGCGTTCGCTGGGGACCCCGCTCGTCACGATCGCGACATCTCGCCAAGAGTTCCAGCAGGCCGTTACTCGCCTACTTCGCGAGCGAGGCCAACCAGGGCTCGCGGCCGAGCGGCAAGCTTTCGCCGCTCTGCACAGCTGGCGAGCCCGGGGAGCTGAGTTCGCGGACCTTCTCGACCGTCTCCAACCCTGCTGCCAGGCGTGACGTGGCTAACAGACGGAATTGTTGGATGAGCCGAAACTCCCTGCAGCGCGAGTGAGAATCTCGCAGAAGGCACTTCCACCGGGGGTCAACATGGGTCCGTCGAAGATCGCGGTTGCTTGGCTTGTGATGTCAAGCACACTGTTCATTGCCGCAGGAGCGATCGCGCAGAGCGGCGCACCTCCGGCACCGGTTCTCCTCGCACCTGGGGACCCCGGTAGTGGAGGCGGAGGTAGCGGAGGGACCCCGACGAGCTTCCCAAACTCCTCGAACACTGGAGTGCCCTCCGGAGTGTCGCTAGCCCCCTGTTCGCGCGACCTATCGACGGATGGCGCCACGTACGATCGATGTCTGTTTGCGTCTGGCATTGCATTGAACGCCAACAACGTGACGATCACAAGATCCAAGATTGTTGGCGACATAACGGGGGACTATAAGCCTCGAAACCTGAGCCTGACCGATGTGGAGATTGACGGAGAGAATGCGCAGACGGACGCCTTCAATGGAACCTTTGGGTACACCTGCCTCAGGTGTAAGGTCCATAATGTCGCCAAGTGCTTCTCTGGTCAGGGGTTTCGAGTAGAAGACTCATACTGTTATGACCTCTATGGGTGGGGCGACTCTCACAATGAACCCGTACTCGGCTCGGGTACGAGTCCATTGATTCTTCGCCGAAACAATCTCGTTGCGAACTGGAACGGTTCGACGTCTGGCGGGGGAATGTCATCTGTAGTGTCGTTCTACTCCCATGGGCAGAGCTGGGGCCCTGTCGACAACATCATCGTCGAGGGCAACCGGTTCGAGAGTCGCTCAGGTGCAGCGGTTTGCGTCTATGCGGGGAATACGACCGATTACCATCCAACGAACGTAAGGTTCGTCGACAACGTCTGGGCCGGCGGGCCCTCCGGAGGGTGCGGATCGCCGGTGATCGGGTGGCAGCGCGGCGCTGGCAACGTCTGGACGAACAATCGATACGAGTCGGGTGAGTTGATTCCAGAACCAGCTACGAACACATACAACTAATCCGTCGCGTCGACTCTGGTCGCGCTGCAGGGCATCAACTCAAAAATGGCCCGGCGCGCGCTGAAGCGTCCGGTGGTCGCTTGTCTGCACGACCACTACGGAGTGCCTCTGCGGCGGGCCTGCCGGCTGGCGCCTATATCGGAGCAACTTCTACTACGCGAGCGTGCTGAACCCTCGTCTCGAAGAGCGGTCGCGATTGCGCGACCTGGCCCGAGATCGCGTTCGCTACGGCTACCGCAAGCTCCACATCCTGCTGCGGCGCGAGGGTTTCGGCCTGGCCCGCAACCTCGCGTATCGGCTCTATTGCGAGGAGGGATTGCAGCTGCGCAGCAAGCTGCCAGAGGACGTGATCTCCTCCGCGTAAGAGGACACCCAGATTTCCGCACCTCCCGCTGAGAGCGGGCGGTCCACGATCTCCACGGGGGAGGTCGGATGGAGCGCCGGCTGAAGCGGGAGGAAGCGATGACGATCGAGGTGCTCCACGAGCGCGGGGTGAGCAAGCGTGCAATCGCACGGCAGCTCGGCGTGGATGAGAAGGCGGTGCGATACCGGCTGGCGCGGATCGCGGCGGGGGCGCGCGACCGGCGGGCGGATCAGGTGTCGTCGGTAGCGCCGTTCGCCGAGGCGATCGCCGAGTGGATGCGGTCGCGGGAGGCCGAGCGTAAGCGCTCAGTAATCCCCGTCAGCTTTTTCGGGCGAGCGCCTCGCGGTCGAC
>CAZAWM010000081.1:0-12909 GCA_964488605.1 uncultured Steroidobacteraceae bacterium | reverse complement strand
CCCGGTAGCCCGTGGGCTGAGGTGTGTACCGTCCCGCCCGGGTCGGGGCTTCGCCGACGGTCGCCATCCAGAGGGCTGCCTTTCCTATGGGGCCAGATTGGCTCCACATGATAGGTAGGCTTTAACAAGAACGGAAGGCGGGCGCCTTGTTCTAGTTTGCGCAAGGTCCCGGGCTACTGCGTTCCCCGCACCGCAGGCGCCGCCGCGATTCACGCGCTTCTGCATCGGCAAGTAGGGGCGGTTCCGGTCCCGGCTCGACTTGGCGATCGGGACGGACAGAAAGACCGACCGGAAGCGACGACACCGAACGACGATGGCAACGCCCTGAGACCGAGCTAACGGAAGAGGCGAACGAACACACGCCCGAACCTATCGATGGATCGGTACGGGCGTCGACGCGATCGCGCTGTGGTCAATCCGTTTCGAAACCGTGGCTCTTGAACTTCAGGGTTTGGCTGTTCTCGGTGACCGTCCGAACGGTCTGCCCGCCGGCTGAGCTGTCGCCTTGACTGAGTGTGGACAGGGTCGCTGGGCTGTCGCATTACCCGGACGGAGGATGCCCGGACGGCGTACGGTGCGTCACCGCCGTGAGAATCCCCTGCAGGATCCGCTCGGGGGACGGCGGGCAACCCTCGACCGTCACGTCGACGGGAAGGACGTTCGAGACACGGCCGGCCGACGCGTAGCTCTCTCCGAAGACACCGCCGGTGCAGCCACAGTCGCCGACCGCCACGACGAGGCGCGGTTCTGGCGTGGCGTCGTACGTCCGCCGCAGCGCGAGCTCCATGTGACGCGAGACGGGTCCCGTCACGAGCAGCAGGTCGGCGTGTCTGGGACTGGCAACGAAGCGGATGCCCAGTCCTTCGATGTTGTAGATGGGGTTGTTGAGCGCGTGGATCTCGAGCTCACAACCATTGCAGGACCCGGCGTCGACGTGGCGAATCGCCAGCGCCCGGCCCAAGGTCTGCAGGATCTCGAGCTGGAGGGATTCCCGCTCCCGCATCCGCGGGTCTGGCGCCGGCGCGGGTTCCGAGACGATGCCGATCGACGCGATGGTTCGCAGTGTCCTGAGCATCGGAGGCTAGAGATCGTGACCGCTGTACGAGAGGTTGAAGGACTTGTTGATCAGCGGAAAGTCCGGAACGATGTTGCCGATGACCGCGTGCTCGAGCACGGGCCAGTTCTGCCACGAGGGATCGTGCAGGTGGCAGCGCGTAATCGTGCCGTCCGCGCTGGTCTCCAGCGCCACCATCACCGGTCCGCGCCAGCCCTCGATCAGCCCGATCGCGAGTCGCGCGGGGATTTGGGAGGGGAGAGCTTCGAGCTGCGGCCCCGGAGCCAGCTCGCCGACGAGGCGCAGGATGACGCGACAGGACTCCTGGATTTCACCGAATCTGACGGCGACCCGTGCCGCGACGTCCCCGCCGGATTCGATCACGGACTTCGGCGACACGCGATCATACGGTGCCCAGGGTGCATCGACCCGCAGGTCCAGTGACTGGCCGCTGGCTCTGCCCGCAAGGCCGGCCAGCCCGAGTTGCCGTGCCAGATCCGGCGTGACGATGCCAGCGCCGGCGAACCGGTCGCGGACGCCACCGTGCTCGTCATAGATCGACTGCAGGTGCGCGCACTGCGGGGCCAGTCTTTCGATGCGCTGGGCGAGGGCGGCAAGGCCTGCCGTCGTGGGTTCCGGCCGGACGCCCCCGGGCACGATCGCGTCGAACAGGTAGCGTGACCCGAAGGTCGTGGCCATCTGGCGTGTCAATTCCTCCTTCAGTCGCGAAAATTGCGCGAGGCCGAAAGCGAAGCCGGCATCGTTGCCGAGCGCGCCGAGATCGCCGAGATGATTCTGTAATCGCTCGAGCTCGAGGAAGACCGCGCGCAGTTGCAATGCACGTCGAGGGACCGTCATGCTGCACAGGCCCTCGAGTGCCTGGCAGTAGGCCCATGCGTAGGCGACGGTGGAGTCACCGCTGGCGCGCCCGGCCACCCGGTATCCCAGCGGCGCCGGCATGCCGGCCAATCGAGATTCGATGCCCTTGTGGACGTAGCCGAGGCGTTCTTCGAGACGCAGGATCTTCTCGCCGACGGCCGAGAACCGGAAATGCCCGGGCTCGATGATGCCGGCATGAACCGGTCCCACGGCGATCTCGTGAACCCCCTCACCGTCCACGCGAACGAACGGGTAGGTATCGAGGGAAGGCGCTGCCGCGCGATCGGGTGACGGCGGCGAGCGCAGCGGGTATTCGTCTTCGGACCATGCCGCGTGGCGCAGCCATGGGCGATCGTCCACGTCGAGTGCCCGCAGGCCGTTGAGGTCACGAACGGCCCGCTGCATCCGCAATGCCGCGGGAAACACCGCGCTGAGTCCCGGATAGACCGGATCGGTAGCGCTCAACGACGCTTCCGCGACGACGAGCCGTCCCGCCGCCCAGTACGCCGCGCGGATAGTCGGCGGCGGGAAAGACCCGGCATACGTCGTGCCCCACAACGCGACGAGTTGGCCGCCCGAGGCAGCGACATCCTCGGCGATCTCGGTCCATTGCGCGACGGACGCGCTCAGACCGGCCGCGTAGGGAGTCCCCGCGAGCGGCGTCAGCTGCGCGATCCAGCGCCGCATGGTCATGCTAGGGCCCCCCGATCAGCGCAGCGGCCTTGCGATACCAGTCGGCCAGGTACGGGGGCACGTACACTCCGAGCATCAGCACCAGGGCAAGATGCGAGAAGACCGGCAGCAGGGCGGGCGGATGTGGCAGCCGGGCCGACTGCGTCTCGCCGAAGACCATCGGCTGCACCTTGCCGAGCACCGCGGCGAATGCGACACCCAGCGCGAGCAGGAGTATCGGTGTGGCCCAGGGCTGTTGCTGCATGGCGGTGGTCAGCATCAGGAATTCACTGGCGAACACGCCGAACGGGGGCAGGCCGAGAATCGCGAGCGTGCCCAACATCAGGCCCCAACCGACGGTGGGACTGACGGTCAGGAGACCGCGGATGTCCTCGATCCGCTGGGAGCCAGCCTTCTGGGCCGCATGGCCGACGGCGAAGAAGATCGCGGACTTGGTCAGTGAGTGCACCGTCATGTGCAGCAGCGCGGCGAAGTTGGCAACCGGGCCACCCATGCCGAAAGCGAAAGTCAGGATGCCCATGTGCTCGATCGAGGAGTAGGCGAACAGTCGCTTGATATCGCGTTGTCGCCACAGGAACAGCGCCGCGAGCACGACGGACAGCAGGCCGAAACCCATCAGCATCCGCGAGGGCAAGGTCGACTGCAGCGACCCCTCGACGAGTACCTTGCAGCGGATCACCGCATAGATGGCGACGTTCAGCAGCAGCCCGGAGAGCACGGCCGAGATCGGCGTCGGGCCCTCGGCGTGGGCGTCCGGGAGCCAGTTGTGGAGCGGCGCGAGGCCGACCTTGGTGCCGTAACCGACGAGCAGGAACACGAACGCCAGGGCGAGGACGTTGGGCTCGAGCTGCGTCTTGACGGCGACGAGATGCGTCCACAGCAGGGCCGTCGAACCCTGCGCACCCAGCACCTTCTCGGCCGCGAAGTACACCAGCATCGTACCGAAGAGCGCCTGGGCGATACCGACACCGCAGAGGATGAAGTACTTCCAGCCGGCCTCGAGACTGGCGGGAGTGCGATACAGCGTGACCAGCAGAACAGTCGACAGGGTCGCCGCTTCCATCGCCACCCACATGAGTCCTAGGTTATTGGTGGTGAGCGCGAGCAGCATCATTCCGACGAACAGCTGGTACATGCTGTGGTAGAGGCGCAGGTGTCCCGTCACGACCCGGCCGTGATCACGCTCGACCCGCATGTAGGGGCGGGAGAAGAGGGACGTCGTGAATCCCACGAAGGCCGTCAGGGTGACCAGAAAAACGTTGAACGGGTCCACGAGGAACTGCTCACGACCGAGGAGGAGATCGCCCTCCTCGATGACCCGGGCCGTCAGGAGGCATGCGGCCAGGAAGGTGAGGAAGGAAAAGACTGCGTTGATCTCGGGCGCGGTTCGATGCGCGCCCAGCCAGGCGAGGACCGCGGCGCCGAGCAACGGAAACAGCAGGACCGCGAGCAGTTCCATCTATCTGTCCTCGCGCAGCGACTCGAGATGGCGCAGGTCGAGACTGTCGAACTGCTCCCGGATCTGGAAGAAGAACACCCCGAGGACGAGCATCGCCACGAGGATGTCGAGGCCCACTCCGAGCTCGACGATCATGGGCATTCCGTAGGTCGCGCTCATGGCGCCGAAGAACAGCCCGTTTTCCATCGACAGGAAACCGACCACCTGGGACATGGCCTTGCGCCGGATGATCATGGTGAGGAAGGCGAGCAGGATCACGGCGATCGCGATACCGATGGTGCTGCGGGTCGCCGTGCTGGCGAGAGCCGAGATCGGTTGTGCGAGACCGAACGCGAACACGACGATGAGAAGTCCGATCAGCATCGTCGTTCCGGGATTCAGCATGGTCTCCGCGTCCCAATAGACCCCGAGTCGACGGATCAGCCGGTGGAGTATCCACGGCAGACCGACGACCTTCAGCGCAAACGTCAGCGCTGCGGAGAAATACAGATGCTGCTCACCCGTACGGAATGCCATCAGGATCGTCGCGGCGAACAGCAGGCCGCCCTGCCAGGCCAGCAGGTCGACGAGCGTCACGATTCGGCGCTGCGTGAGCATCGAGAAAGAGATCAGCAGCAGAACGGCCGCACAGGTATTGAGCAGCTGGAGGTCAAATGGCAGGGGGTTCATGGTCGCTCAGGCCCCGAGCAGCAGGTGCACCAGCAGGCCGAGGACCGCCAGCAGGAAAGCGGTTGCCAGGAACTCCGGGGCCCGGAACACGCGCAGCTTGGCCGACAAGGTTTCGAGGACCGCGAGTGCCGCGCCTGCGATGAGGAGCTTTCCCGCGAGCACGGGCACGGCCAGTGACAAGGCGATCGGCCCCTGCGTGCCGTGGGCGATGCCCCAGGGAGTAAAGAGCGCAAATCCGATGGTCGCGTAGTTGAAGAGCTTCAGCGCCGCCGCCCACTCCATCAGCGCGAGGTGGCGCGCAGAGTACTCGAGCAGCATCGCCTCATGGATCATCGTCAACTCCAGGTGGGTGGCCGGGTTGTCGACGGGTATTCGTGCATTCTCGGCAAGAAGGACCAGCGTGAAGGCCACGGCGGTAAATGCCAGGCTCGGGTGCAGCGCCGCGGGACCCGAGCTCAAGGACTCGGCAATCTGCGGCAGGGACGTCGATTGCGAGAGCTGTGCGGCCACGAACAGCACCATCAGCAGGGCGGGCTCCGCGAGGAAGCCGACCATCATCTCGCGGCGGGCACCCAGGGTGCCGAACGCCGTTCCAACGTCCATCGCCGCGAGGGACAGGAACACCCGGGCCGTGGCGAGCAGACCGACCAGCGCGATGGCGTCCGCGGCGGTTGAGAGCGGGAGACGTGAGCCCATGGACGGGATGATCGCGGCGGCGAGCACCATCGAGCCGAACACGACGTAAGGGGCGATGCGAAACAGCGGCGACGCGCCGTCCGCGAGCACGGCTTCCTTGGCGAAAAGCTTGCGCAGTCCGCGGTAGGGCTGTAGAAGGCTGGGCGCCCGTCGGTTCTGAAGCCAGGCCCGGCACTGGTTGATCCAACCGAGGAACAGCGGCGCCAGGGCGACGGCGAACACCATCTCCACGAGCTGTGTTGCCACATCGATCGGGCTCATAACACGAGCGCCAGCAGGATGACCAAGGTCAGAAAGCTGTAAAGCAGGTAGGTCGAGATCCGGCCCTGTTGCAACCAGGCCACCGCGTCAGCCACCGTTCGCACCAGCTTTCCCAAGGGTTCGTAGAGGAACGTCCATACCCGGTCCGTGACACGGACTCGATAAAACGGCTGTCGGTCCGACGGAGACGGCAGCTCGCGCTGCATGAGGAAGAACGCCTGGAAGATGTGCCGGATCGGTTGGCCGAATCCCTCGGCCGTATCCTGCATGCGGGAATCCACTCGCCCGAAGCCACAATCCCAGGCCGGGCCGCGACGAACGCGGTGGTGATAGATCGAGCGGATCACCTGCACGGTGCCGAGTGTCACCGCGGCGCCGAGCGCGAGAAAGGCCAAAGGCCCGTACGAGGCCGCACGTAATGGTTCAGGCTGCAGCAACCACCACGAAGACTGTCGGGCGCCTATGCCGGTCCCGATCAGGTCAACGACTAGACCATCGAGCAGGCTCAGAACCTGCACGGGCAGCACGCCGAGCAGGATGCATCCCAAAGCCAGCCACCCGAGCCCCAGACGTTCGAGTAGCCCCGCGTCGTGTGCTTGCGCCAGGCTTGGCTCCCGGGGCTGCCCGAGGAAGATCACACCGAAGAACTTGACCATCACGTATCCCGCCAACGCGGTGCAGAGCGCCACGAGCGCTGCACCCAGCGGCAGCAGCATGTTGACAAAGGGCGCCGGGACGGTGTCCGCGAACAGAAAGGCCTGCAGTAGCAGCCATTCGGACAGGAACCCATTGAGCGGCGGCAGACCGGCGATGGCGAGTACACCGACCAGGGTGAACCAAGCGACCCAGGGCATCCGGTGGATCAGGCCGCCGAGCCGTCCGAGATTGCGTTCGCCGGTGGCATGAAGCACCGCACCGGTGCCGAGGAAGAGCAGGCTCTTCATCGCCGCATGGTTGATGGTGTGATATAGCGCGGCGATCAGGGACACCGCGGCGAGCCCGGCCAGGTCAGAGCCGGCAAATACGATCGCGAGGCCCATCCCGGTCAGGATGATGCCGAGGTTCTCGATCGATGACCACGCGAGCAGTCGCTTCATGTCGGTCTGGACGGCGGCAAACACGACGCCGTAAAACGCTGACGCGAGGCCGATCGCGACGGTGACGAGTCCCCACCACCAGAGTGGTGCGCCAATGAGGTCGAACGCGACTCTGAGGATGCCGTAGACGGCTGTCTTCAGCATGACGCCGCTCATGAGCGCAGACACTGGGGACGGCGCGGCCGGATGCGCCTCCGGCAACCACACATGCAACGGCACCAGGCCCGCTTTCGCGCCGAAGCCGAGCAGCGCGAGGAAGAACGCGATGCTCGCCCACATTGGAGAGAGTTCCGCCTGCCGCATCGCCCCGTAGGTGAACTGCCAACTGCCGCCTTGCAGCACGCCGAAGCACAACAGAATCGAGATCGCGCCGACGTGGGCGATCACCAGGTAAAGGAACCCTGCTCGGCGGATTTCCGGGATGCGGTGCTGCGTGGTGACCAGGAAGTAGGACGCGAGGGCCATGCATTCCCAGGCCACCATGAATCCGTAAGCGTCGTCCGCAAGCAGCACCATGCCCATGCTCGCGAGAAACAGGTGGTACTGCAGGCACAGCAGGCCCGGAGCAGTGCCCTGGCCTTTCCGGAAGTAGCCTGCCCCGAATATCGATATGCCAGCAGATACGGCGCCGAGAACCATCAGGAAAAGCCCCGACAGCGGGTCCAGGCGCACGTGAAGCGGAAGATCGGGCAAGCCGATCGGTAGAACGTTCTGCGTCGGCGGTTGGCCCATG
Organism: uncultured Steroidobacteraceae bacterium; assembly: GCA_964488605.1. Lineage (GTDB taxonomy): Bacteria > Pseudomonadota > Gammaproteobacteria > Steroidobacterales > Steroidobacteraceae > UBA964. Next base: position 5,368 of record CAZAWM010000081.1, on the reverse strand, counting down.
CCCATCGAGGCGCATGCCGCGAGCAAAAGTCCGACCACGGCGCCGAGGGGGAACAGCGTTCGGCCCGCGAACGCGACGCTGCCGGCTCGCATCAGCCCGGCGAGGCCGATGACGCCCCACGCCAGCAGGCATGCCAGGCAGGCATCGAGTGCAGACAGGTTGGCGGGCACGGCGATTCAGCGGTCCTGGGAGACGATCCCCGTGGCTTGCACGACGGGGATACCGCAGATTATTCTCCCATTGTCATCAAATGCGGTCTAGATGTAAATGAGCAAGCGTTCCAAGGTCGTGCCTCTGGAAGAACGGACCGCGCGTCTGACCGTGCTGATCGATCCGCGCAAGAAGGCCGTGTTCGAGCGTGTCTGTGCGGCGGAAGACGTCACCCCGTCACAGGTCGTGCGACGCCTGATTCGTGACTACATAGAGTCGCGACTGGGCCACGCGTGGAACATTCGCGACCACACCGATTCCGGTTCGGGCCCCGTCGACCGCTCTCGCAGCGCGGCGCCACCGGAGGGGGCCGGAAAACGCCCGCCCAAACGCTGATCGGTTCTGCCGCGCCCGTACTTGCGCAGCGCGTCGGCAGTGTCCCGCAACCGATGCCAGCCGAGACCTTCTAGACCGGCGAGACTCGCCGCTCCAGCAATTGCCGCTTCAGCGTCAGCTGCGGGGGTACGCGATTTCCGAGGGCCTCAAACCACTCGCCATGTGACCGTATTTCCTGCAACCACAGTTGTTCGTCAACCGCCGTCAGGGCCTCGAAGGCCTCGCGGCCGAATTCGCAACCGGTCCAGTCGATGTCCTCGAAGCGAGGCGCCCACCCGAGTGCCGTCTCGGTTGCGCCGCAGCGGCCATGCACCCGGTCCACGATCCACTTGAGCACGCGCATGTTGTCCCCGTAGCCCGGCCACAGGAACTCTCCGTTCGGTCCTCGGCGGAACCAGTTCACCGAAAAGATCCGGGGCTTCTGCGACACCCACCGGCCCACGCGCAGCCAATGGTTGAAATAGTCACCGATGTGATACCCGCAGAACGGAAGCATGGCGAACGGATCGCGGCGGACCACGCCGATCTGACCCGCAGCCGCCGCGGTCGTCTCTGAACCCATCGTGGCGGCCATGTAGACGCCGAAATTCCAGTTGAACGCCTCGTAGACGAGGGGAACCGCGGACGCCCGACGCCCGCCGAAGATGAACGCGGACAAGGGCACGCCGCGTGGATCCTCCCAGTTCGGGTCGATCGAGGGGCACTGGCTCGCCGGTGCGGTAAATCGGGCGTTCGGATGGGCTGCTTTCCGCCCGGTTTTTGCCGCGATCTCCGGCGTCCAATCCTTTCCTGTCCAGTCGATCAGGTGGGCTGGTGGGGTGTCCGTCATGCCTTCCCACCAGACATCGCCGTCATCGGTAAGTGCGACGTTCGTGAAGATCACGTTCTCCCTGAGGGTAGCCATCGCGTTCGAATTGGTTTGCTCCGATGTGCCGGGTGCAACACCGAAGAACCCGGCCTCCGGGTTGATCGCGTAGAGGCGGCCATCCTTGCCTGGCTTGATCCAGGCGATGTCGTCTCCGACGGTGTAGAGCTTCCATCCCTTGAAAGACTTCGGAGGAATGAGCATGGCGAAATTGGTCTTGCCACAGGCCGACGGGAACGCAGCGGCGACGTACGTCCGCTCGCCCGAGGGGCTCTCGACTCCGAGGATCAGCATGTGCTCGGCAAGCCAGCCTTCGTCACGCGCCATCGTCGAGGCGATCCGAAGCGCGAAGCACTTCTTGCCGAGCAGGGCATTGCCGCCGTAGCCGGAGCCGTAAGACCAGATCTCACGGGTTTCCGGGAAATGCACGATGTACTTGTGTTCGCGATTGCACGGCCATTTGCTGTCCTTCGCGCCGGGCTCGAGCGGCGCGCCGACCGAGTGGACCGCCGGGACGAACCTGCCGTCGCTTCCCAAGGCCTCGAGTACCGGGCTGCCCATGCGCGTCATGATCCGCATGTTCACGACGACGTAGGGGCTGTCCGTCAATTCGACGCCGATATGCGCAATGTCGCTGCCCAACGGACCCATGGAAAACGGGATCACGTAGAGCGTCCGGCCGCGCATGCATCCCCTGAAGAGCCCCTCCAGCGTCTTACGCATGCGGACCGGGTCTTCCCAGTTGTTGGTTGGGCCGGCGTCCTCGCGGGACGCGCTGCAGATAAAGGTCCGGTCTTCGACGCGTGCCACGTCGGTCGGGTCGGAGCACGCCAGGAAAGAATTCGGCCGCTTCGCAGGGTTGAGCCTCGTCAAGGTGCCGCGGTCGACCATCTCCTGGCACAGACGATCGTATTCGGCCTGCGACCCATCGACCCAGTACACGCGCTCGGGCTGGGTGAGCGTTGCGATCTCGGCAACCCAGGCTTTCAGTCGCTGATGCCTGACACTCTGCGGGGCATCGACGGTCTGGGCACAATAGATGCGGGTCATTGGCGGGTTTCCTCGTAGACGAGTCGAAACGGTTCTCGGGTCACGTCACCGACTGGGGAGTGGCGTTTCGAAGGATAGAGGCGAGCTGGCGGCACATGCTGGGGAACGTCAGGGCGAGCGACTCGCGAATGGTGGGTGCCTGCCCCAGCGCGCGCCGGGCGATGCCCGGGGAGATGAGCGATTCGCAGCCGAACAGCAGGAGATTACCGTCGACCGGAATGCTCACCGGGACGATCGGCCGCGCAAGGGCCGCGCGCATCCCATCGATGCACGGCCGACCGAGAACGAGCGAGTCGACAGCATTCATGACAAAGGTGCCGCCTGCGGCGAGACATTCCCTGGCGTCACGGAAAAATGTATCCGTCATCACCGCCCGTGACAGCCCATCGCGGTCGAAGGCGTCGACGAGTATCAAGTCAAGCTTGTCGGTCCAGGTGGCGAGGTATGTTGCACCGTCGACCAACAGTACCTCGAGCCGTTCATCGTCGGGCGGAATCTGGGACTCATCGCGGAGCGCAATGACCGCAGGATCGATCTCGCAGACGGTGATGGTCGCATCGGGGAGGTGACGCCGGCACCATCCGGACATCTCCGTCGCTCGTAGGTTCCATCAAACAGCCGGACATAGAGGGCGCTTGGCAGCGGACCTTCAGGCTCCAGCACCGCGATCTTTGCTGGCTTGGAGAGGTATGGACTGCCTATCCAGTGGAGGCGACGGGACTCGTGTGCCATCGGACGGTCATTCTATGAAAACCGATGTCTTATGCAATGATAACCATATAATAACTTGCTGGACCTGGCAGCAGACATACCGAGTCCCATGAGGGCGGCGCACCTGGCTAGCCGATGCTGCACCAGGCCGATGGCTGCGCTTCACATCGCGGGCGATTCGTCTCATTAAGATAGGCAGCTCGTGCCACGACCCCCGCAAACAGGATGATTAGACGGCACCAGCCGCGCATGTCCGAAGAACCCGAAACGCGCCGCGGCCGAGCGCGACGCCACGCTGCGCGGGCAGAGTGCGTACCGAGTGCGGTTCGTTTTCGCGCGGCTGCGGTGCGCGGGCCAACCCTACGCTGCGTCCAGGCACTACGTCTTCGATCGCGACGGCGCGTCCTGCCAGTCGCCGTCTGCGGAGCCCGACTGAGATGGCCGGACGCCAGGTGACGGTGCCATCGGCGCTGCGTGCCGCGCTGACGGTGCTGTTCGGCGCAGCCGTCGACGATGTCGCAGTCGTCGAGCACTCGTGGTACGCGCGGCTGCATGGCCGGATCATTGCAACGACGCGCCGCCGGCGCATCTACCTGCGCGGCAGCGCCGCGGACTTCTTCCGCGATCCCGAGCTCGTGCTGCATGAGTACTGCCACGTGCTGCATCAATGGGAGCCGCGGCGGCTGTCGATCGCGCGCTATCTGCTCGAGTGGCTGCGGCACGGCTACTGGGACAACCGCTTCGAGGTCGAGGCGCGCGAATTCGCCGCAGATCATCTGCGCCGCTTCCGCGCGCTGCTGTCGCGACATGGGGCGGCGGACGGTGACGAGCCGCCGCGCAATGGTCGCGACCTGCGGCGGCCTCACCGTGCGTGCAGCGTAGCGGATCGCGCGCCGGACTGAGCTACGCTGCAGACATGGCCGGCCCGCTGGAGGAACGCCACGGCACGCTGGAGCAGGCGCCGCTCTTCAGCGGGACGAGGTCGGCGATGACGTCAGAACGTCAGGGGCTCCCCGGAGAGCGGCAAGACGTTCCCATTGGGCGGCAGCCTCGACGTACTCCACCTTGCTTGATGGAGGCGGGATAGGAGAACCGTTCTCCCGCAACCCATCGAGGTAAAACTCGATCGCTCCACATATAGCAGCTTCTGTCTCCGCAGGAGTGGCTCCAGTAGCCACGCAGCCGGGAAGATCTGGGACACAGTCCGAGAAATCAGACCCCGCGTATTCAATAAACGACGGCGTAGCGCATTGATCGAGCCGGTATTGGCTCGTCGCGCCCCCACGGTCTGCGCGCAGCTCGCGCGCGCAAGGTTCGCGAGCGTCCGTCGTCGCCGGCTACCATCAGTAACGGCTCGTATGCGGCTTCAACCGAGCACCGTCTCGCGGCGATAGAGCCAGACGGCGATTCGCGCGAACGCGAAGCCCAGCGTCAGCGCGACGCCTGCCGAGATCGCGACCGCGCGCGGATCGAGCGGTTCGCCGCGCAGCAGCGCCGTCATCAGAAAGTGCTGGCTCAGCGAGGGCACCGTCATCAGCGGCAGTGTCGGTTTGAGATTCAGCAGTGTCACGAACGCGAGCGGCAGCGTCGGCACGAGCAGCACGACGCCGAGCCAGGTCTGCGCCTCTCGGTAGCTCTTCGTGAACGAGGCGACGACGGTCATCAGGCCGGCGCCGGTCAGAATCAGCGGCGCCGTCACGCCGATCAGCGCCAGCGCCGTGGTGGCGTCGAGATGGGCGCTCATGCCAAAGTTCTCGAGGCGTACGAAGCGCAGGACGATCGCGCAGGTGAGTACCGTCAGCACCAGCGAGATCAGCATGTAGGCGGCGGTCGCGAGCACCTTGCCGTAGACGATCAGCGCGCGGGGCGCCGGCGTCGTGAATAGCGGTTCGAGCGAACCGCGTTCGCGCTCGCCAGCGGTGGCATCGATCGCGAGGTAGAAACCGCCCATCAGCATCGCGACGATGATCACGTAGCTGAGCACGCCGAGCGCCAGCACGGCGCGGCTGCGCGGCGTCGCGACGTCGACGTCCTGCACGGCGATCGGGGTGACCACCAGCGGATGGACACCGCGCGCGAGCAGCCGCAGCTGGGCGATCTGCTGGCCATGCTGCGCTAGCAGCAGGCGGATGCGATCGCCGGCCCGGTCGTTGAACAGGTCGGAGCTGTCCGCATAGAGTCGCAGCGGCGCGGGCT
>CAZAWM010000080.1:0-12916 GCA_964488605.1 uncultured Steroidobacteraceae bacterium | reverse complement strand
GGCGCATCGCCCCGCCGGCCCGCGGCACCCCCCCTTGAAAAGTTCAGCGCGAATAAGTCGCCGTGAACAGCACCTCGCGCGGCGGCAGGACCAGGTAGCCGCGCAGCGCGCGGCTGCCGACGTAGATGTCGCGGTCATCGGCGAGGTTCTTCGCAGCGAGCCGCAGCCGCCAATGGTCACCGATCTCGAGGCCGACGAAACCGTTGAAGCGGTTGTAGGCCTTCACGACAAAATCGTTGGTTGCGGCCGTGACATAGTCGTCGGTCCGGTACATGTCTGCACCGAACACGAGGCGGCTGCCGCCCGCGAGCGCAATGTCGATCCCGTAGTCGAAGCCGAGCGAAATCGTGTAATCCGGTAGCTGCGGCGGCGTGGCCTTGACCTGATAAAGAGCCGGGGCCTGATCGGCTGCACTGCCAGGCTTGATGTTCTTGTATTTCCCGTCGAGCAGAGCCAGATTCGCGAACAGGTTCAGGTTGTCGTTCGGCGACCAGGTCGTCTCGAGTTCGAGACCCTTGATCGCGGCATCGGCCTGGTTGTCGACCGGAAACGCCGGCTGACCGTTCACGACGATCGTCGAGTTCATGACGATGTCGGAGACATCGGCGAAGAACAGCGCGCTGTTCAGGCGCAGCGTCCGGCCCAGCAGGTCCATCTTGGCGCCGAGCTCGTACGTATAGTTCGATTCGGGCTCGTAGACCGTCTGCGCGATCGCCGCGTTGAAGATGTTGATGCCGTTGAACCCGCCCGACTTGAAACCGCGGGCGACCGAACCGTAGAGCAGCAGGCTGTCGGCCCAGGCAGAATCGACCTTCCAGTCAATGCCGACCTTCGGTGTGAACTCGGTAAACTTCGCCGCGCGGACCACGACCTCGGGCGGCAGCGGCGCGAAGCGGTAGACGAAGTCGAGCCGGAAATCCTTTTCGTCGCGCACCCAGCGCCCGCCAACGGTCGCCTTGACGGCATCGGTGAGCTGGTAGTCGAACTGGCCGAAGACCGCAAACGACTTCGTCTTCGCATCGATCGAACTCGTCGACACCGCGCCATTGACACCCGGGATCGGCGCGAACGCCGAGAACCACCAGCCGAAGTCCTGGTCACCGGTCTCCTCGAGCCAGTAGACGCCGGCTAGATAGTTCATTCGGTCGCCGAAGGCCTTGCCCGAAATCTGAAACTCCTGGCTCCATTGCTCGGCACGCGGCACCGAGGCGCCGATGATGAACGAGGCGTCGCCGGCGAAGTCGGTGCTGAAATAGTCGTCGGTCTTGACGTAACCGGTGATCGAGCGCAGCGTGACCGCGCCAAGATCCCACGAGAGATTCGCGGAGGCGATCAGCTGTTCGGTGTCGCCGCGGGGCTGGTTCGAGATGATGCCCGGCGAGTAGACCCGGTCGGGCGTTGCGACGCAGCAGGTGCCGTTGGCCAGTACCACCTCGTCCGAGGTGTACTGCCGCAGGCCCATGGGATCCGCTGGCGTCGACCCGCGAAGCAGCTGGTTCGCGTCATTCTCGCTGTCCGTGTACGATAGCGAGAGGACGGCATTGAACGTCTCGCTGCCCATGTAGCGGAGCTTGACGCGCCCTGCGATGTTCTGCTCCTCACCGCGTTCGGCACCGGTGAGCAAGTTACGGTACTGACCGTCCTTGTGCGTGATCTGCCCCGATACCGATGCGGCCCACGAATCGCCGAGCGGTCCGCCGACACTGACGCTGCCGACGTACTGGCCGTCATTGCCGGCACCCGCGGTCGCGCGCAGCCAGCTCTCCGTACCCGGATCACGCGTCACGAACTTGATCGCACCGGCCAATGTATTGCGGCCGTAGAGCGTGCCCTGCGGGCCGCGCAGCACCTCGACCCGCTCGATGTCGGACAGCGTCACGTTGTTGCCGTTGAGGCGGCCGATGTAGACGTCGTCGACGTAGATGCCGAAAGGCGACTCGGCCACCACGAGCGAGGCGTCCTGCTGCAGCGAGCCGCGCAGCGAAGGCGAGAGGTTCGTCGGCGAGGTGATGTTGTTGCTCATCCGGAGGCTCGGCACGTAGCGCTCGAGGTTGCGCGCCTCGGTGACCTGCAGCTTCTCGAGCGACTCGGTGCTGATCGCGCTGACCGCGATCGGCACTTCCTGGAGCGAACCCTCGCGCCGCTCCGCCGTGACGATCACCTCTTCGAGGGTACCGCCCTCGCGGGTCGACGGTTGTCCCGACTGGGCCCAGCCTGCAGCCGGGAACGCGGCGGCGGCGAAGGCAAAATACAACAGACGCTCTTTCGACATGGAACGAGCCCCCCCTAAGCGAGACATCCGACTACGTGAATGTCGTGAATGTAAGGAAATCTGTTGGCTAGTGAAAGCCCCGCATCACGCCGACGAGGCCAGTGCGCGCTTTCCGGTCGTGGCTACGGCGCAACAAAGGCGCCTTAGCAGCCGATCGCCCCGCGCCTACCAGACCTTGCCACCGATGTAGCGGCCCGCCGCCGGCAGGTGCGGGAAGTACTCCACCGACGCGAATGCACCGGCCTTGAAATACGGATCGTTCTCGACGATTTCCCGGGCGCGCTGCAGGCTCTTGGTGCGCAGGCAGTACAGGCTGCCGATCATGTTGACGCCCTCGTCGTCGTAGAGCGGCCCGGCGACGTTCAGTTCGCCCATGACGGTCTCGATATAGGCAAGATGGTCCTGCGTCCGGGTGGCGCGCACGATCGGGCCTTTCGGGCCGTCCTTGCAGACGACCACGATGGCGGTCTCACCGAATCGATCATGGACGCTGCTCGAACTCATGCCGCGAGGATAGCAGGCCGCCGGATGCGATACTGCACGCCGCGAGGATCGGCATGGCAGACATCAAGCTCAAGGACCTCAAATATCTGGTGGCCGTCGCCGACACGCGTCACTTCGGCCGGGCGGCGGAACGCTGCTTCGTGAGCCAGCCCACCTTATCCGCGCAGCTCAAGAAACTCGAGGACTACCTTGGCGTGCAGCTCATGGAGCGTCATCCGAAGCGTGTGCTCTTGACCCCGGCCGGCCAGCAGATCGTCGAACGTGCCCGACGCATGCTCGAGGCCAGCGACGACATCGTCGAGATCGCCGCGACGCATCGCGACCCGCTGGCCGGGCGGCTGCGCGTCGCCTTCCTGCCCACGATCGGCCCTTATCTGCTGCCGCTCGTGATGCCGCGGCTGCGCAAGTCGCTACCGCGACTCGATCTGATGCTCTATGAGTTCCAGACGCGGCCGATGCTCGAGAAGCTCGGCGCCGGCGAACTCGATCTCGGCGTGCTCGCATTGCCGGTCGACCTCGACGGACTCGAGGCGCGCCGGCTATACGACGAGCCGTTCGTTCTCGCGGTGCCGCAGGGCCACGCGCTCGCGAGACAGGCACAGGCGCGGCTCCCCGATCTTGCCGGCGAAACGCTGCTGCTGCTCGAGGACGGACACTGCCTGCGCGACCAGGCGCTCGAGGTCTGCGGCCGCCTCGGCGTACACGAGCGTTCGGATTTCCGCGCGACGAGCATCGAGACGCTGCGCCACATGGTCGCGAGCGGTTCCGGAATCACCCTTTTGCCCGAGCTTGCGACCCGCGGCAGCTACGCACACACCAAGGGCCTCGTGCTGAAGCATTTCCCTCGCCCCGCGCCCGCACGCACGGTCGGCGCGGTCTGGCGCAAAAGCAGCACGCGAACGGCAGCGATCGATGCCGTCGTCAAGGAGATCGAAACGCTGTCGAACTGAGCGGCCGGACGCCGCCCATGCGGCGGCGCGCGGTCCGCTGGGTCTCAGGCCGTGCCGGGCTTCTTGACCCACACCTTGCACCAGCCTCTTTGGTGCACGAGCTTCTTCGGGAACAGGTTGCAAGGGCGGTACTCCTCGCCCGCCTTGCCCTGGAGCTGCAGGCAGTTGTTGCAGAACTGGTTCGGCTTGTGCATCGGATACTTCTTGGGATCGACCTTCGTCGAATCCTCGTGGTAGGCGAGCGCGACGGCAGCCGGATCCTTCGGATCGAGCTTGACGAAGCCGGCGGGGGCGGCGGCGGCCGGCGCGGCGGGCTTGGCGGCGGCCGGGGCAGCGGGCTTGGCGGCGGCCGGGGCAGCGGGCTTGGCGGGGGTGGTCTGCGCCTGTGCAGTACTGATCAGCGCCTGCGCGGCGGCGGCCGTGCCGCCCGCGGCGAGCGCCAGCGACTTGAGCAGGTTGCGACGGGACAATGACTCGGACATCGATTCTCTCCAGCGTTGACTTAAGGTTGGTCTGCGCAGTCGGCCAACTCTGACATCGCCCCCATTCTCTTCGCCCGTCCATGAAGGCCGGCTTAACCGGCGCGATTCTGCGCGCCATTCGGGACAGCAGCAAGAGCACCGGGCACAATGAAAATAATGCTCAACCGCGACGAAGCCGATCCCGGCAGCGGCGTGACGCCCTACGACCGCCTGGCCTTCGCCGCCGAGGCGGTCAGCCGCTGGCTCGCGCGCGGTGAGCGTGCGACCGAGCTGCGGCTTCTGTTCGGCGACGCCGCCCACGCCGAACTGTCGGCGCTCGCCGTCGCAGCGGCTGCGGCGAGGCGTGTCCGCAGCGCGCCGGCGGTCTGGATCGTGCCGGGCATCATGGGTTCGCAACTGTCGGTGCGACGCGGACACGGCCTGCCGCCCGACGTGTTATGGCTAGACGCGCTCGACATCATCGTCGGGCGGATGGTCCGGCTGCGGGTCGGCGCCGAACCACGGCTGCGCGCGAGCGGCGTACTGTTGCCGAGCTATCTGCCGCTTGGGCTGCGCCTGCGCGCCGCGGGCTTCGCCCCGCGCTTCTTCGCCTACGACTGGCGACTCGACGTGGCACGCAACGGCAAGCGACTGGCCGCGGCGCTGCGCCGTGCCGGCCAGACTTGCGGCATCGTCGCCCACAGCCTCGGCGGACTCGTCGTCCGCGCCGCCCTGACCGCGGCCCGCCTGCCACCCATCGAGCGCGTGGTCCTGCTCGGCGTGCCGCACTATGGTTCGTATGCCGCCGTGCAGGCACTACGCGGTTCGTACACGGTCGTGCGCAAGCTCGCCATGCTCGATGCGCACCACGACGCGCCGACGCTATCGCGCCGTGTCTTCACTAGCTTCGCGAGCCTGCACGAGCTGCTGCCTTCGGGCCCGCTCGCGAGCGACTGCGACTTCTTCGACGGCCGGCAGTGGCCGGACGAGGGTCCACGGCCGGAGCTCGCGCTGCTACGCCGCGCGCGCGGTCTCGAGCATCGGCTCGCACCGCTCGATGCGCGTTGTGTGGGGATCGCTGGCATCGGTCGGCCCACGATCCGTGCCGCCGCGCTGAGCGCCGACCGGCGCGAGTTCCGCTACTCGGCGGACAATATGGGAGACGGCACCGTCCCGCTCGAGTCGGCGCGCGGCGCAACCGCTGACGGCTACCTGACTACCGTTGCGCATAGTGACATGGCGCGCGATGCGTCAGTGGCCGAGGCCGTCGTCGATCTGCTGCGCGAGGGTCGGACCCAACGGCTTGCGCCGTGGCGCGGCGCCGACGCGATCGCTGGGCGCGGCCGGCCGATGAACGAAGTCACGGATACCGCCCTGCTGCGGGACGCGCAGCGCAAGGTCGACTGGCACGCCATGAACGCGGACCAGCGGCGCAGCTTTCTCGAGCGGCTGAACGACATCAGCGACCTCGGCACAGCGACTGACGTACCATAAGCCAGCGTGCCGGACCCCGCGTCAACGTCGACCCGGCCGCCGCGTTAACAGGTCTCATGCCCCTCATGCCACGGATTCGCACACTCGCCGCCCTGGCTGTCTGTGCCCTGCCTTGGGCGGCTCCTGCCACGGCCAGCTCATTCAGCGCCACGCTGTCCGGCTTCATCGACGACGCCGACGGCACGAGCCTCGACCTCGACCTCTACTGGGCTCCGGCCGAGTGGCTCGCGCTTAGCGCCGGTGTCGGCAGTACCGACTCGTCCGCCGATCTCGCCGACCTCAGTGGTGACTCGCTGCGCGCCGGCATCGACGTCCATGGCGAGTCGCTCGGCGGGCGCCTCGGCTGGCGACAATGGCGGGACAGCGGCGACTTCGAATCGGAATCGATCTCGGCCGAGCTCTACTGGCGCAGCGGCGTCTGGCAGATTGGCCTGATCGGCGAGCAGCGCGATTTCCGGGTAGACTACGTCATCATCGTGGCAGGACGCCCGGTCACACGCTCGGCCGCGTTCGAGGGCCAGGGCTTTGGTGCCGAGGTCTCCTGGTACGCCGAGCGCTGGAGCGGCTATCTGCGCGCCGTAGGGTACGACTACGACGCGACGCTCGAGGCGGCAGTCGCCGCGTCGCGGCTGCCCAACCTCGCTCGCTTTCCTCGTATCGAGGCGCTGGTCGGCTCGCTGCTGACGCGCGCGGCGGGCGCCATCGACCATGACCTCGCGGCCGGCCTCGAGCGCGCGTTCCAGCGCTCCGGGCTGCGTTTCGAGGTTTCTGCAACGCGCGACACCGTCAGTGGCGCGGACAGTCTCGGCGCGAGCCTCGGCTACCGCTACTCGCTGAACTCGCGCTTGGAGATCGAGGCGACGATCGGCGCCGTCGACAGCGACGATCTCGACGCGGTCGGCTTTGCCGGACTCGCGCTGACGCTCCGCAACTGAGCGCCCGACGCGACGTAGAATCGCGCGCTGCCCGATGAAGGAGACGCGCGATGCCCGCGCCGACGCTGCTCTGGTTCCGCCAGGATCTGCGCCTCGCCGACAATCCCGCGCTCCAAGCGGCCGCTGTCGGCTGCAGTGCCATTATTCCCGTTTTTCTGCACGCACCGCACGAGGAACAGCCGTGGGCGCCGGGCGCAGCGGCGCGCTGGTGGCAGCATGAGTCGCTGGCCGCGCTCGCCTGCGATCTCGAACGTCGCGGCTCGCGACTGATACTGCGCGCGGTCGCTCCCGGGCAGTCCTCGCTCGAGGTGCTTTTGGTACTCGCCGCGGAAACGGGCGCCGCGGCCGTGCACTGGAATCGCCGCTATGAGCCCGCCTTGCTCGAGCGCGATCGCCGCGTCAAGCGCGGCTTGCGCGAGCACGGACTCGTGGCCGAGAGCCACAACGCCGCGCTACTGGCCGAGCCCTGGGAGGTGCGCAACCAGAGTGGCCGGCCATTTCAGGTCTTCACGCCTTTCTGGCGCCACGTCTTGCGCGAGCTCGCGCCGCCGCCGCCGCAGCCTGCGCCCCCACAACTGCCGGCACCGCCGCGCTGGCCGCACTCCGTACCGCTCGAGTCGCTCGGCCTGCGTCCGAAGATCCCATGGTATGCCGGCATGGCGGAAGCATGGAAGCCCGGCGAAGCCGGCGCAGGGCGCCAGCTCGAGCGCTTCCTCGCCGAGGGCTGGTCAAGCTATCGCGACGGCCGTGACCTGCCGGCGGTTCGCGGAACCTCGCGCCTCTCTCCCCATCTGCACCACGGCGAAATCTCGCCGCGCCAGATCTGGCACGCACTCGCGCGCGCCGCCGAGGCGCGCGGGGAATCCGCCGCGAGCTGGCGCAATTCCCAGTTCGTCGCGGAACTCGGCTGGCGCGAGTTCGCGCATCACCTCCTGTTCCACTTCGCGCACACGACCGACGAGCCGCTGCGGACCGAATTCGCACGGTTCCCGTCGCGCGAGGACGGCGCGCTGCTCGAAGCCTGGCAGCGTGGTCGCACCGGAGTCCCACTGGTCGATGCGGGCATGCGCGAACTGTGGCATACGGGATGGATGCACAACCGCGTGCGCATGGTAGTTGCGTCGTTCCTGGTCAAGAATCTGCTGCAACCCTGGCAGGCGGGCGCGCGCTGGTTCTGGGATACGCTCGTCGATGCCGATCTCGCCACCAACACGCTAGGCTGGCAGTGGTCCGCGGGCTGCGGCGCCGACGCGGCGCCGTACTTTCGTATCTTCAATCCTATTAGCCAGGCGGAGCGGTTCGATCCGGACGGTGCCTACGTCGCGCGCTGGGTGCCGGAACTCGGCAGTGACCGCTATCCGCAACCGATCGTCGACCTCCAAGCGTCGCGCGCCGCGGCGCTCGCGGCCTATCAGACACTGCGCACCGGCCCGGTCACGCCGTAACGGCCGCGCGGACGCCGGCTGAGAGCGCGGCGATCGCTGCACCATAATCCAGCAGCTCACAGCAGCTCACTTCCATTCATCGGAGCCTCCCTGCCTCCGAAACACTCACAGCAGCGCGGCGTCCGTCTCGAGCACGCTCGCCGCGCCGCCGGCGACGACGCGCGCATGGGCCTGTGCCTGCGGCAGCACGTGCGATGAATAAAAACGCGCCGTCGCGACCTTTGCCTGCATGAATTCGCGATCTGCTGCCCCGGACGCCAGATCCCCCGCCGCGATCGCGGCTGAACGCGTCATGAGCCAGCCGCCGAGCACGGTCCCGCAGAGTCTCAGATACGGTACCGACACCGCGGCGCCGCGCGCGGGGTCGCTGGCCATCGCCGCGAGCAGCGAGGCGGTTGCCTCGCGCATCGACACGAGGGCCTCGAGCGTTTCCGCGCGACCGACGGCCGCTTGGGGCAGTGCCTGCATCTCCGCCTCGATCGCCGTGAGCAGCGCTGCCATCGTCGCACCGTGATCACGGCCGATCTTGCGGCCGATGAGGTCATTCGACTGGATGCCGGTCGTGCCTTCGTAGATCGTCGTGATGCGCGCGTCGCGGAGCACCTGCGCGGCCCCTGTCTCCTCGATGTAACCCATGCCGCCGTGCACCTGGATGCCGATCGAGGCGAGCTCCACCCCGGTCTCGGTGCACCAGCCCTTGACGATCGGAATCAGCAGTTCGCCGCGCGCCTTTGCCGCGGCTCGCTGGTGGGCGTCGGGATGCGCCGCACCGAGATCGAGCTGCAGCGCCGTGTACAGCGCCAGCGCCCGCATCGCCTCAATCTGCGAACGCATCGTCAGCAGCATGCGCTTGACGTCGGGGTGATGGGCGATCGGCAGCGGCTTACCGTCTGGCGAGGCGGCGGGCGGCTTGCCCTGGATGCGCGTGCGGCCCCATTCGGCAGCCAGCTGGTAGGCTCGCTCGGCGACGGCATAGCCCTCGAGCCCGACGGACAGCCGCGCCGCGTTCATCATGATGAACATGTACTCGAGACCACGATTGGGCTCGCCGACGAGATAGCCGATCGCGCCGTCCTTCTGCCCATAGGCCATCACGGCCGTCGGACTGCCATGGATGCCGAGCTTGTGCTCGATGGAGATGCACTGCACGTCGTTGCGCGCGCCGAGCGAGCCGTCGGCGCTGACGAGCACCTTCGGCACGATGAACAGTGAGATGCCCTTGACACCCGGCGGCGCACCGTCGATGCGCGCGAGCACCATGTGGATGATGTTCGGCGTCAGATCGTGCTCGCCGTAAGTGATGAAGATCTTCTGGCCGTACAGTCGATAGTGATCGCCTTCGGGCACGGCACGCGTGCGGATCGCCGCAAGGTCCGAGCCGGCCTGCGGCTCGGTCAGGTTCATCGTGCCGGTCCACTCGCCGCTGACCATCTTCGGCAGGTAGAGGGCCTTCTGCGCGCCGGTGCCCGACAGTTCGAGCGCCTCGATCGCGCCCTGGGTCAGCATCGGGCAGAGCTTGAATGCCAGGTTCGACGACGCCCAGAGTTCCTCGACGGCCGTGCCGAGCACCGTCGGTGAGCCCTGGCCTCCGTAATGCGGGTCGGCACGCAGCGCGGGCCAGCCACCCTCGACGTACTGGCGGTAGGCCGCCACGAAACCTTCGGGTGTGCGCACGCCCTCGGGGGTCCACTTCGCGCCTTCACGGTCAGCGCTCTTCCATAGCGGATCGAGGATATTTTCCGCGAACTTGCCCGCTTCCCGCAGGATCGTGTCGGCAACATCAGCCGAATAGTCCGAAAAAGCGGCGCACCCTACCAACTGGCCGTCGTCGATGACGCGGTGCAGAACGAAGCTCAGATCTTTGAGGGGTGCGCGATACATGCCGATTCCTTCGGACAGCGGGAATGCCTGGATACCAAAATTCTATCGCGCCAGCGCCGGGACGATGTTGGCAGCCAGGAAATCGACGAGGGCGATCACGCGTCGATCCGTCGCGCGCTCACGCGGATATTCGGCGACCAGCGGCGCAGCCGCGGGCAGTTCCCAGTCGGCGAGCACCCTGGTCAGCTTGAACGTCGCGAGTCCCTGCCGACACAGGAATTCGGGCAGCAGCCCGATGCCGATGCCCGCCGCCATCGCCGCGTGGATCACTGCCGGATCGTCTACCGCGAGCTTGGGCTTGACGCTGACCTCGGCGCGCCGCGTCTGCTGCGAGAGCCGCAACAGATAGCTCGGGCCAGCCGTCTCGGGCGTCAGCAGGTCGTGCTGCTCGAGGTCCTCCGGGCGCACCGGTAGGCCACGTTTCTGCAAGTACCCCGGCGTCGCCGCGAGCACGCTCGGGGGAGCGCCGAGCTCGCGCGCGACCCGCTCCGGCGAGCCGCTGCTGCCGACGCGGATCTCGACATCGGGCACCGCGGCCCCGGACGTCGCGGGCTGCTCACCGAGCTCCAGCTCGAGCTGGATGTCTGCGAAGCGCTCGAGGAAGCGCGGCACCAACGGGGCGAGTAGCAGCCGGCCCAGGGCCGCCTCGGCGCGCACGCGCAGCGGTCCCACGCGCTGCTGGTTAAGCCGCGCCGCCTGCGCGCGCGCAGCGTCGGCCGCGGCGACGATCGCGACACAGTCGGGCAGCAACTGCTCGCCGGCCGGAGTCAGACGAATTCGGCGGGTCGTGCGCGTCAGCAGCACGAGACCCAATGCGCGCTCGAGCTCGGCGACGGCGCGGCTGACCGCCGCCTTCGGCACCTTGAGCGCGCGCGCGGCGGCCGAGAAGCCGTTGAGCTCGACGACCTTGGCGAAGGCCGCCATCTGGGATGGAAGCCAGATTAGCGCGGATTTCGTTGATTCCATCGGCCCATAAACGGGTTATTGTTTCGTATAGGATACCATTATTCTGCCATCGACCCCACGCTTGCCTTTCTGCGAACGCTGATGCTGCCGAACGTCTGCTTCCCTATCACCACGGCGTAAGCCATCCTGATCGATCAGGGCGTCGAGCTCGGCAATCGCGATTTCCTCGGCGGCATCTTCACGACATTGCAGCGAGGTCACACACCGATGGGCAAGGTCTATGACGGCAACGACGCTGCGCTCGCGCGCTGAATCGGCCGAGTACGTCGTGAAGGCCGGTGATGCGACGCTGCGCAGTGACGTGCCCGAGCGCAGCCGGCCTGCCAACGGGGAATCCGCATGACCGGAATGCCGCGGCGCAGGCTCGGCCGTCAGGGCCTGGAGGTGTCCGCCATCGGTCTCGGTACGATGGGTATCACGGGAGTCGCCGGCATGCCGGAGATGTATGGCGCGGCCGACGTCGAGGAAGGCATCGCGACGATCCATCGCGCGCTCGAGCTCGGCGTCGACTTCTTCGACACCGCAGAGGTATACGGCCCCTGGAGCAACGAGGAGATCCTGGGCCGGGCGCTGCGTGGCCGGCGCGGCCGGGGTCTGATTGCGACCAAGTTCGGCTTCCGCATCAATGCCGAGGGGCACATCAGCGGCGTCGACGGACGGCCGGAGAACGTGCGCCGCGCCCTCGACGGTTGCCTGCGGCGGCTCGGCGTGGACTACATCGACCTCTGGTATCAGCACCGGCTCGACCGCGCTGTGCCGATCGAAGAGACGGTCGGCGCAATGGCCGAGCAGGTGCGTGCCGGCAAGGTGCGCTTCCTCGGGCTGTCGGAAGTCGGCGCCGCGACACTGCGCCGCGCCCATGCCGTGCACCCCATCAGTGCGCTGCAGAGCGAGTATTCGGTCTGGGAACGTAACATCGAGGGCGAGGTGCTCGACACCTGCCGCGAACTCGGCATCGGCATCGTCCCGTACAGTCCCCTCGGCCGCGGTTTCCTGACCGGCGCCGTCGGCGCCGCCGAGACGCTCGGCGAGCGCGATTACCGCCGGCTCGATCCGCGCTGGCAGGCCGGCAACTTCGAGCGTAACCAGCGCATCGTGGCGACCGTGCGCAGGGTGGCGGCCCGCCATGGCGTCTCTGCCGCACAGGTGGCGCTGGCATGGCTGCTGTCGCGCGGCGAGGACGTCGTGCCGATTCCGGGTACGAAGCGCCGCCGATGGCTCGAGGACAACGTTGGCTCGGTGGCACTCCGGCTCGACAGCACGGACCTCGCCGAACTCGACGCCGTGGGCCAGGCTGCCGGTCCAAGGTACACCGAGCGCGCGATGGCGATGATCGACCGCTGAGGCCTCAGGCGCGGCGCCGATCCTCGCGCGCGTCGCGGGTGCGGTCGACTACCGGACCGGCACCGCCGATGACGCGCCAGGTCGCGGCCGGCGATAGAGGCTGCTCGGTCGCGATCGCCGGCTGGGCGGCATCGGCAACGACCACGCCGTTACGGAGATAGATGCGGCGCTCGCAGCGCTCGGCCAGTTCCCGGTCGTGCGTCGACAGCAAGAACGTCGTGCCAGTCTCCCGCTGGATCTCACGCATCAGTTCGAACGCTGCGTCCGCGTTCTCGCGGTCGAGGTTGCCGGTCGGCTCGTCGGCCAGCACCAAAGCGGGCTGATTCATCAGCGCCCGGGCGATCGCCACACGCTGCTTCTGCCCTCCGGAAAGGCGCGTCGCGCGGTAATGCATGCGCTCGCGCAGGCCGACGCGTTCGAGCAGCATCGCGGCGCGCTCCCGACCCGCGCGCGTTTCGCGGCCGACCCGCCCCGCGTGCGGGAACAGGACGTTCTCGAGCGCGGTGAAGTCGGGCAGTAGATGGTGGTACTGGAAGATGAAGCCAATCTCTTGGTTGCGAAAGCGGGAGAGGTCGCGCTCGTCGAGGGCCGTTAACTCACGGCCGAGCATGCGGAAGCTGCCGCTCGTTGGCTTCATCAACGTGCCGAGGATCGACAGCAGTGT
>CAZAWM010000079.1:2882-12970 GCA_964488605.1 uncultured Steroidobacteraceae bacterium | reverse complement strand
CGCTATGGCTGCCGACCCCGTGCGGCGGGGGTTATTTCTTCCCTCTTACTCGCAACGTCGACCGGGATCGGGTTCGGCGGCTCTGCGGCTGCCATGAGCGACGCACCGGCCGGCGTTGGGCCGCTGGTGATTGCCCACCGCGGTGCCTCGGGCTATCTGCCGGAGCACACGCTCGAGGCCTACCTACTCGGCATCGAGCAGGGCGCGGACTTCATCGAGCCCGATCTCGTCGCCACGCGCGATGGCAGACTCGTTGCCCGCCACGAGCCGAACATCACGTCGACTACGGACGTCGCGAACCGGCCCGAGTTCGCGGTGCGCCGGCGTCGCTACGTCATCGACGGCCGCGAGGAGGAAGGCTGGTTCACGATCGACTTTACGCTCGCGGAACTGCGGACGCTGCGCGCCGTGCAGCCACGCCCGGAACGGCCGCAACAGTACAACGGTCGCTTCGCGATCCCGACCTTCGAGGAGATCATCGAACTCGCGCAGCGCGAGTCGGCGCGGCGCGGCCGCCGCATCGGCGTCTATCCCGAAACCAAGCACCCTACCTGGCACTGCGAGCGCGGACTGCCGCTCGAGGAACCGATGCTCGCCGCGCTGCGCGCCGCCGGCTGGACGCGGCGCAGCGATCCCGTGTTCGTGCAGTCCTTCGAGTCGGGTAACCTTCGCTGGCTCCGTTCGCGGACCGATCTTCGTCTCGTCCAGCTCGTCGACGCCGTAGGCACAGCGCCCGATGGTCGTCCCGTGCGCGCGCCACCGTGGACTTCCGCCGGAACGTGCCGGCTCTATCCTCAAGGAGAGCTGCCGCGGGAATTCAACGCCCCGAAACACTTTGCCGAGGTGGCGACCTACGCCGACGTCATCGCGCCGTGGAAGCGCTACCTCATCGGCGTCGACGCGGCGAATCGGCTCACGCCCGCGACGGGCTTCGTGGAGCTCGCGCGCGACGCCGGGCTGGCGGTGCACACCTGGACGTTCCGCAACGAACCCGCGACGCTCGCTGCCGATTACGGCGGCGATCCACTGCGCGAGTACGCGCAGTTCTACGCGCTCGGTATCGACGGAGTGTTCAGCGACTTCCCGGACACGGCAGTCGCCGCGCGCGCCGCTTATCGCGCTGGCTTGCGCCGCTGAGCGCGGTTCCCCCGTCGCGCCTCGGTCTCTCAGCCGCGCGCGACGCGCGGGTAGAGCACCTGAAACCGATGAAATATCACAGGCATCGTCATGCTCGGTTCCCGCCCCTGCCGGCGCAGCAGTCCGCCCCAGTAGTCCCAATGGATGCGCCGCCAGGTCGACACGTCGCGCGCGTTCGGGCCTTCGACCTGCACGTGTTCTTGGTCGATGCCCTCGAACGGGACGTACTGCACCTCGGTCACCCGGTACAGCAACGCTGGCGGGCCCTCGAACCAGGTGACGACATAATCGTCGCCTACCCGCGGTGCCGCCGCTGGATCGGCCTCGAATTCGCTGGCCAGCGCGAACGTGCCGGTCTTCTGGCCCATCAGAATCAGCGGCACGATGATGTTGGCCATCGCGGCCGAGTTGCCGAAGGTGCGCACCTTGACGCGACCGATACCCGCGTCGGGATTGACCAGGCGCGCGGCTGCGACGAATTCGTCGATTGCCGCCGACATCAGCGTCGCCCCGGACGACGGCGCACGCGACGAGTCCGCGCCGTCGCGCGCCGCGCGTCGGCCTTGCGTTGTATGACCCGCTTGGCCGATGCACGGCTCTGCGCGATGCGGCGCGACTGGCCAGCCGCTCCACCCGCGCCAAGATCCGTGCCGGCTGCTGGTCGCGCCTCGCGGCCGCGCGTGGTGCCGGTTCGCGCCGGAGCTTTGACCCGAGTCCTCCTCTTGCGGCTGACCCTGGTCTTGGCTTTGCTGCTGGTCTTGGCCTTGTTGTGGGTCTTGGCCTTGGCCGCGGTCGTCCTCGGCGAGGTCCTAGGCTTCGCCTTGCGCTCGGCCTCGACCCCGCCGCTCCCCGCGGCGGGGCCGGGCGACCCCTCGACACCGCGCAGCTGGTCGATGATCGCGGGATTCTCGAGCGTCGAAATATCCTGCGTGATCGGCTCGCCGCGCGCGATCGCCCGCAACAGGCGCCGCATGATCTTACCCGAACGCGTCTTGGGCAGATTGTCGACGAAGCGGATCTCGTCGGGTTTGGCGATCGCGCCGAGCTGCTCGGTCACGGTCGCGCGCAGCTCGGCCACCAGCGCGCTCGTGTCGCCCACGGGCCGCGCGCCTTTGCAGACCACGTAGCCGAACACCGATTCGCCCTTGATCTCGTGCGGGCGGCCGACGACCGCCGCTTCGGCGACGCGCGGATGCGCGACCAGCGCCGACTCGATCTCCATCGTGCCAAGCCGGTGGCCCGCGACGTTGAGCACGTCATCGATGCGACCCATGATCCAGAAGTAGCCATCCGCATCACGATGCGCGCTGTCGCCGGCGACGTAGTAGCGGTTCTGGAACTTCTCCCAGTAGGTCGTGAGGTAACGCTCGTTGTCGCCCCAGATCGTACGCAGCATCGAGGGCCAGGGCTTACGGATCACGAGGTAGCCGCCCGCATCGGGAGTGGTCACCGTTCTGCCCTCGTCGTCGACGATGTCGGCGACGATGCCGGGGAGCGGCTGGGTGCACGAACCCGGCTTGGTCGCCGTGACGCCCGGCAGCGGCGAGATCATGATCGCGCCGGTCTCGGTCTGCCACCAGGTATCGACGATCGGGCAGCGCTCCCGGCCGATCACGCGGTGATACCAGATCCAGGCCTCCGGGTTGATCGGTTCGCCGACCGTGCCGAGCAGGCGGATTTTCGACAGGTCGTACCGTGCGGGGATCTCGTCGCCAAGTTTCATCAGCGCGCGGATTGCCGTCGGCGCTGTGTAGAAGATCGTCACGCCGTGCTGTTCGCAGATCCGCCAGAACCGCCCGCCATCGGGATAGGTCGGCGCACCCTCGTACATGACGATGGTCGCACCGGCCGCGAGCGGCCCGTAAGCCACGTAGCTATGCCCGGTGACCCAGCCGACGTCGGCGGTACACCAGAACACGTCGTCGTCGCGCAGGTCGAACACCCACTGGCTCGTGAGCTTGGCGCCTAGCAGATAGCCAGCGCTCGAGTGCTGAATGCCCTTGGGCTTGCCCGTCGAGCCGGAGGTGTAGAGCAGGAACAGCGGATGCTCGGCGTTGACGTAGACCGGTTCGCAGCTCGGAGCCTGCCCGTCGACGACGTCGTGCCACCAGCGGTCCCGACCCACGGTCATCGATACCTCGTGCCCGGTGCGCCGCAGGACGATTACGCGTTCGATGCTCCGGCACCCCTCGGCGAGCGCCCTGTCGGCGGCCGCCTTGAGCTCGATGATCTGACCCCCACGACGCCCGCCATCGGCGGTGATCAGCAGCCTGGCGCCGGCGTCCTCGATCCGGTCCTTGAGCGAGACGGCCGAGAAGCCGCCGAACACGACCGAGTGGATCGCGCCGATGCGCGCGCAGGCCTGCATGGCGATGACGGCCTCGGGGACCATCGGCAGGTAGATGACGACACGGTCGCCGGCGCGAATGCCTTCAGCCTTGAGTGCATTGGCCAGACGGCAGACCTCGGCGTGCAGCTCTCGATACGACAGACGCCGCCCGTCGCCCTGCTCACCTTCGAAGACGATCGCGGTCCTGTGCCCCGAGGTACCCAGGTGCACGTCGAGGCAATTGGCCGAGACGTTGAGCTCGCCGTCCGTGAACCAGCGGTAATTCGGGGCGCGCGACTCATCGAGGGTCACGCTGAACGGCTTGTGCCAGACGAGCTCGCGGCGGGCGTGGTCCGCCCAGTAGCCCGCGTGATCGGCCTCGGCTCGCGCCCGCAGCGTGGCGACGTCGGCCGGCTTGAGGCGGGCCCGAGCCCTGAACTCCGCAGGTGGCGCAAACCGGCGGTTCTCGTGCAGAACGGACTCGATCTGCTGACTCATGCGCGCGATCATAGCGCAGACCAGCGGTTTGCAGCCTCAGGCGTAGTAGTCGGGTGCGTCCTGACCCAATCCTTTGAGCCGGCGATGCACCCATAGATACTGCTCGGGCACGCGCCGGACCTGTGCCTCGATGATCTGGTGATAGCGCAGCGTATCGGCGATCGGGTCGTCCGATGGAAAACCCTCGAGCGGCGCGCCGATCACGATCCGATAACCGGCCGTACCTGGCAGTCGTTCGACCAGGTAAGGGAGCACGGTTGCGCCGGTCGAGCGCGCGAGCCGCGACGTCGCCGTATTGGTCGCCACGGGGATGCCGAAGAACGGCACGAGCTGCGCACCCGGGCGACGGTAGGCCTGGTCGGGCGCATACCAGACGATGCCGTTCGCGCGCAGCGTGCGCACCACCGAACGGATGTCGTCGTTCGCGATTGCACCCGCCGACTGTGCCGCACGCCTTGCGATCATGTACTCGGCGATCAGCGGATTGCGCAGCGGCTTGTACACCGGGTGGATCGGCCGCTCGAGAGTAATGATGCGCGCACCGATCTCGAGCGTGGTGAAATGCGCCGCGAGCAGGATCACTCCTTTGCCATTCGCCTGCGCGGCATCGAGGTGCTCGAGTCCCTCGATCTTCGCGAGCGAGCGGGTGGTCGCCCCATCGCCCCACCACACGAGGGCGGTCTCGCCGATCGTGATCCCCAGACTGCGGAAGTGAGCGCGCAGGATTCGCTCGCGCTGCGCGGCATCAAGCTCGGGAAGACACAGCTCGAGGTTGCGGCGGACCACGCGCCGATGCAAGGGCAGGACCCAGCGCGCGACGGTGCCCAGCACGGCGCCCACGTGCAGCACCGAAGGGTAGGATAGGCGCGCAAGCAGGCGGGTCAGGCCGAGCGCCCACCAAGCCGGCCAGTACCACGGCAGCAGGAAGCGCGCCGGCAGTCGCGAGCTCGCGCCGCGCTGATCGCTCACGGACTCAGCCGCCGCGCGTGAGCTGCGCGAGCCGCTCGACCTGGCGACGCAGCATGGGCCCGAAGTTGTGATGGTCAAAGAATGCGGCGAGCGCCGCCTCGTCGGGCGCCGTGCATCGCAGCGACTCGCGCCTGAACTCGAGCGGCATGTCGCGCGCGATTTCGGTGAGCTGCCGGGCGAGGAACGCGGCATCGCGGTGCTCGAGCAGCCGCGCCGGCAGCGTGGCCGCGCCGCGCAGCGGCAGCGCCGCCACCGCATCGAGGTTGTCATAGAGCTCCTCGAGCGAGGCGAACTCCCTCATCAGGGCGGCGGCCGTCTTGGGACCCACGCCCGGGACGCCCGGTATGTTGTCGACGCTGTCGCCGGTCAGCGCGAGATAGTCGGCGAAGCGCTCGGGCGCCACGCCAAAGTGCGTCTCGATGTCGGCGTGACGCAGCTGCACGTTGTCGGTGTAGTTCCAGTAAACGTCGCCTTCGCGGATCAGCTGGACCATGTCCTTGTCGCGTGTGACTACCGTCGAGCGGATGCCGTCGCGGCGGAAGCGCTCGTGCAGCGTGCCGATGATATCGTCGGCCTCGTATCCGGGGCTCGCGAACTCGGCGACACCGAGCAGCCGGCAGAACTCGCGGCAGCGCGCGAACTGGTGCAGGAGGTCGGGCGGGGACGGATCGCGGTTCGCCTTGTAGGCCGGATACAGGCGGTTGCGGAACGAATGCGCGAGGCTCTCGTCGAATGCGACTGCGAGGTAGCGCGGCTTCGCCCGCTCGATCAGATCGCCGAGGAAGCGCGCAAACCCGAACAGCGCGTGCGCCGCGCGGCCGTCCCGATCCTGCATCTGCGGCGGCAGCGAGTAATAGGCGCGAAAGACGTAGACCGAGGCGTCGACGAGATAGATCACCGGCGCATTGTAGCGCCGGCCGTCAGGACATCATGCCGCGCACGCGCTCATGCAGCGGGCTGCTGCGGGGGAAATGCGCGAGCAGGTACTCCATCTGGTCGAATAGGACGCGCCGGCCCTTGAGGAAGATGTATTCGGCGTAGGTCGGCGTGAACGGCACGGCCAGGAGCTGCATGCCGGCCTGCTCGGGCGTGCGCGACGCCTTATAGTTGTTACAGCGGCGACACGCGGTAACGACGTTGGTCCAGACGTCCTTGCCACCCTTGCTGAACGGACGCACATGATCGCGCGAGAGCTCGCGCGGACCGAAGCGCTGGCCGCAGTAGAGGCACAGGTAGGCGTCGCGCCGGAACAGTGTCTGGTTGTTGAGCGGCGGCACGTAGTCGTGACGGCTGTTGCCGGGATTACCCGTGTGGCCCACGGTCGCGATGATCGAGTTGACCTCGAGCACCGTGCGCAGCCCGGTGCGCGCGCTCGTGCCGCCGTACAGCCTGTAGAGAGGACTACCACAGGCGTACGCGACCTGGTCCTGGTGGTAGAGCCGGGCCGCCTCCTTGTAGTCGATCCACTCGAGCGGCATGCCGGAGATGTCGGTGCGCAGAACATGGTGGTGAATGCCGGAGGCAAGCGGACGCGGGACGATGCGGAAGTCATCGTCCGCCGCGACGCCACCTCCAGAGCTACT
The DNA here is from genome assembly GCA_964488605.1 of uncultured Steroidobacteraceae bacterium. GTDB lineage: Bacteria > Pseudomonadota > Gammaproteobacteria > Steroidobacterales > Steroidobacteraceae > UBA964. The sequence goes on along the minus strand of CAZAWM010000079.1, from coordinate 6,454 downwards.
CATGCGCTGCATCATAGGCTGCTAAGATACGGCAGCTTTGCTCGAAAATTCAACGCACTGCACATCGCGCAAGGAACGCGTTCCCTGACCCTGCTCCCGCCTTAGGAGGGCGGCCCACATGATCCCCGCGCTGCGACCGCTCGTCGAGAACCGGCGCTTCCAGCAGTTCGTGCTCGCACTGATCGTCGTCAATGCGATCACGCTCGGTCTCGAGACCTGGCCCGCAGCGATGCAGGCCGCCGGCGGCTTCATCGTTGCGGTCGATCGGGTCGCACTCGCGATATTTACGATCGAGGTAGTGCTGCGGATCGGTGCCTATGGGCTGCGATTCTTCCGCGATCCCTGGAGCGTGTTCGACTTTCTCGTCGTCGGTATCGCGCTGATCCCGGCTGGCGAGGGATTCGCAGTGCTGCGCGCGCTGCGCGTGCTGCGGGCGCTGCGGCTGATCTCGGCGGTGCCGAGCATGCGCTCGGTCGTACAGGGGCTGATCTCGGCGATTCCCGGAATCAGCTCGGTGATGGCGCTGATGGCGCTGATCTTCTACGTGGCGGCCGTGATGGCCACCAAACTGTTTTCGTCTGCCTTCCCGGACTGGTTTGGCTCGGTAGGAGCAAGCCTCTATACGCTGTTCCAGATCATGACGCTCGAGAGCTGGTCGATGGGTATCGTGCGACCCGTAATGGAGCAGTTCCCGTACGCGTGGCTGTTCTTCGTGCCGTTCATCCTGGTTGCGACATTCATGATCCTGAACCTGTTCATCGGCGTCGTAGTCGGCGCCATGCAGTCCGCCGCCAATGCCGAGCGCGCCGAGGACGAGCGCGCGGCCCACGACGAGCGCAGCGAGATCCTCGCCGAGATCCGGGCTTTGCGCCAGGAGGTCGCGGCGCTGCGCGGCACGGACAGGCCGATGGAAGAATCGAGGCGCTGATACGCAGCGCGTCGCCGGATTCACCGCCCCGCGGCGCCAGCGCCAAGGTCCGCCTGGAGCCAAGCGAAGCCGCTCGGCATCGCGCTCGCCAGCGTCAGCGTGTCGAACCCGGCCCGGGCCGCGAGGCACTGGGGGCAGGCAACCGCACCCCTGCCGCGGGATGGCCGATCAGGGCCGCTGCTTCACCCGCTGCCGCCGGCGCTCGCGCATCTCGCGCAGCTGCTGCAGACGCCGCGCACGCTCCTCGGGCGACAGCTGCTGCCAGCGCTCGCGCAGTTCGCGGCGACGCTCGGGCGGCAGGTTCTGGAAGCGCTCGAATGCGCGACGCACGCGCGCCTTCTCTTCGGGCGAGAGCTGCTGGAACTGCCGCCAGCGCTCGCGCACCGCGGCCCGCTGCTCGGGCGTCAGGTCGCGCCAGCGCTTGAAGCGCACGCGAGCCCGTTCGCGCTGCTCAGGCGTCATCGATAGCCAGCGCTCGCTGCCGCGCGCGAGCGCGTTTTGCCGCGCAGGCGGTAGCGAGTCCCAGTTCGACTCGAAGCGCGCCAGCAGGCGCTGCTGTTCCGCACTCAGCGAACTCCACGACACCGGGTTTGCCGCAATCGGAGCGGCCGGATCTGCCGGTGAGCCCTGCGCGTCCCCGGCCCAGGCCTCGCGGATCGCGGCCGTACCGAGCACCCCTGCCGCCATCAGGCCGAACGCCAGCGTGCGCAGCGCATCACGTCGTTCGATGTTCATCTCTTCGCTCCTGCCACCTTGCGGATGTCCGTGTTCGACAGGAAGTCGAGCCAGTCTCCGCTCTCCTCGAGTTCGCCATCGGCCCCGCCGAGGAACTCGAGCAGTTCCTCGTCGGCCGCGAGCTCCGCAGCGACGTCCTTCGCCGGGACCTTGGCGGCCGTTGCCGGTTCGGCAGCACCCGCATCCGCGCCGGCGCCGAGCGCGAGCGCAAGACCTGCCAAGCCGGCGAGTCCGTCACGCGTGAGCACGCTCACGTCCCCAGCGCCTCGGCTTCCGCCGCGGCCCACTCGTAGAAGTCGAGATCGACGGACTCGCTGCCGTCGACGAGGGCGCCGGCATCGGCGAGCAGTTCGAGGTCCTCGAAGACTGGCGCCGCTTCGCCGCCCGCGACCGCCGCGTCGGGCTCGAGTCCACGCGGTGCATTCCAGATCGTTATCGCGACCAGCGCCGCGGCGGCGACCGCGCCGGCCGGCAGCAGTGACCCGGCGCCGATCCAGCGACGCCACGGCGAGGCGCGGCGCGCGGCATACTCCGCCAGTGCCCGGTGGCGCACCTGATTGAGCCGCGAGCGCGTACGCGCATCGAGCCGCTCGACGCTCTGCTCGAGCGCGGCACGGATGCGGCGCTCGAATTCGTTGCCGTCGCTGTCGCGTTCGCTCATGACCAGAATTCTCCGAGTTCGGCGCGCAGCGCCTGCAGCGCGCGGAAATAGTGCGTCTTGACGCTTCCCTCCGAGCAGCCCATCGCCACCGCGGTCGCGGCGACGTCCAGACCCTCGAAATTGCGCAGCAGGAACGCCTGACGCTGACGCGCCGGCAGCGCCGCGATGCGATCCTCGAGTGCGCCGATTGCCTCTTCCATCTGCAACCTGTCGACGACGGCGGGTTCGTGGTCCGCCGCAGCGGCAACCGGATCGTCGACCTCGTCGTCCTCGGCGGCACGCGTCGGCAGCCAGGCCATCACTCGGCCTCTGACGGTGCGACGACGCTGCATGTCGCGCACCCGGTTATCGAGGATACGGTAGAAGAGCGGTTTCCACTCCTCGCTGGGTCGGGCTGCGTAGCTGCGCACCAGCGAGAGCATCGCATCCTGGACCGCATCGAGCGCGTCGTCCTCGTTGCGGAGCGCGAGTTGCGCGATCTTGAAGGCCTTGCGCTCGATGCCGGCCAGAAAAGCCTCGAGAGTGCGGTATTCGGAGTTCGTGGCGGCCACGTCCCGTGGGCCGCGGCGGGCGGCCGGCATGCTATAAACGGGGCCGAGCGTAGCAGCTATTGAGCTCATGGCGACCAGAACGCGGTCGCGGCGCCGTGGTTGACCCGTCCCTGCTCGATGGCGCGACCAACATGAATCAAGCACTTACAAACACTGTTGCAAAACGTGCTTCACGTGTTTGTCATAAATGTATCCCGTGCGCCCGTGCTTAACATGCAAGTCACTGATGAACATGATTTTTTTGCGCACTGGTCAGAAACCGCGCAGACCTGCGCAAACCGCCGCAAAAACCGTAATTTGCGCCGCGGAGGCCGCTCTCGCTCACAGACTTACCCACAATTTCTGTGGACAAGCATCGGTTCGACGTCGGCTGCCCGCCACCCACGATGATCCTGCGCGTTGCGCTCGACACACCGCTGCGGTTGCTGTTCGACTACCGGGCACCACCGCCCGGCTGCGGAATCGCCGCGCCCGGGACCCGCGTACGGGTCCCTTTCGCCCGTCGCCGCGAGGTCGGCGTGGTCGTCGAGATCACCGATCACAGCGACCTGCCCGCCGAGCGACTCCGCAGTGTGGATGCGCTGCTCGACGCGACGCCCGTGCTCGACGCGCCGCTGCTGGGCCTGCTGCGCTGGTGTGCCGACTATTATCACCACCCGATCGGCGAGGTACTGGCCGCCGCCCTGCCGCGCCTCGC
>CAZAWM010000079.1:0-2872 GCA_964488605.1 uncultured Steroidobacteraceae bacterium | reverse complement strand
CTCGCGCGCGCCGGAGCCGCAACGTACGAGCGGATCGAGCGCTGGCACCTGACGCACGAGGGCGAGGTCGCGCTTCGAGCCGGACAGCCTCGGCGCGCGCCGAAGCAGCGCGCCCTGCTCGAGCGGCTCGCGAGCGCCTCAGACCACGGCGTCGATGCTCGAACGCTCGGCGCCGAACTCGGCAACTGGCGCGACAGCGCAAGCGCACTCGCCTCCCGCGGCTGGATCGCCCCGGGCGAATCGTCGGCCCAGCCTTTCGCGGGTCGTGAGGATCCGACCAGCGAAATCCGCGATGAGCCGCCGGCGCTGACCGACGAGCAGGCTGCGGCGGTTGCCGCCGTCAGCGGGCGTCCCGACGAGTACCACGCCGTGCTGCTGCACGGCATCACGGGCAGCGGCAAGACCGAAGTCTATCTGCATGCCGTCGCCCATACGCTCGCACGCGGGTGCCGCGCGCTCGTGCTCGTGCCCGAGATCGGCCTGACACCGCAGCTCGTGAGCCGCTTCGCGCGGCGCTTCACGGTGCCGCTGGCCGTGCTGCACTCGGGACTGACGGACGCCGAGCGGCTGCACGCCTGGCGCACGGCGCTGTCGGGACAGGCCCGTATCGTGCTGGGTACGCGCTCAGCCGTGTTTGCACCCGTGCCGGACCTCGGCCTGATCGTCGTCGACGAGGAGCACGACGCCTCTTTCAAGCAGCAGGAGGGCGGCTTCCGCTATTCGGCACGCGACGTTGCGGTGATGCGCGCGCAGATGCAGAACCGGCCCGTTCTGCTCGGATCGGCCACGCCTTCGCTCGAGACCCTGCAGAACGTCGCGCTCGGTCGCTATCGCCGCGTGGTCCTGTCACGCCGCGGCGATCAGGCGCCGCCGCCGAGGCTGCGTCTCGTCGATCTGCGACAGGAGACGCTGCACGCGGGTCTCTCGACCACGGCAATCGCCGCGATCGAGCGCCACCTTGGCGAGGACGGTCAGGTGCTCGTCTACCTCAACCGGCGCGGCTATGCGCCGACGCTGCTCTGCACCGCCTGCGGCTGGATTGCACCCTGCCAGAACTGCGACGCGCGCTACACCGTGCACCGGGGCGCCGCGAAACTCCAGTGCCATCACTGCGGCGCCGAGCGACCGCTGCCGCGCCAGTGCCCTCAGTGCGGCTATGCCGTCAAGCCAGTCGGACAGGGCACGGAACGCGTCGAGGAGACGCTCACCGAGCTCTTTCCTTCCGCACCGATCACGCGAATGGATCGCGACGTCGTGCGCGACGCCGGTGAACTCGAGAGCGTGGTCGGTCGTATCGCGAGCGGCGAGGCACGCATTCTGGTCGGCACGCAGATGGTGACCAAAGGTCACGACTTTCCGAAAGTCACGCTGGTACTCGTCCTCAATGCCGATCAGGGGCTCTTCAGCACCGATTTTCGTGCCGCAGAGCGTCTCGCGCAGACCATCGTCCAGGTGGCCGGCCGGGCCGGCCGGGCACAGCGCCAGGGAGAGGTGCTGATACAGACCGAGTACCCCGAGCATCCGCTGCTGACCCAGTTGCTCGCGTCGGGCTACGACGGTTTCGCGGGCGTCGCGCTCGCCGAACGCCGCGCCGCCGGCTGGCCACCGTTCTCGCGACTCGCTGCGCTGCGTGCCTCGGCGGCCGCTCCCGAAGCGACGATGGGCTTCCTGCGCGCCGCTCGCGCTGCGGCCGAGGCGCAGCCTGGTGCAGCGCCGATACCGAGGACGCTGCGCCTGCTAGGGCCGGCGCCAGCCGCCATGGCCCGGCGGGCCGGCCGGCACCATGCCCAGCTGCTGCTCGAATGCGCCGACCGGCCTGTGCTGCACCGCTTCCTGACCGCCTGGGTAGCGGCCGTGGAGGCGCTGCCCGAGGCACGCCGGGTCCGCTGGGCGATCGATGTCGATCCGCTCGATCTGTTCTGACCCCTCGACCTCTTCGAACCAGTCCGTATCATGTGCGCCTTTCGCGCGGCCGCCGCGCGGTGGCACCGCTGCAAAGCCTGCGCAGGATCCATAGCCCTTGAAACACGACCTCACGCGCCTGATCGCCGCGGCCCTCGACAGGGTCGCGCCCAGTCTCGGCGGAATCTCCATCGAGCCGGACTGGCTCACGCTCGAGCGCACGCGCGACCCCGCGCACGGCGATTTCGCCTGCAACGTCGCCATGCGTCTCGCCAAGCTCACGCGCCGCAAGCCGCGCGAGCTCGCCGAGGCGATCGTCGCAGCGCTGCCCGACTCGACGCTGCTCTCACGGGCCGAGGTCGCCGGCGCCGGCTTCATCAACCTCTTTCTCGCCGACGACGTGTACGTGCGTGAACTGGCGCGGGCGGTCGAGCTTGGCGAGCGTTATGGCCGCAGCACCGCAGGCGGCGGGCGCAAGGTCAACCTCGAGTTCGTCTCGGCCAATCCGACCGGGCCCATGCACGTCGGTCACGGACGTCAGGCCGCTTATGGGGCCGCACTGGGCAACCTGCTCGAAGCCGCCGGCTACTCGGTGCATCGCGAGTACTACATCAACGACGCCGGGCGCCAGATGGACATCCTCGCCGTCAGCGTCTGGTTGCGCTACCTCGAACTCGGTGGCGAGCGCTTCGCATTCCCTCAGAACGCGTACCGCGGCGACTACGTCCGCCCCGTCGCCGCATCGCTGCGTGCGCGCGAAGGCGAGGCTCTGCAGCGAACGGCGACCGAGGTCTTCGCCGGCCTGCCCCGCGATGCCCCGGCCGGCGACAAGGACGAGTATGTCGACGCCTTGATCGCGCGCGCACGGGAATTGCTGGGCGAGGCAGCTTTCGAGCGCGTGCTGCAACACGGTCTCGACGCGATGATGGCCGAGATCCGCGACGATCTCGAGGGCTTCGGCGTCCGCTTC